>NZ_CP107871.1:4472857-4773214 GCF_041432505.1 Streptomyces virginiae
TCAACGAGGGCGAGGGCGACTTCGCCCCGGCCGGCCGGCGGATCCTGGCCGGCGCGGGATTCCGTAGCGACCCCGGAGCGCACGAGGAGCTCGCCGAGTTCTTCGGCCTGCCGGTGGTCGGCCTGACCCTGACCGACCCCCGCTTCTACCACCTGGACACCGCGCTGTTCGTCCTCGACGAGGACCTGGTGGCGTACTACCCGGCCGCCTTCTCCGAGGAGAGCCAGGAGGTGCTGCGGGAGCTCTACCCGGACGCGATCCTCGCCACCCGCCAGGACGCCGATGCCTTCGGCCTGAACGCGGTGAGCGACGGACTGAACGTGGTGGTCACGGAGACCGCCACCCATCTGATCGAGGAGTTGCGCGAGCGCGGATTCGAGCCGCACCCCGTGGACATGTCCGAGCTGCTGAAGGCCGGTGGCGCGGTCAAATGCATCACTCAGGAGATACGACGCCCGTGATCGATTACGACGGCAGAAGTTTCCGCAACACCGGTTACCCGGCGGGCGAGGACGCCCCCGTCGGCCACTACCGCCAGGACGGCGACCTGCTCTGGGCCGACTTCGACGGAGGAGAGGTCCGCAGGGGCTCGCTCAACGGGCGCGTGGAGCCCGACGGGAACCTGGAGTTCGCCTACACGATGGTCCTCGCCGACGGCGAGGTGGTCGCCGGGCGATGCTGGAGCACCCCCGAGTTCCTGGACGACGGACGGATCCGGCTCAACGAGCGCTGGGAGCGCTACGGAGCCCACGCGGACAGCGGCATATCCGCACTGGAGGAGGTACCGACATGACCCCGCCCACCACCCCGCTCCGCGGGGGCAGCGTGACCTGGGCCTGCACCAGCGGCTTCAGCCCGGTCTTCATCTTCCCCTTCACCCCGGGCGAGTACTACGGGGTGGCCAACCTGCACGAGTTCCAGACGCTGATGTACCGCCCGCTGTACTGGTACGGCACCGGCGGCCAGCCCACGGTGGACTACGAGCGCAGCCTCGCCGAGCCCCCCGAGTGGAGCGAGGACGGCCGCACGGCGACGATCACGATCAAGCCCTACAAGTGGTCGAACGGCGAGAGCGTCGACGCCGACAACGTGATGCTGTGGATGCACCTCCTGGAGGCCGAGAAGGACAGCTTCGGCGGCTACACGCCTGGCTTCTTCCCGGACAACCTGACCGGCTACGAGAAGGTCGCCGAGGACCGGGTCAGCTTCACCTTCGACCGCGCCTACTCGCACAACTGGGTGCTGATGAACCAGTTCAGCACCATCACCCCGCTGCCGAAGGCCTGGGACCGCACCGCCGACGACCGGCCGGCCGACGCCACCCACGACCCCGCGCAGGCCTCCGCGGTCTACGCCTACCTGCGGGCCTGCAACGACGAGCGCAAGAGCTGGGACACCAGCCCCGTCTGGAGCGTGGTCAACGGCCCCTGGAAGCTGAGCAGTTACACGATCGACGGCACCTCGGGCGAATGCGTCCTGGTGCCCAACGAGAGCTACGGCGGCCCCAACAAGCCCTACCTGGACGAGTTCCGGCTGGTGCCCACCGGCTCGGACACCGAGCAGTACGAGATGCTCCGCCGCGGCCCCGAGGCCCAAGACGGCGTGCAGATCGGCTTCCTGCCCTTCGACGAGGTCACCGAGCCGGCCGAGGACCCGCTGGTCGGCGGGCCCAACCCGCTCGTCGAGCACTACGACCTCGTCCCCCAACTCACTTACAAAATCCATTACTTCCCGATCAACTTCAACAACCCCACCGTTGCCGGAAAGATCTTCAAGCAGCTCTACTTCCGTCAGGCCCTGCAGTCCTGCCTCGACTCCCGGGGCGCCATCCGCGACGTCTACAAGGGCTACGGCTACCCGACCACCGGGCCCATCCCGGCCCTGCCGGACAGCCCGCTGCTCTCACCCGCCGCGCACGAGGACCCGTACCCCTTCGACGTCGAGGCGGCCCGCGCCTTCCTGACCGAGAACGGCTGGGACACCAGCACCACCCCGGCGCTCTGCGTCCGCGAGGGCACCGGCCCAGGAGAGGCCGGCGAGGGCATCCCCACCGGCACCCCGCTGCGGTTCTCGATGCGGTACGCCCAGGGACACGAGACCCTGACCGCGGTCATGCGCAAGTTCGCCGCCGACGCCGCCGAGGCCGGCATCGAGATCGTGCTGACCGAGGTCGAGGCGAGCGTCCTGGTCCTGGAGGACACCACCTGCACCCCGGGCCCCGACAGCCCGTGCCTGTGGGAGTTCAGCGACTGGAACGGCGGCTGGGGTTACGGCCCCGGCTTCTACCCGACCGGAGAGGCGCTCTACTCGACCGGCTCCTCGGTGAACTTCGGCAGCTACAGCGACCCCAAGGCGGACGAGCTCATCGCCCGCACCGTGGTCAGCGACGACCTCGCCGACCTGTACGCCTACCAGGACCACATCGCGCAGCAGGTCCCGGTCATCTGGATGCCCAACTTCCCCTTCCGCCTGTTGGAAGTGGCCAAGGACCTGAAGGGCGTGGCTCCGATCAACCCCTTCGGACTGATCAACCCCGAGGACTGGTACTACGTCGGCGAGGTGCTCTGATGTACCAGCGACTCATCGGCCTCCTCGACAGCAATCAGGCGCGCTACCGGCTGATCGACCATCCGGCCGAGGGCCGCACCGACCTGGCGAGCGTCCTGCGCGGCCACCCGCTGGACCAGGCCGCCAAGTGCATCGTCGTCCGCGTGAGCATCACCAAGCGGGTCGGCAAGTACGTCCTCGCGGTGGTTCCCGGCGACCGGCAGGTCGACCTGGAGGCGGTCGGCGCGCTCTTCGGCGGCGGGCGGACGGCCTTCGCCACCCCCGAGATCGCCGAGCGCCTGGCCGGCAGCGTCTGCGGCACGGTGATGCCGCTCAGCTTCCACCCCGATCTGCACCTCGTCGTCGACGAGGGCCTGATCCTCACCGAAGAGATCTACTTCAACGCGGCCCGCCTGGACCGCTCCGTGGCCCTGTCCACCCCCGACTACCTGGCCATCGCCCAGCCGCAGCTCGCGGCGATCGCGACGGCCGGCGACCGGGTCCTGACCCACTCCGCGAGGTGACGAAGATGACGGACGACGACCGCACGACCGATGACGGCGTGGTGATCCTGGTCGGCAGCGGACAGCGGGCCTACCGCGAGTACCTGCTCGCGGGCGCCGCCCGGCGCCGCCCGATCTGGATCCTGGACGCCGCGGACCCGACCTGGCAGCAGGAGTACGTACGCGGCTCCACCACGGTGGAACTGCTGGACCGCGAACGCCTGGTCCCCGACACGGAGGGCCTGATCAAGGCCGCCGAGGCGGTGGCCGCCGAGCACCGCGTGGTCGGCGTGTTCAGCTACGACGAGACGCTCGTGGTGACCACCGCCCTCATAGCCGAGCGGCTCGGACTGCCGGGCCTGACCTCCCGGGGCGCCGACAACTGCCGCAACAAGCACAACACCCGGCAGCTGCTGACCGCCGCGGGCCTTCCCCAGCCGCACTTCGCCTACGTGACCGACGCCGACACCGCCCTCGCCACGGCCGACTCCTTCGGCTACCCCGTCGTCCTCAAGCCCCGTGGCATGGGTGCGAGCATCGGCGTCATCCGGGTCGACGACGCGGCCGGCATCCGCGCCGCCTTCGAGGTCGCCGACGCCGCGAGCCGCGGCGGGAACAGCGACTACGAGGGCGGGGTGCTGGTCGAGGAGTGCGTCATGGGCCCCGAGATCAGCATCGACGGAGTGGTCTTCGACGGGGAGTGGACCCCGCTCTTCCTCGCGCACAAGGAAGTGGGCCTCGCGCCCTACTTCGAGGAGACCGGGCACGTGGTCAGCGCCACCGACCCGCTGCTCGCCGACGAGGAGCTCCTGCGCGTCCTGCGGTCCGCCCACCGGGAACTGGGCATCGGCTACGGGATCACCCACACGGAGGTGAAGCTCACCACCCGCGGCCCGGTGATCATCGAGGTGAACGCCCGCCTCGGCGGTGACCTCATCCCCTACCTCGGCAGCCTCGCCACCGGCGTGGAGCCCGGGGAACTGGCCGCGGACGTGGCCGCGGGCGTCCGCCCCACGTGGGACCCGACCGAGTCCCGCACCGTGGGGATCCGCTTCCTGTACCCGCCGCAGAACGGCATCGTCCGCTCGGTCGACGTACCCGCGACCTCGGACGTACCGGGGCTGCTGGAGACGAACGTGATGGTGGCGCCCGGAGCGCGGCTGCTGCTGCCGCCGGAGGGCTACCTCAGCCGCCACGCCAACCTGATCTGCGCCGGAGACACCTTCCTGAGCTGCGAGGAGTCCCTCGCCAAGGCGGCCGCACTGACCACGATCGTCCTCGAGCGCTGACCCGTCGGCCCGAACGAAAACTGAAGGGAGGTGTGTGATGTCGACAAGGGTGACGGTAGTGGGTGGCGGAGTGATCGCCCTGCTCACGGCGGTCGAGTGCGTGCTCGACGGACACAAGGTCACGGTCGTGGACCAGGGCCCCATCCCGCACAGCAGAGCCACCTCTTTCGACCAGCACCGGATCCTGCGGGCCCTGCACCCGGCGGACCCGCGGACCACGGCGGCCGCACTGCGTGCGCACCACCGCTGGGTCGAACTGGAGGAACTGTTCCTGACGCGGTTCTACGAGCAGGTCGGCTCCCTCACCGTCCTGCCGCCCGCGGCCGCGACGGACGCGGCGGCGATGCTCGCCGACGCCGGCGGCCACGCCCGGGAACTGACGGCGGCGGGTCTGGCCGACCGCTATCCGCATCTGCACGTGGGCGGCGGCCTCGGCGCGGTACTGGAGGACGAGGCGGGCGTACTGCTCGCCGAACGGGTCCTCGCCGCCTGCGTCGGCTGGCTGAAGTGGCAGCGGGGCATCGAGCTGATCGAGCACCGGGCCGTGACCGCCGTCGACGGCGAGAGCGGCAGCGTACGGCTGGTGGACGGGCGGGTGCTGCGGAGCGACGCGGTGCTGATGGCCGTGGGCCCCTGGTCCCGGGACCTGTTGCCGCCGAGCATCTCCGAGCGGCTGACCCTGTACCGCCAGTCCCTCCTCTACTGCCGGGTGCCCCGGCTGCAGTCGTCGGCCTGGGCGGCCACTCCGGCGATACCGGCCCTCGGCACCGCGGGCGGAGCCTGGCTGATCCCGCCGGTGGCGGGCACGGCCCTCAAACTGACCTCGGCGACCGCCTGCCGCGAGGTGGACGCGATCACCGACCACGCCACCGACCCGTACTGGCAGCGCAAGCTGGAGAAGGAGTTCGGGGACATCCTCCCCGGCTTCGGTCCGGCCTGGGTCACCGCGGCCAAGGACGCCTACTACTCGTCCTTCGCCGAGACCGGCGGCCCCCTGCTGGTCGCCCTCGGCGGCGCGGGATTCGCGTACGCGGCCTGCGGTGGCACATCCTTCAAGTTCGCGCCGCTCATCGCACGGTCGCTGGCCGACCGGCTGATCGGCAGGAGTCCGTCCCTGATCGGCCTCGGTGCGCTCGACGGGCCACCGCTGGACATCCACACCCCGCAGCTCGCGGGTCTGTGAGCGGCGGCAGGATGCGCAAGGAGCGGGCAGTGGCGACGGTGGACGACGTACGGCGGCTCGCGCTGAGCCTGCCGAGGACCGAGGAGCACCTGATCCGGGACCGGGTGAAGTTCCGGATCGGCGGCATCGTCTATCTCGCCCTGTCCCGGGACGAGAGCGAGCTGGGCTTCGCCTTCCCCAAGGAGGAGCGGGCGGCGCTCGTCGCCGCCGAGCCGGAGAAGTTCTTCCTGCCCCGCGCGTCCGACCTGCGTTTCCACTGGGTGGAGGCCCACCTGGCGGCCCTGGGCACCGAGGAGCTGACGGAGCTGGTCACCGAGGCCTGGCGGATGGTGGTACCCGCCAAGGTCGCCCGCGCCCACCTGGATCCGCCGACCGCGCCGCCGCTCCCGCCCGCGCCGTCCCTGGCCGAACTGCGGGCCTCGGCGGAGGTGTTCAACGGTTTCGCGGGCGTGGACCGGAGCTGGCTCGCGTTCCGCGAGGAGACCGGCCATGCGCTGGACCTCTCGCGCGCCGCGCACCGCGGCGCCCTGCACCGCTGGCTGAACTCCTGGGGCTGCCGCATCCGTTACCCGCGCGAGGGCGAGCCCGACACCTTCGGCGCGGGGCTCGCCGCATGGGCGGGGCGGCACGCACCCACGCACGCGCCGCTGGCCCGGCTCACCCCGAGGGAGATCGCCGGGCTCGCCGCCGCCTACGAGGAACTGGCGGCGCTGCCGATCGGCCGCCGCAGCCTCGGTCCGACCGCCGCGGCCAAGGCGCTGTACGCGCTCCGGCCCGACTCGGTCATGCCGTGGGACGCGGCCATCGCGCAGCGGCTGCACGGGGCCCGGGACCGGGCGGCCTTCGCCCGCCACCTGGAGCTCGGGCGGAGCTGGGCGCGTGCGGCGTCGCAGGAGAGCGGCGGCCTCGACGAGGCCGCCCTGTGCGCCGAGATCGGTCGTCCGGGGGTGTCCCTCGCCAAGATCCTCGACGAGCACCTCTACGTCACGATCACCCACGCGGCCTGAGCCGGCCGGCGGCGTCCCTTCCCCGGGCCGGTGCCGGGGTCGGGCCTACCTCGGCTGCCGCGCGTGCGCCTGGCCCCGTGCGGTCGCCGGCGCCGGGGCCGGGTCCTCCTCCGTCGGGTCCGGCTGCGTCAGCGCGTACGCCCGGGCCATCGGCGTCAGCCCGTACTGCCCCGGCAGGTCCGAGTGGTCGAGCAGCCCCGCGTCGAGGAGCCGTTCGAGGAGGTCCTCCACCGGCTGAGCGGACCGCTCGACCAGCATGGCGAGGGCGTCCGCGGACTCGTACACCACGTTGTCCACGGAGGGCGGGTTGTCGGAGCCGGCGAACTGGCGCAGCATCAGGCGGGCCCACGGGGTCAGCAGCCGGTAGGCGCTGTCGAGGCGGGTGCTCAGCGCGTCGTCCCCGATCTGCAGCCGGGCCAGGAAGCGGCCCGGTGCCCGCTGTCCGTCACGCCCCTGGTGGCCGACCGGTCCGCCGGGACCGTCGCCGAGCAGCTCGGACACGGAGTCCTGCAGCATCCACTCGGGGCGGGCCGCGATACGCCGGCCGGCCAGGTTGAGCGCCAGCGGCAGGTCGCCGCAGGCGTCGGCGAGGCGCAGGCAGGCGCGCGGCTCGTCACCGACCCGGTCGCCGCCGAGGAGTTGGGCGAGCAGCTCCATCGACTCGTCGCGGTCCAGTGCGGGGAGTCGGATCCGGCCAATTCCGTCGAGGCCCAGTAGACGCGATCGGCTGGTGATGATGACGCGGCTCTCGGGTGCCGCGACGAGAAGTTCCCGGATCTGTCGCTCGTGCTGGACGCCGTCGAGCACCACGAGCAGCCGGCGGCGGTTCAAAAGCGATCGGTACAGGCCAATTCTCTGACCGGGATCGTTCGGGATCCGGTCGGTGGGGATGCCGAGCGCCTCCAGGAAACCGCCCGCGATGCCGGCGGCGTCCTTGCGTCCGTCCGCGGCCGGGTCGAGGTTCGCGTAGAGCTGCCCGTCGGGCAGGTTCACGGCGAGTTCGTGGGCGAGCCGCAGGGCGAAGGCGGTCTTGCCCACGCCCACCTGACCGCTGATCACCAGCGGCGCCGCGAGGCGCTGTCCGTCCGGCGAGGGGGCGGTGAGCGCGCGGGCCCGCTGGAGCAGCTCACGCCGTCCCACCAGGGGATGAGCCTCCATCGGCAGCTGTGAGGGCGGCGGCAGAACGGCGCGTACGTCGGCCGCCCGCAGCTCGTTCTCCTGGTGCTGCTGCACCGCCTTGACCGCCGGACGGGCACTCCCGTCGTCCCCGTCGGCGCGTGCCGCCTCGTGCCAGCGGCGCTCCCAGCTGGCGCGGTCTCCGCCGCAGGCCTCGGCGAAGGCGAGGGCCACCTGAAGGGTGGGGAGGCGGTAACCGGCGGCCGCGTCGGAGAGCACGGACGCGGAGAACATGGCACGGGTGGCCATGTCACGGTATCCGGGGCTGCCGGCCGCGGTCCGCAACCTGCGCAATTCCCGGGCGAACGCGGTGACTGGTCCGGCATCGGGGGCCAGTGGTCTCTCCAGTCTTCCCACAGCCTGCTCCTTCGGTACTCGCTCCGTGTGCTGCCTGCTCCGGGCCGCCCATGAACTGTCCGTGTCGCCCTTCCTGATCTGCTACCGGATGCTTACCGCGTGCAAGGGGGAACCCCTATGATCCGGTTGACATGGCCTGGCCAGGGGTCTTGTTCTTTGGGGGTGGATGTCCGATGCCGGGGGCGGATGCGGAGTCCGGGGAGAGACGTGGCGCGAATCCTGCGGGGGGCAGGCTGCGCTTCAACGTGCTCGGATCGCTTGAGGGATGGTTCGGCGAGGTACGACTGAGGTTGGGGGGAGCGATACAGGAACGGGTCCTGTGCATGTTGCTCCTCGAAGCGGGTCGGGTGGTGCCCGTGGCCCGCCTCGTCGAGGCGACCTGGGAGAAGGACCCGCCGGTGACCGCGGCGCACCAGGTCCGCAAGGCGGTCGCCGACCTGCGGCGGCGCGTACCCACCGGCACCGAGGTGATCGCCACCGACGGGCCGGGATACCGCGTGGTGGTGGCGGACGACCAGGTCGACCTGCTGGAGTTCGACGCCCTGACCAGGGCGGCGGGCCAGGCCCTGCGCGAAGGCGAGCGGTCCGCGGCCGCCGAGGCACTGCGGTCCGCGCTCGCGCTGTGGCGGGGGTCGGTGCTGTCCGGCACCGGTGGACCGATCATCGAGGCCGCGGCGACCGCGCTGGAGGAACGCCGGCTGGCCGCCGCCGAACAGTTCTTCGACCTGTGCCTCGCCCTGGGCGAGAGCGGCGAGCTCATCTCGGGCCTGCGCGCCCTGATCACCCAGCACCCGCTGCGGGAGACGCTGCGCGGCCAGCTGATGCTCGCCCTGTACCGCTCCGGGCGACAGGCCGAGGCGCTCAAGGAGTACGGGGAGGTCCGCGAGCTGCTCGTGGACGAGCTCGGGATCGACCCCGGCCCCCGGCTGGCCAAGCTGTACGAGGCGATCCTGCGGGACAGCCCCGAGCTGGCCGCGCCCGAACGACCGGCGCCGGTCACGGTGGCGCCCGTACGTCCGGTGCCCGAACCGGCGGCCGCCGCGGATCCGGCACCCGAACCGGACCCTGCCGTGACCGAGGCGTCCGAGGGCGCGGCGCCCGAGGCCCCGGCCCGTACCGAGGCGGACCGGGAAGGGGAGCCGGGGACGCGCACCACGCCGGTCGACGCCCCGTGCACCCTGCCCTACGACCTGCCCGACTTCACCGGCCGCGCCAAGGAGCTGGCCGAGCTCTTCGACTACGTGCAGGACGAGGGCCGCGGCAGCGAGCGCTACGCCCGGATCGTGGCCATCGACGGCATGGGCGGCATGGGCAAGACCACCCTGGCGGTGCGCGCCGCGCACCGGCTGGCCGACCGGTATCCCGACGGGCAGCTCCACATCGACCTGCACGGATTCACCCCGGGCCGCGAGCCCGTGACGCCGGCCGCCGCGCTCGACGGGCTGCTGCGGACCCTCGGTACGCCGGGCGACCGGATTCCCGAGGACCTGGAGGGGCGCACCGCCGTGTGGCGCTCCAAGCTGGACGGCCGGCGGATGCTGCTCCTGTTCGACAACGCGGTCGACGCGGCGCAGATCAGGCCGCTGCTGCCGGCTTCGCCCGGCTCCCTCGCCCTGATCACCAGCCGCGGCCGGCTGCTGGACCTCGACGGGGTCGAGTGGGTGTCGATCGGGATGATGGAGCCCGAGGACAGCACCAGCCTGATGGCGGAGACCCTCGGGGCCACCCGGGTGGCGGCCGAGCCGGGGGCCTCCGCCGAACTGGCCGAACTGTGCGGGCACCTGCCGCTGGCGCTGCGGATCGCGACCGCCCGACTGCGCAACAGGCCGCGCTGGACGGTGCGTTACCTGGTCGAGCGGCTGCGCGACGAGAAGCGCCGGATGGATGAGCTGAGTTCGGGGGAGCGCAGCGTCGCGGCGACGCTGCGCCTGTCCTACCTGGCGATGGACGAGGAGTACCGGACCGCGTTCCGCATCCTCAGCCTGTACCCGTGCGCCGGGACCGATGTCCATTCGGCGGCGGCGCTCCTCGGGACGACCGTCCGGGACGCCGAGGACGCCCTGGAGTTCCTGCTCGACGTGCATCTGGTCCAGCAGCCCGACATCGGCCTCTACACCTTCCACGACCTGGTGCGCAGTTTCGCCCAGAGCCTGCGGGGTCCGGCAACGGCGGACGACGACGCGGCGGCGGTCGAGCGGCTGCTCAGCTACTACATGACGACCTCGGACGCGGCCTGCGAGATGCTGTTCCCAGGCCGTGAGCGCCGCCCCACCGGCATCTCGCCGTACCAGGGCGAACGCCCGCGCTTCCGGGACGCCGAGCAGGCCGTGAGCTGGTTCGACCGGGAGCAGGCGGGCCTGCTGGCGGCCGTGTCCCTGGCCGAGCGGTCCGGCCACGACCGGTACGCGGCCTGCCTGAGCCGCAACATCGGCTTCCACCTGCACTCGCACGGGCAGCTCGACGAGTTCTGGAGCGTCGGCCACCTCGCGGTGGCGGCGGCCCGCCGACTCGACGATCCGGCGCTCCTCGGCATCAGCCTGGCGAATCTGGGCGCGGCCTGCTGGAAGCTGGGCCGCTTCGAGGAGGGGCTGGAGGTCGCCCGTGAGGCGCGCGACACCGCGGTCCGCGCCGGGGACCGGCACACCGAGGCGAACAGCGAATCGACCATCGGGCTGCTGCTGTCGATGCTCGGGAGGTACGGGGAGGCCCTCCCCCTGCTGGAGCGGTCCGTGACGGCGGCCCGGGAACTGGGCAATCTGCGCGCGGAGTCGGAGAGCCTGACCACCCTCAGCACGCTGTACGAGCGGTGGGGCCGCTATCCGGAGGCGGCCGCGGCCGCCCGCCGGGCGATCGAGATCGACCGCGACCTCGGCTACCGCAGCAACGAGATCATGGCCTTGGCCGACCTGGCCTTCGCGCAGGTGGGGCTCGGGGAGTACGCGGACGCCGACGCCGGCCTCAAACGCGCCCGCGACCTGTGCGACGAGACCAGGTCGCCGGGTGACGTGGCCCTGGTGCTGGCGTTGTCCGCCCAGGTCGCGCACGAGCGGGGCGACGCCGCGCAGGCCCGCGCGTTCGCCGAGCGCTCCCTGTCCCTGGGCCGCACCAGCGGCGCCCCGATCCGGCTCGCCAAGGTGGAGAACGTGCTCGGCCGGCTCCACCGGGCGTGGGGGGAGCACGAGGTGGCGCTCGACCTGCACGCGCACGCCCACAAGCTCGCGGAGCCGATGAGCTTCCGCGCCGAGGAGGCGTCCGCGCTGGTGGGCATGGTCCATGCGGCCGAGGCGCTCGGGGATCTTTCGGCCGCGGCCGGGTACCGGGTGGCCGCCGAGGGGTTATTCGACTTCATGGGTCTGCCGGCGCACCGCCGGGCGTACTGAGCGGCAGAGCGACCGAGCGGCTGAGCGGCTGAGCGGCTGAGCGGCTGAGCGTCGCGCGACGGGAAGTGCCCCGCACCGGAATCCGGTGCGGGGCACTTCCCGTCGCGCGGCGAGCGGCAGGGCTAGCGGGGGGACGGGACCGGCGTCGGGGCCGGGGAGGCGACCCCGGGGCCCTTGTCGTCCGCGAGGACCTGGTAGCCGGAGGGCTGACCGGTGTCCACCGGGCTGCTGACCGTCACACCGACTCCGATCGCCAGAGCCGCCGCGATGATTCCGATCAGGCCCGCCAGCTTGCTGCGCATGTCTTGAACCCCCTGGTGTGTACCCGGTGCGGCTCCCGTGTGGTGCGGTGGCCGCTCTCGACAGACCAAAGAGTGGCCGAGGGTCTTACCGGTCCGTTCCCCTCTCGATACCGCCCGTGGTCGTACTGCGGGAACGCCTGTTCCCGGCCTGTTCCCGGTCCGGTTCCGTGGCCGCCGCGATACGTGATCCCCGCGCGCCGACCAGCACATCCGTCCGCGTGGTGCCCGATTCGTACCCGGCGAGATCCAGCAGGGCGCGGACCGTCGCGCGGATCTGGGCCTGCTCCGCGTCGTGGAGCGGCGCCGCCGTTCCCTCGGGTGCGATGTCGGCGACGAGGTGCATGCCGTCGACGGTCAGCGTCTCCACCCTGAACTTGGATCCGGTCAGAAGCTCTTCGACGAGATAAGGGGCCGAGTGCCGTGCGGTGACGGCCTGTTCGGCCCACCGGGCGAGCGCGGGACGGTCGTGCACCGGAACGGTCCACCAACACCCGGATCTGTCTGCCGACTTGATGACCACGGGGAGCGGGAAGTCCTCGGCCAGCGAGCAGGCCTCGGTGACGGACCGGGCCTCGTGGGCCCGTACCGCGGAGGTCCGGCTCTCGTTGAGGATCCGCCGGATCGTGACCGCGTCCGGCAGGGTGCGGGCCGGTTTCCCGCTGTCGGCGGACAGCTCTCGCACCACCTCCTCGGCGGCGGCCGCGGCCCCGCTGCCGAGACCCTTCTCCAGATCGCTCGTGAGGTGGAGGACCTGGCCGATCCCGTGCCGCCGGACGGTGTCCGTCAGTACGGCGCGCAGTGCGTCCGTGTCGTCGAAGTCCACCCGGAGGAGCCGTTGCGGGGGCAGCTCGGCGGGAAGCCGCGCGTTCGGTGGGTGGGGTCCGGGATCGGACACCACCCAGACGTCCAGGCCCGCCACGAGCGCGGCACGCACGAGCCCGGGTCCGGGCCTGACCAGCACTACCCGCTCCGCGGACTGTCTGATGATCACAGAAATCTCCTCCATCGTGTCCCACGATGGTGTCGCCGGGCCTTCCCGGTCCCTTCCCGCCGCGTTCCCGCCCGGTTCGGGGCCCGGCCGGCGCGTCCCCCGGACGGCCCCGTCGCAGGGCCTTCGGACGCCCGGTGCAGGACAGTGGAAGAAGGGCACGATCCCAGGGGGGACCAGCACGCCGGAGGCGTACAGACATGGGACTCTTCGACTTCCTGAAGTCCGACAAACACAAGGCGCACGACGCCACCGAGAAGGCGAAGGAGCAGGTGCAGCAGCAGGCGGGCGAGACGCGGAGGCCGCCCGCGGGGTCGGCGGCCGACGCCGCGTCGGCCACCCGGGCCACCGCCGAGCGCATGGCCGCGGCGGCGCCGCCCAGGCCCGTCCCCGCGACCCCGACCCCCACGTCCGCGGCGCACAAGGCGGTGCCCGCCGCCCCCCGGCCGACCGCGATGCCCAAGCCCGGGGCCTTCTCCCCCGCCGCGCCGGGCGCCATGCACACGCCGACCCCGCACTCGGCCGCGCACAAGGCGGTACCGGCGGCCCCGACGCGGGGGCCCGGGTCCGCCGCCAAGAAGCGCACGTACACCGTCCGGGCCGGCGACTCGCTCCCCGCGATCGCCCGTAAGGAACTGGGCAACGAGGCCCGCTGGCGTGAGGTCTACGCGATGAACAGGGGAGCCGTCGGCCCCAATCCCGACCTCATCCGTCCGGGCACGGTGCTCACCCTCCCCGGCTGACGCCCCGCGGATGCGGAAGGGGCCCGGATCCTGGTGACAGGATCCGGGCCCCTTCCCGTGCGCCGTTCAGAGTTGCCTGTCGTCGGGGCCCGATTCGGCCTCGCGCTCCTTCTCGGCCAGCTCCTCGTCGAAGCCGGTCGGCGCCGCGTCGCGCGCCGACAGCTCGGTGGCCGCCGGCGGTTCGACGAGCCAGTCCGGATTCGACTGCTGGTCCCACCACTTCCACGCCGCGAAGGCGGCCGCCGCCAGTACGCCGACCAGTGCGACACCGCGCAGGATCTTTCCGTTGCGCTCGCGTCGGTGATGACGTCGCACCAGCTTCTGCACTTCCTTGGCGGTCACCTGGCCGCGCAGCGCCGCGATGGCGGCCGTCGACCGGGACGCGGCCTCCTCGGCCACCGGTGTGGCGGCCGCGATCGCGCTCTCGATCTTCGGCTGGGTGTATTCGGCGGCCTGCCGTGCCGCCCGGCGCGCCTGCGTCGCCGCCCGGTCGACGGGCGGCGGCACATGGGCCCGCGCCGCCTTGAGCCGGGGATGCAGATGGCAGTCGTAGGTCGAACGGGCGTGCTGGGCGGCGCTGGTCGCCGCGTACGACACCTTGGGTGCCAGCCGCTCGTTCGCTTCCTGGGCGTAGTGCACCGCGGCTTCCTTGGCGGATTCCGCGTACGGTGCCACCACTTCCGTCGCGTGCCGCACACTCTCCCTGGCGCTCTCGGCTGCCAGGCGCATGCTCTCCTTGCCGGTCACGGGATCCTCCTCCTCGGTGGCGGACACAGTTCACCTTTCCACCCTTTGTCGGATCATGCCTGCCATATCGCGGACAGGCATGCGTGACAGGGCATACGGGTGGAGGATTTCAGTGCCGCGGAGCGCTCCGTGCGACCATCTGGACCGACAGTGATGACTATGGAAGGCAGATCCGTGGCCGAGAAGCTCTACGCCACCCTGAAGACGAACCACGGCGACATCGAGATCGAGCTGCTGGAGAACTTCGCCCCGAAGACCGTCAGGAACTTCGTCGAGCTCGCCACGGGCGCCCGGGAATGGACCCGCCCCACCGACGGCCAGAAGACCACGGACCCGCTGTACGACGGCACCGTCTTCCACCGTGTCATCAGCGGCTTCATGATCCAGGGCGGCGACCCGCTCGGCAACGGCACCGGCGGCCCCGGCTACCGGTTCGCGGACGAGTTCCACCCCGACCTGGCCTTCACCAAGCCCTTCCTGCTCGCCATGGCCAACGCGGGCCCGGGCACCAACGGCTCGCAGTTCTTCATCACCGTCGCGCCCACCGCCTGGCTGACGCGCAAGCACACCATCTTCGGCGAGGTCACCGACCCGGCCAGCCAGAAGGTGGTGCAGGCCATCGCCGCCGGCCCCACCAACCCGCGCACCGAGCGCCCCCTGGACGACGTGATCATCCAGTCCGTGGTCGTCGAGAAGCGCTGACGCCCGGGAACCTTCCGGCCCCGCCCGTCCGTACTGGATACGTACCGGCGGGGCAGCCCCGCCTCGCCGCTGACCGAGGGAACCGATGGACACCGACCGTCTGCCGGGCTGCTACCGCCACCCGGACCGCGACACGGGGATCAGCTGCACCCGCTGCGAGCGTCCCATCTGCCCCGAGTGCATGATCAGCGCCTCGGTCGGCTTCCAGTGCCCCGAATGCGTCCAGGCGGGCTCCGGCACCGGGCACCGGCCGACCGCGAACGCGCCGCGCACCATCGCGGGCGGGGTGGTCGCCGCCGATCCCCATCTGGTCACCAAGATCCTCATCGGGATCAACGTCCTGGTGTTCCTCGCGGTGCTCGCCGACCCGGCGCTCGCGGTCGGGATGGAGCTGATCGGCCGGTACCGGGAGTTCGAGTACCTCGTCGGGCCGATCCGGGGAGTTTCCACAGGCGAGTACCACCGGCTGTTGACCTCGGTGTTCCTGCACATCGAGTGGTGGCACATCATCGGCAACATGATCGGCCTGTGGGTGATCGGCGGGCCGCTGGAGGCGGCGCTGGGCCGGGTCCGCTATCTCGCGGTCTTCCTGCTCTCGGGGCTCGGCGGCAGCGCGCTGGTCTATCTGCTGAGCGAGCCGAACGTTCCGACCCTCGGTGCCTCCGGGGCGGTCTTCGGCCTGCTGGGCGCGACCGTCGTCCTGGCGAAGCGGCTGCGCTACGAGATGCGGCCGGTGATCGTCATGGTCGTGCTGATGCTGGTGCTGACCTTCGTACCGCTCGGTGGCGCGCTCACGGTGTCCTGGCAGGCCCATGTGGGTGGCCTGGTCACCGGAGCGCTGGTGGGTCTGGGCATGCTCATGCCCACCGCCGGCCGGCATCGCGCGCTCGTCCAATGGGGCACCTGCGCGGTGGCCTTCCTGCTGGCCGCGATGCTGATCCTGATCCGCACCGCGGAACTCACCTGATCACACCGGCGTCAACTCTCCACAGAGTTATCCACAGATCTTCTGTCTTTTCCTCAGGTGTGGATGACGCTGTGGATAACTCATGGGGAGAGCTTCCCTCAGGGGCTTTCGGGTGCTACTTCCACTGCGTGGATACGCCGAATCCGGCAGCGATGAAGCCGAAACCGACCACAATGTTCCAATTGCCCAGCGACTCGATCGGCAGCTGGGTCTCGGTCACGTAGAACACGACGATCCACGCGAGTCCGATCAGGAAGAACGCCAGCATGACCGGGGCGACCCAGCTGCGATTCGTCAGCCGGATGTTCTGCGGCTGCCGGGTCGGCGGCGGCGTGTAGTCGTCCTTCTTGCGGATACGTGACTTCGGCACGAGGGGCTCTCCTGTCGATGCGCTGGGGACCTTGCCTGCCCCGGGCGTCCGTTAGCGTAGTGGACCTGTGGCGTTGAAGGAGAAGGGTACGTTGAGCAATTCAGACGACTCCTCCGCGGGTCCCCGTCGCCGGGCCAGGCCGGTCCGGCTGCTGACGGCCGCCGTCTTCGCCCTGGCCGGGCTGCTCTTCGTCACCAGTTTCAACACCTCCAAGGGTACGAACATCCGGACGGATGCCTCACTCCTGAAGCTGTCGGACCTCATCAAGGAGCGCAGCCAGGACAACGCGGAGCTGGAACAGAGCACCGCGGCCGTACGCGGACGGGTGGACACCCTCGCGGAGCGTGACGACGGCAGCACCAAGGCCGAGGACGCCAAGCTGGCCGCCCTGCGCGCCGCCTCCGGCACCGAGGAGCTGACCGGCAAGGGCCTGACGGTCACCCTCAACGACGCCCCGCCGAACGCCACCGCCCGTATCCCCAACGTGCCCGAGCCGCAGCCCAACGACCTGGTGATCCACCAGCAGGACCTGCAGGCCGTGGTCAACGCCCTGTGGCGCGGCGGTGCCCAGGGCATCCAGGTCATGGACCAGCGGCTGATCTCCACCAGCGCGGTGCGCTGCGTGGGCAACACCCTGATCCTCCAGGGCCGCGTCTACTCGCCCCCGTACAAGATCTCGGCGGTCGGTGACCCGGGCACGATGAAGAAGGCCCTCGCCGCCTCCCCGGCCCTGCAGAACTACCAGCTGTACGTGAACGCCTACGGGCTCGGCTGGAAAGTGGACGAGCACAAGGCGCTGACACTTCCCGGCTACTCCGGCACAGTGGACCTCCACTATGCGAAGCCGGTGGCGCCCACCCCGTGATCGGGTCCGTCCTGACGTCGTACTGCGCCTGGTGGTACGGACGTTCAGCGAGGTGTGCCTGACGGCGGGCACCCTCATCGTGCTCTTCGTCGCCTACGTCCTGCTGTGGACCGGGGTCAAGGCCGACCGGGCCATGGACGGGGAGAGGGACCGGATGCGCGACCGCTGGGCGGCCGCCCCGGCCGCCGCTCCCCTGCCCACGCCGTCGCAGGCCCCCTCGCAAGCCCCCTCGCAGCCCCCGCCGGCATCCCGGCCGCCGACCGCGCCGCCCGAGCGGCATCCCGCCGGCCGGGCCTTCGCCGAGATGTACGTCCCGCGCTTCGGCCGGGACTGGGTCAAGCCCGTACTGGAGGGCACCGACCCCGAACTGCTGAAGAAGGGCCTGGGCCACTACGCCGCCACCGCCCCCCTGGGAGCGGTCGGGAACTTCTCGGTGGCCGGCCACCGGCGCACCTACGGGGACCCCTTCAAGGACTTCCCGCGCCTGCGCCCGGGCGACGTGGTGATCCTCAAGGACGCGAGCACCTGGTACACCTACACGCTCCGCTCCGCGCCCCTGCGCACGCTGCCCACCGATGTCGCCGTGGTCGACCCGGTCCCGGAGAAATCGCCGTTCCGGGCGCCCGGCCGCTATCTGACCCTGACGACCTGCGATCCGGAATGGGGCCACAGCCACCGGCTGGTCGTCTGGGCGGAGCTGACCGGGACGCGCCCCGCGGCCCAGGGGGCACCGGAGGGTTTGTCCGGGTGACCCACCCTTTCGGGCCGCTGCCTTTAGTCTGTTCGCGTACCGCCCCCGCGGTGCGTTGAACGAACGTGGACGAAAAGGAATCGGGCGGCATGTACGGCTGGATCTGGCGGCACCTGCCGGGAAACGCGTGGGTCCGCGCGATGATCTCGCTCGTACTGATCCTCGCGGTGGTCTTCGTGCTGTTCCAGTACGTCTTCCCGTGGGCCGAGCCGCTCCTCCCGTTCAACGATGTGACGGTGGACGAGGGATCGGGAGCCACTCCGTGAGCGCGCGCATTCTGGTTGTGGACAACTACGACAGCTTTGTCTTCAACCTGGTCCAGTACCTCTACCAGCTCGGCGCCGAATGCGAGGTGCTGCGCAACGACGAGGTCGAGCTCTCGCACGCGCAGGACGGCTTCGACGGCGTGCTGCTGTCCCCCGGCCCCGGTACGCCGGAGGAGGCGGGCGTCTGCATCGACATGGTCCGCCACTGCGCGAGCACGGCCGTCCCCGTCTTCGGCGTGTGCCTCGGCATGCAGTCGATGGCGGTCGCCTACGGAGGCGTCGTGGGCCGGGCGCCCGAGCTGCTGCACGGCAAGACCTCACCCGTGATCCACGAGGGGCTCGGCGTGTTCGAGGGCCTGCCGTCGCCGTTCACCGCCACCCGCTACCACTCCCTCGCCGCCGAGCCCGGGACCCTGCCGGACGCGCTGGAGGTCACGGCGCGGACCGAGGACGGGATCATCATGGGCCTGCGCCATCGGGAGCACGATGTCGAGGGCGTGCAGTTCCACCCCGAGTCGGTGCTGACCGAGTGGGGTCACCGGATGCTCGCCAACTGGCTGGTGCGGTGCGGTGACGCGGGTGCCGTGGAGCGCTCGGTGGGGCTGGCCCCGGTGGTGGGCAAGGCCGTCGCGTGACCGCGGTCGCGCCGTCCGCGCCCACGCAGGGCCGGGCCGCGCGACGCAGGGCCGCTCAGGAGGCCGCGAAACAGGCCGCCCGAAGCAGCCGCAGGCGCGGCGGCCGGCGGCGCAAACGGCCGGCATCGGGCGGCCCGGTGGTCGTCGCGAGCCGACTGGGTGGAGAGCTCTTCATCACGCTGGGCCTGGTGATGCTGCTGTTCGTCGCCTACCAGCTCTGGTACACGAACCTGCTGGCGGAGCGGGTGGCCGACGGCGCCGCCGGTTCCCTGCGGCAGAACTGGGAGAGGGATCCCGGCGGCTCCGGGGCCGCCGCACCGACCGTCACGGCCTTCGAGCCAGGCCAGGGCTTCGCGATCCTGCACATCCCGAAGCTGGACGTGAAGGTCCCGGTGGCGGAGGGGATCAGCAAGCCGAAGGTGCTCGACAAGGGCATGGTCGGGCACTACGGCGAGGGCGCGCTGAAGACGGCGATGCCGGCCGACAAGCAGGGCAACTTCGCGCTGGCCGGACACCGCAACACCCACGGGGAGCCGTTCCGCTACATCAACCGGCTGGTCCCCGGGGATCCCGTCGTGGTCGAGACCCGGGACGCCTACTACACGTACGAGACGACCTCGTCGCTCGCGCAGACACCGCCGACGAACGTGGCGGTGATCAAGCCCGTGCCGGAGGGTTCGGGATTCACCTCCGCGGGCCGGTACATCACGCTGACCACCTGCACCCCGGAGTTCACCAGCACCTACCGGATGATCGTATGGGGCAGGATGACCGATGAACGCCCCCGCAGCCAGGGCCCACCGCCCGCGCTGACCAGTTAAGGACGAATCAGCAGTGTCTCGTGCCCGCCGCCGCGCCGCGGCCCCGCCCGTCGGCAACCGCAGTGTGCTCGCGGGATTCCTGAGCCTGCTGGGCGAGGTCCTGATCACCGTGGGCCTGGTGCTGGGCCTGTTCGTGGCCTACTCGCTGTGGTGGACGAACGTGCTCGCGGACCGGCAGGCGTCGGCGCGCGGGGACGAGATCCGCCGGCAGTGGCAGGCCCCGTCCCCGGAGGCCGCCGGGCCGGGGGCGCTGGACACCCAGGACGGCGTCGGCTTCCTGCACGTACCGGCGATGCGCAACGGCGAGGTGCTCGTCAAGGCGGGGACCGACCCGGACACCCTCGACGACGGCGTGGCCGGGTACTACACCGAGCCGGTGAAGTCGGCGCTGCCGTGGGACGAGAAGGGCAACTTCTCGCTCGCCGCGCACCGGGACGGCCACGGGGCGAAGTTCCACAACATCGACAAGGTGAGGAACGGCGACGCGATCGTCTTCGAGACCCGCGACACCTGGTACGTCTACAAGGTCTTCGCGGAGCTGCGCCAGACCTCGAAGTTCAACACCGACGTGATCAACGCGGTCCCCAAGGACTCGGGGAAGACCACCCCCGGCCGGTACATCACGCTCACCACCTGCACGCCGGTCTACACCTCGAAGTACCGGTACATCGTGTGGGGCGAGCTGGTCCGCACCGAGAAGGCGGACGCGAAGCGGACCCCGCCGGTCGAACTGCGCTGAGCGCGCGGAACCCGCTCGCCCCGGTGCCGTCAGGGCCCCGCAGCGCCCCTCTGGGAGGCGCCGGCGCCTCCTGGGCCCCAGGAGACCCACCCGTCCCGGATACGGCCGCAGGCGGCCGTACAGCGGCGTGACGCACGAAGGTCCGGCCTCCTTCCCGGGAACGGGGAGGAGGCCGGACCTTTCGCTCGTGCCGGTGGCCGGGGCCACCCGGGCGGTCGCGTCAGCGGTTGTCGCCCAGGCCGCCGATCAGGCCGCCGTTGTTGTTGCCGCCCTGCTGCTGGCCGCCACCGCCGAGGGCGATGACGTTCACGGCCTGGCCCGAGGTGACCGGGGTACCCGGCAGCGGGTCCGTGCGCACGACGACCGCGTTGCCGTCCGTCGAGCCGCTGACGATGCCGAGCCGGAGGTTCGCGCGCCGCAGCTCGTCCTTGTACTGGTCCACGGTGAGGCCGTTGAAGTTGGGCACCACGGTCTGCGCCGAGGCCTTGGCGATGGTGACGTTCACCGTCTTGCCCACCTCGATCTCCTCGCCCGCCTCGATCTGCTGGCCGATGACCGTGCCGGGAACGGCTCCGGGAGCCTCTTGCTCCGTCACGCTGCCGAGCCGGAGCTTGGCGTCCGTGAGGGCCTTGATCGCCTCGTCCTTCTTCTTGCCCCGCAGCTCCGGCACCGTGGCCTTGGTGATCTCCTTGGCGACGGTCAGCGTGACGACGCTGTTGCGCTCCGCCTCGGTGCCGCTCTTCGGACTCTGCTCCAGGACGGTCCCCGCCGGCCGGTCGGACTCCTGCGGCTTGCGGTCGACCTGGAAGCCCTTCTCCTTGAGCTGCTTCTCGGCCTCCTCGAAGCTGAGGCTCTGCACGTTGATGACCGTCACCTTGGGCGCGCCCGTGGAGATCGTCACCGTGACGGTCGATCCGTTGTCCACCTTGGTGTCGGCCGCCGGATCCTGCTTGCAGACGTTGCCCTTGGGCTGGTCGTCGCAGGGTGCGTCCTGGCCCTTGACCACCTTGAGGCCGACGTTCTCGCCGCTCTTCTGCGCCACCTCGAAGGTCTGGCCGATGAGCTTGGGCACGGCGGGCCGGTTGTCGGCGCCCTCGCCGAAGAGGGAACGACCGATGAGGATCGCGCCGACCAGCACGAGGATGCCCGCAGCGACGAGCAGGACGGTGGACGCCTTGCTCTTCTTCTGCCGGCGGCCCGGGCCCTGGTCGTAGCCGCCGTGGCCGTATCCGCCGTCGCCCGGGGGCATGGGCGGCATCATCGACGTCTGGGCACCGGGATCGGTGGTGCGCAGGGCGGTGGTGGGCTGGTCGTAGCCCTGGTGCCCGTAGCCGCTGCCCGGGTCGGGGTAGCCGTAGCCACCGGCCGCACCCATGGTGGCGGCGGCCGCGACGGGCTGGCCGTCGAGGCAGGCCTCGATGTCGGCGCGCATCTCGTCGGCCGACTGGTAGCGGTAATCGGGGTCCTTGACCAATGCCTTGAGGACGATGGCGTCCATCTCGGGCGTGATCTCGGGGTCGAAGTTCGACGGCGGCTGCGGCTCTTCCCGTACGTGCTGGTAGGCGACGGCCACCGGGGAGTCGCCGACGAACGGGGGCCGGACGCTGAGGAGCTCGTAGAGCAGGCAGCCCGCGGAGTAGAGGTCGGAGCGCGCGTCGACCTGCTCGCCCTTGGCCTGCTCGGGCGAGAGGTACTGGGCGGTGCCGATGACGGCGGCCGTCTGCGTCATGGTCATGCCGGAGTCGCCCATGGCGCGGGCGATGCCGAAGTCCATGACCTTGACCTGGCCGGTACGGGTCAGCATCACGTTGGCGGGCTTGATGTCGCGGTGCACGATGCCGGCGCGGTGCGAGTACTCCAGGGCCTGGAGGATGCCGATGCACATCTCCAGCGTGCGTTCGGGCAGCAGCTTGCGGCCCGAGTGCAGCAGCTCGCGCAGCGTGGAACCGTCGACGTACTCCATCACGATGTACGGGATGGAGATGTTGTCGACGTAGTCCTCGCCGGTGTCGTAGACCGCGACGATCGCCGGGTGGTTCAGCGACGCGGCCGACTGGGCCTCGCGCCGGAACCGGGCCTGGAAGGACGGATCACGGGCGAGATCGGCACGCAGGGTCTTGACGGCGACGGTACGGCCGAGCCGGGTGTCGTGGGCGAGGTACACCTCGGCCATGCCACCACGGCCGAGCACGTGGCTCAGCTCGTACCGGCCGCCGAGGCGACGCGGCTCTTCCATAACGTTGCAGCCCTCTCCGTCAGTCCCGACCGCACCTGTGTGTGGTCCGGCGGTGTGCTGTTCGCGCAAAGGCTACCGGCCGATCGTCCGTGATCGGTTCGTGGCCACAGGCTGATACTGGACCGGTACCGTACGCTCGGACCCGGCCGGAATTCTGTGATCTGAGTCACTGGAACCCGGCCGTGATCCCTCGGTCATCCCTGGCTCTTCAGCACCGCTTCCATGACCGCCTTGGCGACGGGAGCGGCCAGACCGCCACCGCTGATGTCCTCGCGGTCCGCCTCGCTGTCCTCGATCACGACGGCGACGGCGACGGGCGAGGCCTTGTCCGGGGTCTCGGCGTAGGAGATGAACCAGGCGTACGGGCGCTTCTTGTTGCCCTCGCCGTGCTGCGCCGTACCGGTCTTGCCGCCGACCGTCACGCCGTTCATCTTGGCCTTGGAGCCGGTGCCGTTCGCGACGACGTTGACCATCATCTGCTGCACCTTCTCCGCGTTGGCGGCGGAGAGCGGCCGGCTCATCTCCTGCGGCTCGTGCTTCTCGATGACGTCCAGGTTGGGAGCCTGGAGCATGTCGACCATGTACGGCTTCATCAGCTTGCCGTCGTTCGCGATCGCGGCCGTGACCATGGCCATCTGCAGCGGGGTGGCGGCGGTGTTGAACTGACCGATGGAGCTCTGGGCGTTGCCGTCCTTGCCCATCTTCTTGTCGTAGATGCTGGCGAACGCGCGGACCGGAACGTCGATCTTGTCGTTGTTGAAGCCGAACTTCTCCGAGGTCTCCACCATCTTGTCGCGGGTGACCTTGTCGCCCATGTTCGCGAAGACGGAGTTGCAGGAGATGCGCAGCGCCTCGTTGAGGCTCGCCTTCTCGCAGCCCTTGGCGTGGTTGATCATCTCGGTCTTGGTGCCGGGCAGGAAGTACGGGTCCGGGGTGTCCGTCGGGGCGTTGATGTCCTGGACGACGCCGTGTTCGAGGGCGGCCGCCGCGGTGACCACCTTGAAGGTGGAGCCCGGCGGGTACGTCTCGCGCAGGGCGCGGTTCACGAGGTTCTTGTCCTCGCTGTCCTTCAGCTCGACCCAGGCCTTCTCGTCGTCCTTGGAGTTGCCCGCGAAGCGCGAGGGGTCGTACGAGGGCGTGGAGACCAGGGCCAGGATCGCGCCGGTGCGCGGGTCGATGGCCGCGACGGCGCCCTTCTTCGTGCCCAGCGCCTCGAAGGCGGCCTTCTGGGCCTCGGGGTTGAGCGTGGTGACGACGTTGCCGCCCTGCTTCTTCTCCCCGGTGAACATGCCGATGGTGCGGTCGAAGAACAGCCGGTCGTCGTTGCCGGTGAGGATGCCGTCCTCGAGGGACTCCAGCTGGGTGGAGCCGAAGGCCTGGGAGGCGTACCCGGTCACGGGAGCCCAGAGCTCACCGTTCGTGTAGGTCCGCTTGAACTTGTAGTCGCTGCCGTCGGTCACCTTGGAGCCGGTGATCGGGTCGCCCTTGACGATGATGTTGCCGCGCTCGGTCGCGTACTGGGCGATCTGGACCCGGCGGTTCTCCTTGCGCGTGCTGAGCTCCTCCGCCTGCACGTACTGCAGCCAGTTGGTACGGATCAGCAGGGCGAGGACGAGCAGCCCGCAGAACAGCGAGATGCGGCGCAGGGGCTTGTTCATGACGGACGGACCACCTGGGTCATCTCGGAGTCGGGGGACGGGGCGGGGGCCGGTGCGGGGCGGCGTGCGGTGTCGCTGATCCGGATGAGGATGGCGATGAGGATCCAGTTCGCCAGGACGGAGGAACCGCCGGAGGCGAGGAAGGGCATCGTCATGCCGGTGAGGGGGATGAGACCCATGACTCCACCGGCGACCACGAAGATCTGGAGCGCGAAGGCGCCGGAGAGGCCGATGGCGAAGAGCTTGCCGAAGGGGTCGCGGGCGGCGAGCGCGGTGCGCACACCGCGCTCGATGATGAGCCCGTAGAGCAGGAGGAAGGCCATCACTCCGGCGAGGCCGAGTTCTTCGCCGACGGTGGAGAAGATGAAGTCGGAGTTGGCCGCGAAGCCGATCAGGTCGGAGTTGCCCTGGCCCCAGCCGGCGCCGAGGACCCCGCCGGAACCGAAGCTCATGATCGACTGGCCGACCTGCTCGCAGGCGCCCGAGGTGGTGTAGCAGGCGAAGGGGTCCAGCCAGGCGTTGACACGGGCCTGGACGTGGCTGGCGAAGGTGCCGACGACCACCGCGCCGCCCACCGACATCAGCAGGCCGATGACGATCCAGCTGGTGCGCTCGGTGGCCACGTACAGCATGATCACGAACATGCCGAAGAAGAGCAGCGAGGTGCCGAGGTCGTTCTCGAAGACGAGGACGAGCAGGCTCATCGCCCAGATCATCAGGATCGGGCCGAGGTCACGGCCACGCGGCAGGTAGAGGCCCATGAAGCGGCGGCTGGCCAGCGCCAGCGCGTCCCGCTTCACCATCAGATAGCCGGCGAAGAAGATCGCGATGACGATCTTCGCGAACTCACCGGGCTGGATGGAGAAGCCGCCGACGCTGATCCAGATCTTGGCGCCGAAGACGTCGGCGCCGAGGCCCGGGATGACGGGCAGGATCAGCAGGACCAGGGCGCCGGCCATGGAGATGTACGTGAACCGCTGCAGGACGCGGTGGTCCTTGAGGACCAGCAGGACGGCGGCGAACAGGGCGATGGCGACCGCCGTGTACATCATCTGGCGGGGCGCGGAGGGGGAGAACCCGCCGAAGGCCCGCTTCGCCAGGTTCTGCAGGCGCTCGGACTGGTCCAGGCGCCAGATCAGGACGAGGCCGAGCCCGTTGAGGAGCGTGGCGAGGGGGAGCAGCAGCGGGTCGGCGTACTTGGCGTACCGGCGCACGACGAGGTGTGCGATCCCGGCGAGGGCGCCGAGGCCGAGGCCGTAGAGCACCATGCCGGGGGGCAGGGAGCCGTTGATCGCGAGGCCCACGTTGGCGTAGGCGAACATCGGGATGAGCACGGCGAAGCCGAGCAGGAGGAGCTCGGTGTTCCGCCTGCTCGGCAGCTCGATGGCGCCGATCGTGGTGGTGTTGGTGACTACGCTCATGGTGTGGCAGGCCCCCTGCGCCCGCGTATGTCTACTACTTGCCGCACAGCCCGACCAGTGCCTGCTCCTCGGGAGTCAGGCTGGGGGCGGGCGTCTGGCTGTTCGCCTCGGCCTTGCGACGTTCCTCGTCCTTCTTGCAGGCGGACGTCTGGACGCCGAGATCATCGAGCTTCTTGCGCGCCGCGTCGAAGCTGTTCTCGCTGATGGTGGCCTCGACCAGCTTCCGCTTGAAGGGCGGCAGGTACTTCAGTTCGATGTCGGGGCGATCGGTCTCCACCTTGGAGAGCTCCAGCGGCCCCAGCTTCGGGCTGATCCCGCGGAAGAGCGCGACGTGCTCGCCCTTCACGCCCACGTAGAACTGGGTCTGGGTCCAGCGCCAGCCGGCGTAGAGGCCACCGCCGACGACACCGGCGACGATGAGCAGGGTCAGCGTACGCGTGGTCCACTTGCGCCCTTTGCTGCGGCGCCTGCGGGGGTGGTCGTACGTGTCCTCGTAGCCGGGGTCGGCGGTGTAGGCCTCGGCTTCGCCGAAGGTGCCGTACGCGCCGCCGCCCTTGCCCTGGTCGGGGGAGTACCCGTAGCCGTTGGCGTCGCCGCTGCCGGGCGGGCCGAAGGCGCCGGCGGGGGGCCGGCCCTGGCGGCCGAGGCCCGAGGCGCGGCCGGCCGGGGTCTGCATGGCGTTACCGCCGTCGAAGAGCTGGTGCTGGTTCTCGGCGACCGCGCCGACGACCACCGGGGTGTCGCTGACCTGGGCGGCGAGGGTGTCACCGCTGTCGGTGTCGAGGACGTCGGCGACGATGCAGGTGATGTTGTCGGGTCCGCCGCCGCGCAGGGCGAGCTGGATCAGCGACTGCACGGTCTCGTGGGGACCGTGGTAGTCGGCGAGGGTCTCCTCCAGGGTCTGGTGGGAGACGACGCCGGAGAGTCCGTCGGAGCAGATCAGGTAGCGGTCACCGGCCCGGACCTCACGGATGGAGAGGTCGGGCTCGACGATGTCGCCGCTGCCGAGCGCGCGCATCAGCAGGGAGCGCTGCGGGTGGGTGGTGGCTTCTTCCTCGGTGATGCGCCCCTCGTCGACGAGGCGCTGCACCCAGGTGTGGTCCTGGGTGATCTGGGTGAGGACGCCGTCGCGGAGCAGGTAGGCGCGGGAGTCGCCGACATGGACGAGGCCGAGGCGCTGGCCTGTCCACAGCAGGGCGGTCAGGGTGGTGCCCATGCCCTCGAGCTGCGGGTCCTCCTCGACCATCACGCGCAGCTGGTCGTTGGCGCGCTGCACGGCCGTGGCCAGCGAGGTGAGGATGTCGGAGCCCGGGACGTCGTCGTCGAGCTGCACGAGGGTGGAGATCACCTCGGAGCTCGCGACCTCGCCGGCGGCCTGGCCTCCCATGCCGTCGGCGATCGCGAGGAGGCGGGGACCGGCGTAGCCGGAGTCCTCGTTCCCCTCACGGATCATGCCCTTGTGTGATCCGGCGGCGAACCGCAAGGACAGACTCATGCGCACCTGCCCTGTCGACGAAGCTGCCTCCGGGTACAACCGGTCTCGAGCCACACTGCCCACCCTCCGGTCGGGAGCGCGCTGGGGTCCGTGCCCTCGGTGGGACGGATCGCCGCCGCGCGCTCGCTCCGCTCGCTCATTCTCGTACTACTTCCGCAGCTCGATGACGGTCTTGCCGATGCGGATCGGTGCGCCCGGCGGAATGGGCGTCGGGGTGGTCAGCCGGGTCCGGTCGAGATACGTGCCGTTGGTGGACCCGAGATCCTCGACGATCCACTGGCCGTCACGGTCGGGATAGATCCTGGCATGGCGGCTGGACGCGTAGTCGTCGTCCAGCACGATCGTGGAGTCGTGCGCGCGGCCAAGCGTGATCGTCTGGCCGGCGAGGGCCACCGTGGTTCCCGTGAGGATGCCCTCGGAGACGACGAGTTTGGTGGGTGCCCCGCGCCGCTGGCGCTGCTGCGGAGGCGTGGCCTGCCGGCCACCCGCCTGCTGCGGGGCGCCGCCGGCGCCCGCGCCGTTACGACGGGAGCCGCGTTGGGTCACGCGCGTCCCGAAGAGATCGCTGCGGATGACCTGGACGGCCACGATGACGAACAGCCACAGAACGGCCAGGAAACCCAACCGCATGACCGTCAGGGTCAGCTCTGACATTGCCCCCGCTTCACCCTTCGGCTTGCCGGTAAATGATGGTGGTACTGCCCACGACGATCCGCGAGCCGTCGCGGAGCGTAGCGCGGGTGGTGTGCTGCCCGTCCACCACGATGCCGTTGGTGGACCCGAGATCCTGGATCGTCGAGGGCGTTCCGGTCCGGATCTCACAGTGCCGGCGCGATACGCCGGGGTCGTCGATCCGCACGTCGGCTTCCGTGCTTCGGCCGAGTACGAGCGTGGGGCGCGAGATCTGGTGGCGGGTGCCGTTGATCTCGATCCAGTGGCGCCGGGGGCCACCCGGGCCGGCCGCGGGGGCCGGTCCGGCGGGTCCGACCGGGGCGGGCCGCCGAGCGCCGGGTCCGCCCGGGGGCGGGGCGCTGGGCATGGGCGGGGCCGCGACCGGGGGATATCCGTAGCCGCCCTGTGGCTGGTTCTCCGGCGGGTAGCCGTAGCCGCCCTGCGGTGAGGGCGGTCCTGCCTGCGGCTGGGAGGTGCTGGAGGCCAGGGTACGGCTGCGGACCCGGTAGAGCCCGGTGTCGAGGTCGTCGGCCTTCTCCAGGTTGACCTTGATGGGGCCCATGAAGCTGTAGCGCTGCTGCTTGGCGTAGTCGCGGACGAGGCCCGCGAGCTCGTCGCCGAGCTGCCCGGAGTAGGGGCTCAGACGGTCGTAGTCGCCGGCGCTGAGCTCCACGATGAAGTCGTTGGGGACGACGGTCCGCTCGCGGTTCCAGATGGTGGCGTTGTTGTCGCACTCCCGCTGGAGGGCTCCGGCGATCTCCACCGGCTGGACCTCGGACTTGAACACCTTGGCGAAGGTGCCGTTCACCAGACCTTCGAGTCGCTGCTCGAACCGCTTCAGAACTCCCATGGGGCACCTCCTCCGTCGCTGTCGCCCTGTACTGCTTACTGATCGTATCCACGCGTGGCGGATTCGGGTGGTTCCCCATCGTTCCTGTGAGGACGAGTGTTGGTCCTCACAAGGGATCGTAGGGGCGCTCCAGGGACAGTGTCCCGCACCGGGAGCGGAGTGCGGGAGGGGCCGTCCACGGAGGGGTCCGGGGGTGCCGGGAAAGCGATGTGAATCCACCCCGTTCTCCGTGCTAATGTTTCGACGTCGCCAGGGGAAAGGCCCGAAAGGGAAGATCCACTGGGACGCTGCTCGGGCGAGTGGCGGAACGGCAGACGCGCTGGCTTCAGGTGCCAGTGTCCTTCGGGACGTGGGGGTTCAAATCCCCCCTCGCCCACATCGACGAGACGGTCGTCACTGCGAAAGCGGTGGCGGCCGTTTCGTGTTTCCCCGCTTCGCCTCCTGCCCTTCCGCGGTCGTGGGTGTGACGTACGTCCCTGTTCGGTGCCCCTGACCTGTGGTCCTGTCGGACGACAGGGTTAGGGTGAGCCAACTGTCCGAATTGTGAGACCAGTTGTGGCCGCCGGGTGTGCGCGATCGTGCACTCCGGTCGGTGCGAGGAGTCGTGCGTGGGTTTCGACGAGGAGTGGGGGCGGCTGCGCGCCGCCGCGACGGAGCGGGTGGACACCGGGACTCCGACGGAGCCGGCCGAACCGGCGCGTGAGCCGGATCCGGCCGCCGAGGTGGACGTGGAGGCGGCCCGCGAGGCCGTGCTGGAGCGATTGGCGGATTTCCGCAGCCGGGTGGTGCTGGTGCCGCTGGACGATCGCGGCGGCCTGTGGACGGCGGAGCTGGGCGGTCTGGACTGGATCTGCGCGTTCTCGGGCTTGGAGACGCTGGCCCGGTTCGCCGACGCGCGGGGCGAGGACGAGCGGGAGTGGCCGTACCGGCGGATCGTCGGCGCGCGGCTGCTGGACGAGGTGATCCCGGCGCTCGACTTCCCGTGCGGGGTGGCGCTGGACGCGGCCGGGCCGGACGGGATCGTCTTCCCGCCGCTGCGGGGTCTGGTGCCGGACGGTGCGGCGCTCGACGGGGACGGACCGGAGGGGAAGGCGTGAGCGGGGACGGGGCGGACGTCGATGTCTCGAAGCAGGCGCTGGGGCAGATAGCGAAGGGCATCACGGACACGCTGGGCGAGCTGAAGGAGCTCGGCATGG
The DNA here is from genome assembly GCF_041432505.1 of Streptomyces virginiae. Classification (GTDB taxonomy): domain Bacteria; phylum Actinomycetota; class Actinomycetes; order Streptomycetales; family Streptomycetaceae; genus Streptomyces; species Streptomyces virginiae_A. The sequence goes on from NZ_CP107871.1 coordinate 4,502,724, forward strand.
TGGGTTCGGCCTCCATGGGCCGGGGCTTCTCGGACCTGGCGCTGTCGGGGATGGAGAGCGGGCACGAGGGCCTGACGGCGTCGATGAAGACGTTCTGCGAGCGCTGGGGGTGGGGCGTCCGGGCGCTGGTGCAGCAGGGCAACCAGTTTGCGTTCGACGTCGGTCTGTCGGCGGGCGTGATGCACGAGCAGGACCAGTACATCCAGGGCAGCTTCAAGGTCCTGACGAACTCCGCGATGGGCAATCCCTACGCGTCGGAGAAGGACGTCATCGACAAGGACTGGGGCGAGGTCCTGTCCGACAACCCGTACACACAGATCCGGGACGCCGACTACAGCGCCGACTCCTTCGACCGGGCCCGCGAGAACAGCGAGGAAGCCTGGAAGGGCGCCGTGCGGGACGTCAACAGCTCGGACATGCTCCTCGGTAACCAGATCATCAACGCGACGGGGATGCGGGACGAGGTGGACGCGGCCGTCGACGACTGGGTCGGACCGGCGCCGCAGCCGCAGCCGTCGGGCGGTGAGCGCTGATGACGGACTGGGGCGGCCTGCTGGACAAGGGCCTGCAGAAGCTGGACGACGGCTGGGAGGGGACGAAGAAGGTCGTCGGGCAGGGCGTCGACAAGGCCACCGACGGGATCGGTGCCGGCCTGGAGTACGTCGGGGCGGACGACTGGGCGGACAAGGTCGAGGACTGGGGCGACGACTTCGCCTCGGACATGGGCGCTTCGGTCGGCGAGCAGCAGCTCGGCCAGAGCGAGCAGGCGAACGAACTGGTGCACGGCAAGCCCGCGAAGATCCGGGAGTCGGCGAAGCACCTGAAGGACTTCCAGGGCGCGTTCGACCGGGTCGGCCAGGGCATGCGGGCGCTGGACTCGGGTCACTGGAAGGGGCAGGCGGCCGACGCGTTCCGCGAGAAGTTCGCCATGCACCCCACGGACTGGCTGCACGCCTCCGACGCCTGCGAGGTGGCGGCGGGCGCGCTGACCCGGTACGCGGAGACGGTGGAGTGGGCGCAGAAGCAGGCGCAGCAGGCCATCGACCTGTACAAGGCGGCGGTCAAGGCCGCCAAGGACGCCCACGAGTCGTACGCCGCGAAGGTCGAGACCTACAACGCGACGGCGAAGGCCGGCCGGGATCCCGGACCGGAGCCGCAGAAGCCGGGCGACGTGGGCAAGGCCGACGCCCGGCGGGCCCACGAGATCCTGAACGAGGCCCGCAGGCAGCGCGACGAGGCCGCCGGGGCCGTGGCCAAGACGATGGACGCGGCCCTCGCGCACGCCCCGAAGGAGCCCTCGGCGACGGACCGGGCGCTGGCCGGGATCACCGACTACTACGGCGGCCAGGCGGTGGAGCTCAACCACTTCGTCGGCGGCGTGGTCAAGGGCACGGCCGGGCTGCTCAACTTCGCCCGCGGCCTGAACCCGATGGACCCGTACAACCTCACCCACCCCGCCGAGTACCAGCAGAACCTCAACATGACGCTGGCCGGTCTGGTGTCGACCGCCGCCCACCCGGAGCGGATCCCGGGCGCGCTGATCGACAGCTTCAAGGACGACCCGTCGGAGGGCCTGGGCCGACTCGTGCCGGAGCTGCTCGGCACCAAGGGATTCGGCGGGGCCCGGGCGGGCGTGCGGGTCGCGGAGGCGGCGGCGACGAAGCCCTCGGCCTGGTCGCACCTGGCGAAGCCGACCAAGGGCGTGACGGAGCGGCCCTCGATCCACGCCGACTCGGTCGGGAAGAAGGACGCCCAGAAGTTCATCGACGACCAGTACCCGTGGCTCAAGGACATGAACAACACGAACATGCCGGGCTACCAGTACAACTGCACCAACAACGTGGTGACGCTGGACCGCCGGCTGGACGGCGTGGAGGTCTCGGCCGCGCCGAAGACCGGGCCGGGCGACATCCCGTACAAGGAACTGGGTGTGGAGCCGAGCGCGAAGAAGGTCGTCGGCACCTACGACGACATCGTCAAGGACCTGGAGGCGCGGGGGCCGGATTCGCGCAGTGTCGTCGCGATCTCCCGCCACGGGATGGCCGGTCACGTCTTCAACGCGGTGAACACGCCCCACGGTGTCGTCTTCCTGGACGGCCAGACGGGGAAGCTGGCCACACTCGAGACACACAACATCAGCGAGATCGCCCATGTCCCCTACCGCTAGCGTCGTCAGGAATCAGAAATGCTCACGTTGAACGAGGCCCTCGAAGCGGCCCGGGCCCGCCTGGAGCAGGCGTTCGCCTCGGAGCCGTGGACGATCGTGCTGCAGCCGGAGCTCACCCAGGAGCACGAGCTGGCCTGGATCGTCCGGTACGACACCCAGGAGAGCATCGACGCCGGGGACCCCATGGTGGGTCCGTTCAACAAACTGGTGATCGTGCCCAAGGACGGGTCCCGGGTGGACTTCCCCCCGACGCACCTGCCCCTCGACGAATACCTCGCCTACGTCCGCCACGGCGGCTGGCAGCGGGCGGGCCTGGCGAAGACCTCCAAGGCCGAGCCGTGGCAGACCGCGCTGGAGTGGCTGCTGTCCACCTACAACGGGCTCGTCGAGCTGGTGGGCATCGACCCCGTCGCCGAGGACGCCGGGACCTGGCTGTTCGCCTGTCGGACCACCGAGCAGCCGGGCTATCCGCGGACGCCGATGCTGGCCGCGTCGCTCGTGGTGCCCAAGGACTACGGGGAGCCCTTCCATCCCGCGTCGAACGATCCGTGGGGCGACGCCTCGGCGTACACGCGGGACCCGGTGGAGCGCGACGCGCAGACCCAGGCCCGGCGGCTGAACGCGCGCGGCTGCGTGGTCACGACGGCCGCGGCGATCGCGGGCGGCCCCTCCTCGCCGTTGCCCTGGCAGCCCGCGCACGAGGCGCCCGGCTGGTGGGAGCTGCTGCTGCGCCGCTACTTCCCCGCCGCCCGCGAGCTGCGGTGCGTGAGCTGGGACGAGGTGATCACGCGGGCCGAGGAGACCGGACCGGACACCCAGGGCGTGGTGTGGGTGCGGCGGGTCATCGGCGGCACCGAGGTCAGCGGGCACCTGCTGTACGTGCACAACAACAACGGCCAGGTGGCGTTCCTGGACGGGATGACCGGCGGGCTGGCCCGGCTGGACCAGGTCGGGGTGCTGCAGCTGGTCTTCGCCCGGGTCGAGCCCGGGGTCGAGGACGCGGCGGCGGCGCCCGACCTCGCCACCGCCCGGCACAAGGCCGAGCGGTGGCTGAGGCGGACCTATGCGGAACCCGTCGAGCTGGTGGAGCCGGCCGCCGAGGACGAGACCGCCCGGGGGTGGCTGTTCGCCTGCCAGACGACGGCCGCGCTGCGCACCGGTGACTGGCGCCGAGGGATGCTCGACGCCGCGGTGGTCGTGCCGAAGGGGCCTCAGGAGCCGTTCCTGCTGCCCAACTCCGATCCCTGGGGGTTCCTGGCCGCCTGGGACCGGGACCAGCCGGCGGGGCCTTCGCCCGTGCCGGACAAGGCCGACTGGTTCACCTCCACGATGGCGGAGCTGGGCCCGGTGCTGTCCGTCTCGGAGTATCCGACCGTGACCGCGGCCGTCGAGGGACTCGCGGCCCTGCCGGCCGGGGGCCGAGCCCTGGTGTGGGTACGGCGGCTGGACGCGCGCGGGCGGGAGAGCACCGGGCTGCTGCTCGCCGGGCTGCACAGCGAGTCGGGGATGGTGGGGCTGATCGACTCCGCCGCGCAGGAGCTGCGGGACCTGGACGGCTTCCGCGAGTCCGGGGTGCGCGTGGTCCGGTATCGGTGACGGAGCGCGGACGGCCGCTCCGGCCCGCAGCGGGAGGACCCGGGGTGGGGGCGGCGTTCGACTTTCGTCGTGCGGGGCGCGACGAAAGAGGGCGGCCGGCCGGGGGCGCGGGTGTCTAGGGTCGGGCGCGTGGATGCGAAGGCGAAGACGCGTGCCGGCTGGGACTGGCTGAAGGGCCCGGAGCCGTGGACCCGGCGGATGCTGGCCGGGGACCTGGCGCTCGGCGGCGTGCTCGCCATCCTCGGCCTGGGCGTCGAGGAGGTCAGCAACGCCTCCGGGCGGCGCATGCTGCTCGGAGCCGTGCTCGCGGTCGTGCTGACGTTGACGCGCCGCAGGCTGCCGGGGAGCACGCTCGTGTTCGCCTCGGGCGTGGTCACCTTCCTGCCCGGGGCCTTCTTCGTGCTGCCCCTGCTGGGCTGGTCGGCCGGCCGGCGGATCGTCGGGGTGGGCCGGGCGCTGGCCGCCTTCACGCTGGCCTTCGTGGCGGCGGTCGGCTGCAGCGTGGTGGATCAGTGGGCCCAGATGCAGCCGCTGCTCGTGATCGTGTTCTCCACGCTGATGTTCCTGGCGACGACCGTGATGCCGGGTCTGGCCAGCCGGTACTGGTCGCAGCGGCGCACCCTGCTGCGCGCGCTGCAGGAGCGCAACGGGCAGCTGCTGCGCGAGCGGGCCATGGTCGCCGGGCAGGCGCGGCTGCGCGAGCGTCAGCGCATCGCCCAGGACATGCACGACAGCCTCGGGCACCAGCTGGCGCTGATCGCCGTGCACACCGGCGCGCTGGAGGTGGATCCGAAGCTCACCGACCGTCAGCGCGAGGCGGTGGGCGTGCTGCGGCAGGCCTCGGTGGCCGCCATGCACGAGCTGCGCGAGGTCGTCGGCATCCTGCGCGACGGGGTGGAGGCGCCCGCGCCCGTCGAGGAGGCCCAGCCCGCGGCACGCGGGGTGGCCGGTATCGCGGGGGTGGTGGAGGCGGCCCGGGGCTCGGGGACCGACGTCCGGATGACCACGTCGGGCCGGCCGAGGCCGCTGGTCGCGGCGTGCGACCACGCCGCGTACCGGATCGTGCAGGAGGCCCTGACGAACGCGTACAAGCACGCGCCGGGGGCGCCGATCGCGGTGGAGCTGCGCTACGAGGACGACTCGCTGGTCGTGGAGATCGCCAACGGGCCGTCGGCGGGGCCGGCGGCCGACGAGGTGGTGTCGGGCGGGCAGGGCCTGACGGGGCTGCGCGAGCGGGCCCGGCTGGTCGGCGGGATGGTGCACGCGGGTCCCGTCGAGGGCGGCGGGTTCCGGGTGGCCGGGGTCCTGCCGTACGGGGCGGAGCCGGCCGGCGTGGTGGACGTGGCCGACGACTTCGGGCAGCAGGCGCACGCGTACGCGGGCGGTCCGCCGCCCGGGCGGGGCGGCGAGCAGCCGATGGACTGGCAGGCGGTGGACCGGGAGCTGGCCGTCCGTATGCCCAGCCGGTCCGGTGGGGTCGCGGTGGGCTGCGGGATCGCCTTCGCGGCGGTGGTGCTGCTGGTGATCGTGTTCGGGGCCGGTGCGGTGCTGCTGATCGACTCGGCGAGCGACGCGATGATCGACCGGGACGAGTTCGACGCCGTGCACGTGGGCGAGACCGAGCAGGCCGTCCGCGACCGGCTGCCGACCGGGGAGAACTTCATGACCGCCGGGGCCGCCAGGAAGGGGCCGCCCCGGCCCGCGGGCTCGGAGTGTCTGGCCCTGCTGGCCGAGGACAATTCGGGCTCCCTGGGAACGGACCGGATCTTCCGGTTCTGCTTCAAGGACGGCAAGCTCGTGGAAAAGCAGCAGTACGAGGTCAAGCAGTAGGAGCGCGGGGTGACAGCCGAAGTGATCAGAGTGGTGATCGCCGATGACGAGCCACTGATCCGGGCCGGGATCAGGATGATCCTGACCTCGGCGTCGGACATCGAGGTCGTCGCGGAGGCGGCGAACGGCAAGGAGGCGGTGGACCTGGCCCGCTCGCACGCGCCCGACGTGATGCTGCTCGACATTCAGATGCCGGTGATGGACGGGCTGTCGGCGCTGGGCGAGCTGCGACGGGCCGTGCCGCAGGTGCGGGCGCTGATCCTGACCACCTTCGGCGAGAAGGAGAACGTGCTGCGGGCGCTCGGCGAGGGCGGCGCGGGATTCCTGTTGAAGGACTCGGCGCCGGGCGAGCTGATCGGGGCGGTCCGGGCGGCGGCCGCCGGGGACGCCTACCTCTCGCCGGGGGCGACCCGGCACGTGGTGGACCAGCTGGCCTCCGGGAAGGCCGCCGTACGCGGGGAGGTGGCCCGTCGTCAGGTGGCGGAGCTCAGCGACCGGGAACGCGGAGTGCTGGCGCTGCTGGGCGAGGGCCTGTCCAACGCGGAGGCGGGCCGACGGCTGCACATGAGCGAGGCCACCGTGAAGACGTACGTGAGCCGGATCCTGGCGAAGCTGGACTGCGAGAACCGGGTGCAGGCGGCGCTGCTGGCCAGGGACGCCGGGCTGTAGATACGGTCAGCCCGTTCGAGAAGCGATCAATGAAGTGAACGGGTGGGGGCGGCGTCGATGGCGGCGATTGCGGGTCAGCGGATTCCGGACGTGGCGGGCTTCGCTCCGAGGGTGGCGGCCGGTTCGCCGAAGGAGGAGGGCAAGGCGCTGCGCGCCCGCCTGCCGCGGTCGGCGCACGCCGCCTTCGTGGCGCCGGCCGGACGGCCGGACGCCGTGCGCGCGGTGGAGGAGTCGAACGCCGGGCGGGTCGCCGAGCTGACGCCGATACGGGTCGGCCGGATGGCCGCGAACCCCTTCGCGTTCCTGCGGGGCGCGGCCGGGCTGATGGCCCACGACCTGTCCGGTGGACCGGTGACCGGGGTCGGCGCGCAGATCTGCGGCGACGCGCACGCGGCGAACTTCGGTCTGTACGGGGACGCGAGCGGGCGGCTCGTCATCGACCTCAACGACTTCGACGAGACCGTGTTCGGCCCGTGGGAGTGGGACGTGAAGCGGCTGGCGGCCTCGCTGGTGCTGGCGGGCCGGGTGGCGGGCGCGGACGAGGACACCTGCCGGGCGGCCGCCCTCGACGCCGTCGGCGCCTACCGGCACACCATGCGGCTCCTGGCCAAGCTGCCCGCCCTCGACGCGTGGAACGCCATCGCCGACGAGGAGCTGGTCTCGCACGCCGACGCCCGCGATCTGCTGGGCACGCTGGAGCGGGTCTCGGAGAAGGCCCGCAACAACACCTCCGCGCGGTTCGCCGCCAAGTCCACGGAGATAGGGCCGGACGGCGGCCGTCGCTTCGTCGACGCGCTGCCCGTGCTGCGCCGGGTCGGGGACGGGGAGGCGGCGGCCGTGGCGGCCTCGCTCGGCCCCTACCTGCAGACGCTGCAGGGCGACCGACTGCCGCTGCTGGCCCGGTACGCGATCCAGGACGTGGCCTTCCGCGTGGTGGGCACCGGGAGCGTCGGCACCCGCTCGTACGTGGTCCTGCTGCTGGACCACCGGGGCGAGCCGCTGGTGCTCCAGGTCAAGGAGGCGCGGCCCTCGGTGCTGCTGCCGCACCTGCCCGGGCTGGGCTTCGCGCCGGCCCCGGAGCAGCACGAGGGCCTTCGGGTGGTGGCCGGGCAGAAGCGGATGCAGGTGGTCTCCGACATCATGCTGGGCTGGACCACGGTGGAGGGCCGGCCCTTCCAGGTGCGGCAGTTCCGCAACCGCAAGGGCAGCGTGGACCCGGCGGCGTTGGCCGTCGACCAGATCGACGACTACGGGCGGATGACCGGCGCCCTGCTGGCCCGGGCGCACGCGCACAGTGTCGACCCGCGGCTGCTGGCCGGGTACTGCGGGAAGAACGACGAGCTGGACCAGGCGATGGCGACCTTCGCCGTGGCCTACGCCGACCGCACCGAGGCCGATCACGCCGATCTGGTGGCGGCGGTGCGGGCCGGCCGGATCGCGGCGGAGCTCGGGGTCTGACGGTGCTCGGCGGGTCCTCCGCGGCGGCCCGCGGGTCCTCCGCGGCGGCCGGCGGGTGCTCCGACCAGGGCCTGAGCGGTTCGGTCGGAGCCGTGGCGGGCCCTGTCGCGACGGGCGATGTTCCACGTGAAACATCGCCCGCGCGGGTGGGCCGTAGGCTGGCCGGGTGAGCGAGCAGACCGAGCAGCCTGAGCAGACAGTCCCCGGTGATTCCGGTGACTCCTCCGTCACCGGTGGGGAGCGCCCGGAGGCGCGCCTGGAGCGGGCCGTGCGGGCCGCCGAGCAGGCGCTGATCGAGTTCGAGATCGCGGTGGAGACCTTCCGGGTGGAGGTGGAGAACTTCTCCCGCCTGCACCACCAGAAGCTCGGCCCGATGTACACGCGGCTCGACGAGCTGGACGCCTTGATCGCCGAGGCGAAGGCGTCCCGCAGCGGCGATCCCGAGGATCTGCGGCGGGCGAGGGAGGCGCGCTCGCTGGTCATGCCGATGCCCGGGGTGGACGAGCTGTTCCACGACTGGCTGGGCTCGGACGGGATCTCCGACGACGCCGCCGCGATGCTGACCGACCGGCCCGTGCGGCCGCCGGAGCGGGTGCGGCCCTCGGAGGAGGTGCGGCGCCTCTACCGCGAGCTGGTCCGTCAGGCCCACCCCGACCTCGCACAGGAGGAGGGCGAGCGGGAGCGGCGCGACGCGTTCATCTCGCGGGTCAACGCCGCCTACGGGCGCGGTGACGAGGGGCTGCTGCGCGAGCTGGCCGAGGAATGGGCGGCCGGCCCGGCGCCCGAGGCGTCGGTGCCCGGCGAGAGCGACGAGCTGTACGCGCGGCTGGAGTGGCTGGCACGCCGCAAGGAGCTGCTGTCGCTCGTGGCCAGGGAGCTGGAGGAGAGCGCGATCGGGTCGATGCTGAGGATGGCGCCCGAGGACCCCGACCGGCTGCTGGAGGAGATCGCGGAGCAGTTGCTCGCGCAGGTCTCCGAGCGCGAGGCGGAGCTGGCGGCGGAGCTCGCCGCCGAGTGAGCCCGGTCCGCCCGTACCGGGTGGTCGGATAGGTTGGCAGCAGATTCGTGAAGAGAGAAGGCGACAGCTATGAACTTCGGACCGCTTCCCTCGGTGGACGCCACCGCGGTGCCCTCCGAAGGCTTTGTCCTCGACGTCCGTGAGGACGACGAATGGGCGGCCGGCCACGTCGAGGGTGCTCTGCACATCCCGATGAGCGACTTCGTGGCCCGCTTCGGTGAGCTCACCGAGTCGGTCGAGGACGGTCGCCGGGTGTACGTGATGTGCCGGGTCGGCGGGCGTTCCGCGCAGGTCACCCAGTACCTGGTGCGCCAGGAGATCGACGCGGTGAACGTCGACGGCGGGATGCAGGCCTGGGACGGTGCCGGGCGCCCGATGGTGACGGACAACGGGAACCCGGCCTTCGTCCTCTGAGAGGAGCCGGTTCAGGCGAGGGGGTGGGCGGCCAGCAGGTCGCCCAAGGCCTCCTCGTGCGCGGCGGCCGGGCCCAGCTGGAGCTCCAGCTGCTTGGCCCAGGCGTGGTAGCGGTGCAGCGGATAGTCGGTGTCGGCGCCGAATCCGCCGTGCAGGTGCTGGGCGGTCTGTACGACCCGGCGCACACCTTCCGCGGCCCAGATCTTGGCGACCGCGACATCACCGGAGCTCGGCAGCGGACCACCGGCGCCGCCGGTCGCCGCGTCGAGCCGCCAGGCGGCCTGCCACAGGGTGACCTCCATGGCGCGCAGGTCGATGTACCGGTCGGCGGCCTGGACGGCGACGGCCTGGAAGGTGGCCACCGGGAAGCCGAACTGCTCGCGCTTGCCGGTGTACAGGCTGGTCATGGTGAGGACGTTCTCGCCGAGTCCGAGTGCCAGCGCGCAGGTCCCGGTGGCGAGGAGCTGACGTAGCCGCTCCCAGGCTCCCGGGGTTTCGATGAGGTGCGTGGCGTCCACCCGCACGCCGTCGAGGGCGAGTTCGGCGAGCCGCTCCCCAGTCGTGGAGACCTGCTCGGCGAGGGCCAGCCCTTCGGCGGCCCGTGGGACGAGCGCGAGGACGGCCTCACCCTCGCCGGTGTGCGCGGGTACGGCGATCCAGTCCGCGCCGTGCGCCCAGGGCACCGCGGTCTGCGTACCTTCCAGGATCCACGCCTCGCCCTCGCGGCGGGCGATGACGGCGAGTTCGGCCGGGTCGTGGCCGGAGCGTCCGTGGGCGGCGGCGGTGAGCACGAGGGTGCCGTTCCCGGCGCCGGGCAGCAGGGCGGCGGCCAGTTCCGGGCTGCCGTGGGCCTGCACGGCCATGGCGGTGGCGCAGTGCTCCAGCAGCGGGACCCGTGCCAGCACCCGGGCGGCCTCGCGCAGCACCAGGCACAGGGCGACGGCGTCCAGCCCCGCTCCGCCGTGCTCCTCGGCGAGCACCAGGCTCAGCAGGTCCGATGAGGCGAGCTTGGCCCACAGCGGGCGGTCGAAGTCGTCGGCGACGGCCCCCGGGGTCAGAGCGGGGCTGGGCACGCCGTCGGGCGCGACATCCGCGAAGACGGCCCGGGCCGCCTCGACGGCGGCCTGCTGCTCCTCGGTGAAGGTGAAGTCCACTGCCTGTCCTCCCGCGCGTTCGGGTCCGACGACGACATCGCGTCTGACGGTGCGTCAAGATAGAACAGGTTCTGGAAAATGGACAGGCCTTGGAGACGGGTCGGGCCCCTGTCCTGGGACAGGGGCCCGACCGAAGGGGACGTCGATCCGCTCAGCGGTCGAAGTCGATCTCCACTTCCTCGGTGACCGGGTGCGACTGACAGGCCAGGACGAATCCGGCCTCCGTCTCCTCGGCCTCCAGCGCGAAGTTCCGCTCCATCCGGACCTCGCCCGAGACCACGAACGCCCGACAGGTGCCGCAGACGCCGCCCTTGCAGGCGTACGGGGCGTCCGCGCGATTGCGGAGCACCGCGTCCAGCAGGGACTCGCCGTCCTGGACCGGCCAGGTGCCCGAGCGGCCGTCGAGCCGTGCGGTGACCCGTCCGTGCGCGGGGGCCGCGGAACCGGCCGGGCGGGCCGTCGGTGCGGTGTCCTCGACGTGGAAGATCTCCTCGTGCACCCGGGTCCGCGCGACGCCGAGCGCGCCCAAGGCCCGCTCCGCGCCCTGCACCAGACCGTACGGGCCGCACAGGAACCAGCCCGTCACCTCCGTCACCGGCAGCAGCGCCGGCAGCAGGGACGCCAGCCGCTCCTCGTCCAGCCGCCCGGAGGGCAGCCCGGACTCCTGCTCCTCGCGGGAGAGGACCGTCACCAGCTGGAACCGTGACGGATAACGGTCCTTGAGGTCGGCGACCTCCTCCAGGAACATCGTCGAGGCCGCCGTACGGTCGCTGCGCACGAGGCAGAACCGGGCGTCGGGTCGGGCGGCCAGCAGGCTCGCCGCGATCGAGAGCACCGGCGTGATGCCGCTGCCGCCGACGATCGCCGCGTAGTGCCCCGAGGCCGGCGCGGCGGTGGGCTCCAGTACGAAGCGCCCGGCCGGGACCATGACCTCCAGCACGTCCCCGGCGGCGATCTCCTTGTGGGCGAAGGTGGAGAACTCGCCGCCCTCCACCAACCGCACCCCGACCCGCAGCCGCTCCGGGCCCGGGCCGGCCGCGGACGGTGCCGGGGAGCAGATCGAGTAGGTGCGGCGGACCTCGGCGCCGCCCTCGGCGGCGGTGCGGCGCAGCGTCAGGTGCTGGCCCGGGGCGTGCCGGTAGTCCTCGCGCAGTTCCTCGGGAACCCGGAGTGTCAGTGCCACCGAGTCGTCGGTGAGCCGGTCGACAGCCGCCACCGTCAGCGGGTGGAACGCGCCGTGGCGGGGGGCGGCCATCTAGAGCTCCTTGAAGTGGTCGAACGGTTCGCGGCAGGCGGTGCAGCGACGCAGCGCCTTGCACGCGGTGGAGGAGAAGCGGCTGAGCAGCTCGGTGTCGGTCGATCCGCAGTGGGGGCAGCGGACCGACAGGGTCACCGGGACCGGCCCGCCGGCCGCGTGCGGCCGGGGCGGGGCGATGCCGAACTCGGCGAGCTTGCGCCGGCCCTCGGCGCTGATGTCGTCGGTCGACCAGGCGGGGGCCAGCACGGTCGTCACCGTCACCTCGGGGATGCCGTGGCCGGTCAGCGCCCGCTCGATGTCGGCGGACATGGCCTCGATGGCCGGGCAGCCGGTGTAGGTGGGCGTGAGGGTGACCTCGGCCCGGCCGTCCTCGTGCATCCGCACCCCGCGCACCACGCCGAGTTCGCCGAGGGTGAGCACGGGCAGCTCCGGGTCCGGGACGGAGCCGGCCAGCGCGGCCAGTTCCGCCTCCAGGCGGGTCGTTCCGGCGTCGGTGGTCACCATGAGGCCCCCGGGTGGCTGCGGTGCAGGTGCTGCATCTCGGCGAGCATCCGGCCGAAGGACTCGGTGTGCAGGCCCTGCCGTCCGGCGCCCGCCGCCCAGGCGCCGGTGCGCGGCCCCTGGGGCAGGTCGAGGCCGGCCTGCCCCAGTACGCCGGTCAGCGCGGCCAGCCAGCGCTCCTCCACGGCGGTCAGGTCCAGGCCTTCGAGGCCGTCCACCGGCTGGAACATCTCGCCGGTGAACTTCCACAGCGCGTCGAGGGCGGCCCGCATACGGCTGCGGCTCTCCTCGGTGCCGTCCCCGAGCCGCAGGGTCCACTGCTCGGCGTGGTCACGGTGGTACGCGGTCTCCTTGACGGCCTTGGCCGCCAGCGGCGCGAACGGGCCGTCCCCGCGGGCGAGCTCCCCGTAGACCTCGTGCTGGTAGAAGGAGAAGTAGAGCTGGCGGGCGATGGTGTGGGCGAAGTCGCCGTTCGGCTGCTCGACCAGCTGGAGGTTGCGGAAGGACCGCTCCTCGCGCAGGTACGCCAGCTCGTCCTCGTCGCCGACCAGGGACAGCAGGATCCGGGCCTGGCCGAGGAGGTCGAGGGCGATGTTGGCGAGGGCGACCTCCTCCTCCAGGACGGGGGCGTGTCCGGCCCATTCGCCGAGGCGGTGGGAGAGGATCAGCGCGTCGTCGCCGAGCGCGAGCGCCGCCGCCGCGGTGGCACCGGTGAGGCGCGTGGTGTCGGTGCTGGTCACAGGTGGCTCACACCCTCCGGGATGTCGTAGAAGGTGGGGTGCCGGTACGGCTTGTCGGCGGACGGCGCGAAGAAGGGGTCCCGCTCGTCGGGAGAGGAGGCGGTGATCTCGGTGGAGGGCACCACCCAGATCGAGATGCCCTCGCCACGCCGGGTGTAGAGATCGCGGGCGTTGCGCAGGGCCATCTCCGCGTCGGGGGCGTGCAGGCTGCCCGCGTGCGTGTGCGAGAGGCCGCGGCGCGAACGCACGAAGACCTCCCACAGGGGCCAGTTCTGCGTCATACCCGTGCCTCCTCGTTCTGTCCGGCGTGCTTCGCCGCTTGCTGTGCCACCTGCTGTGCCACCTGCTGTGCCGTCTGCTTGCGCGCGTACGCGGCGGCCGCGTCGCGCACCCAGGCGCCGTCCTCGTGGGCCTTGCGCCGCTGGCCGATCCGCTGCTCGTTGCAGGGGCCGTTGCCCTTGAGGACGTCCCAGAACTCGGCCCAGTCGATGGCGCCGAAGTCGTGGTGTCCGCGCTCCTCGTTCCACTTCAGGTCCGGGTCGGGCAGGGTCAGACCGAGGGACTCGGCCTGCGGGACGGCGATGTCCACGAACCGCTGGCGCAGTTCGTCGTTCGAGTGCCGCTTGATGCGCCAGGCCATGGACTGGGCCGAGTGCGCCGACTCGTCGTCCGGCGGGCCGAACATCATCAGCGACGGCCACCACCACCGGTCCACCGCGTCCTGGGCCATCGCGTGCTGGGCCTCGGTGCCGCGGGAGAGGGCGAGGAGCAGCTCGTACCCCTGGCGCTGGTGGAAGGACTCCTCCTTGCAGATCCGGACCATGGCGCGGGCGTAGGGCCCGTAGGAGCAGCGGCAGATCGGCACCTGGTTGGTGATCGCCGCGCCGTCCACGAGCCAGCCGATGGCGCCGACGTCCGCCCAGGTCAGGGTGGGGTAGTTGAAGATCGAGGAGTACTTCTGCTTGCCCGAGTGGAGCTTGTCGAGCAGCTCGTCGCGGCTGGTGCCGAGGGTCTCGGCCGCGCTGTAGAGGTACAGCCCGTGGCCGGCCTCGTCCTGGACCTTGGCCATCAGGATCGCCTTGCGGCGCAGCGAGGGCGCGCGGGTGATCCAGTTCGCCTCGGGCTGCATGCCGATGATCTCGGAATGGGCGTGCTGCGCCATCTGGCGCACCAAGGAGGCGCGGTACTCGTCCGGCATCCAGTCGCGCGGCTCCACCCGCTCGTCGGCCGCCACGGCCGCGTCGAATGCCGCCGCGAGCTGTGCGCCCAGGTCAGCAGTCATGCCTGTCCCGTCCGTCCTGTCTGTCCCGAGAGCCGTGTCCGGCCCCGTCTCCGGGGTCACTGCCACCATTCCGGCCCCCTGCCAGAGTCCGCTGTCCGCCCGACCGACCGATCGTTCGGTTCATACGCTTCAATGGTGAGACGGCGGCCCGTAGGGTGTCAACCTCTGAGGTCAACCCTGTGGACGCCGGACGATCGGGTGGGGATGGATTCGAACGAGCACGAGCCCGCCGAAAGGGCCGCTCCGTCACCCCCGCGGGCGCCCGGAATAGCCGGTCTTTCCACCCCGTACCGGGTCGTGACCGCCCTGGCCCTGGGGGTGGTCGCGGTGGCCGCCGGCACGCACCTCGCCTTCGTCTTCCTGCACGTGGCGCCGACCAACACGGTCAGCCGGCAGCACGCGAAGACGATCGACAGCTGGATCTATCCGGAGTTCGAACAGAACTGGAAGCTGTTCGCCCCCAACCCGCTGCAGCAGAACATCGCGGTCGAGGCGCGCGCGGACGTCAGGGGCGAGGACGGCGAGCTGGTCACCACCCCCTGGCGCGACCTGAGCGCCGAGGACGGCGAGGCCATCCGGCACAGCCTGCTGCCGAGCCACACCCGACAGAACGAGCTCCGCCGCGCCTGGGACTTCTTCACCGGCTCCCACGACGAGGACAACAAGCCGAACGGCGAGCGTGGGCAGCTGTCCGAGGAGTACCTCCGGCGCATCGCGGTGAACCGGCTCGCCCCAAGGCTGCGGGAAGGAACCATCCTGCGGATCCAGCTGCGCTCGGCGACCAGGGCGGTGCCGGCGCCGAAGTGGAGCGCCGAGACCACCGACACCCAGACCTATTACCGGGAGCTGCCGTGGTGGACGCTCTGAGGCGCGCCCGCGAGGCGGCGGGCCGGGCGGCCGCGCGGGTCACCGGGCAGGCCCTGGGCCCGTACCAGAGCGCCGTGGTCCGCATCGGCTTCGCCGCGACCTGGCTCTTCTTCCTGCTGCGCGAGTTCCCGCACCGCGCCGAGCTGTACGGGCCGGACGGGCCGTGGGGCTGGGACCTCGCGGAGCGCCTGATCGACACCAACCACGCCTTCACGGTGCTGATGTGGTCGGACTCGACGCTGTGGTTCGAGATCGTCTACGCGGTGTCCGTGCTGGCGAGCGTGGGCCTGCTGCTGGGCTGGCGGACGCGGGCGACCTCGGTGCTCTTCATGATCGGAGTGCTGTCGCTGCAGAACCGCAGCGTGTTCATGGGCGACGGCGGGGACAACGTCATCCACCTGATGGCGATCTACCTGGTGCTGACCCGGTGCGCGCAGGTCTGGTCGCTGGACGCGCGCCGGGCCCGTACGCGCGGCTCGGCGACGGCCGGGGCGGCCGGGCCGGTGCTGTGGGGCGTGCTCGGCGCCGGGTTCGCCTTCGGCGCGGCGACCGGCCGCTTCGGCCACGGTTGGACGGCGGCGTTCGCGGCGGTGTGGGTGGTCTGCGGGCTGTGGTGGCTGGTCGACCGGTACGAGCCGCAGGGCGAGGGGCGGGCGGTGCTGGACGTCCTCGCGAACCTGCTGCACAACGCGGGCATGCTGGTGATCATGGCGGAGGTCTGCCTGATCTACGCGACGGCGGGCTGGTACAAGATCCAGGGGTCCCGTTGGCAGGACGGGACGGCCCTGTACTACCCGCTGGGGCTGGACTACTTCACCCCGTGGCCGGCGCTGTCGGCGCTGCTGGCGGGGAGCGGGACGCTGGTGATGCTGCTGTCGTACGGCACGGTGGCGGTACAGGTGGCGTTTCCGTTCACGCTGTTCAACCGGCGGATCAAGAACGTGCTGCTGGCGTTGATGATGCTGGAGCACGCGGGGATCGCGGTGCTGCTGGGGCTGCCGTTCTTCTCCTTGGCGATGATCGCCGCGGACGCGGTGTTCCTGCCGACCGGTTTCCTGGTGTGGCTGGGGGTACGGGTCGCCGTGCGGCGGCGGCGTGCGGCGGAGCCCGAGACGGACGCCGCCGCCGAGCCGGTGCCGGTGTCGGTGCCGGGGCCGCGCTGACGGCCATCCCTTGGGAGCGGCCCGCGCGGTGGACGGCGTCCGGGCGGACCGTAGGGTCGGGGTATGGACGACACGGTGCGGGAATGGCGGGAGGCCGAGCAGGCGGGGGATCTCGTGCTGCTGGACGGGTTCCACGCGCTGAAGCACGCCCTGCGGTTCGGGGCCGACGTACGGATGGTCATCGCCGAGGACCCCGCCGCGGTACGGGCGCTGGCCCGTGAGCTGGCTCCGGACGTCGAGGCCGCCGTGGTGCGCCTCACGCGGCGGGCCGACCTCAAGGGGGTGCTGACCCGTGTGCACCCCACCGGGGTCGCGGCCCTCGCGGTCCGCCCCGACCGGGCCGCCGGCATCGCCGGGCTGGGGCGGCTGCCCCGGCCGGCCCCCGTCGTCGTCCTCGACAACCCCCGCAATCTCGGCAACGTCGGCGCCGTCGTCCGGCTCGCCGCCGGCTTCGGCGCCACCGGTGTGGTGACCCGCGGCGACCTCGACCCCTGGCACCCGAACGTGGTCCGGGCCGGGGCCGGGCTGCACTACGCCACCACCGTCGAGCGCCTCGCCCTGGACGAACTGCCCCCCGGGCCGCTCTACGCGCTCGACCCCGAGGGCGCGGACATCCGCGCCCTCACCCTCCCGGACGACGCCCTGCTCGCCTTCGGCTCGGAGCGCCACGGCATCTCACCGGAGCTGCGCGCCCGGGCGGACCACCTCGTCTCCCTGCCGATGCGTCCCCAGGTCTCCAGCTACAACCTCGCCACCAGTGTGGCCATGACCCTCTTCCACTGGGGCGGGCCCCCGGCCCACGAACAGGGCGGCGAGGACTCCTAGCAGGCCCCCGGCCAGGACCGCCGCGGCCGCACCGAGCGTCGCCCGGTCCGGGTGCACCAGTGCCTGGCCGCGCAGCGCCTGCCAGGTCAGCAGGGCGAGCACCGCCGCGTAGACCCCGGCCGCGACCAGGGTCAGCCGCAGTCGCACCCGCTCCCGGCGCAGCAGGGCGAAGCGGCCGGCGAGGGCGGCCAGTACGAGCACGAACAGCGGCAGCAGTTGGAGCGCGTGCATGCCGAAGAAGTGCGGGATGCGCAGGTCGCCGCCGGTGGTGGACCAGCCGGTCAGCGGCATGGCGGGTCCGCCGTCGGGCACTCCCACGCTGTGGGCGCCCGCCACCGGTGCGTCGTCGACCGCGAGCTGGGCCTCGGTGGGGGTGGTCATCAGGAAGCCGAGCCCCGCGCCCGCGAGGGCGAGGACGGCGGCGATCCGGATCGACCAGGTGGTGGGCCGGTCGGCCACGCGGGACCGGAAGAGCAGGACGGCGATGACGAGCGTGGCCGTCCACAGCACGACGACGGTGACGGCCATGGCGCTGTAGATCTGCGCGTCGAGGGGGGTCCGCCGGTTGAAGTGGCTCTGCCGGCCGCGGAACACCTGGCCCGTCATGAGCAGCATCTCCACCGCGCTCGCCGCGACGACGACGGTACCGGCCCACCAGGCGGGCCTGCGCAGGCGAGGGCGGGCGGCGACGGCCAGGGAGAGCATCCAGGCCAGGCTCAGCGCGTAGCCGACGAAGGAGACGGCGAACTTGAAGGGCTTGGCCCAGATCGGGGCGCCGACCAGCATGCGGCCGTCGACGGCGAGACCTACGGCCGAGCCGGCGGCCCACACCACCATCACGCCGGCGAACACGGTCAGTGGACGGTGCCAGGTACGTAACGCAGGCATGGGACCCCCAAGGAATGGATAGTGATGCTCGCCGCTATCTGATAGCCCCACTATCTATGATGGGCAGGGACGGGGCAAGGAGAAACGAGTGAACACGTCATGCGCATCGGAGAGTTGAGCCGCCGAACCGGGGTACCGGTACCGACGATCAAGTACTACGTCCGGGAGGGTCTGCTTCCGCCGGGCGAGCTGAGCAGCCCCAATCAAGCCAGCTACGACGACGGGCACGAGCGGCGGCTGCGGCTGATCCGCGCCCTGCTGGAGGTCGGCGGGCTGTCGGTGGCGGCCATCGGGGACGTCCTCGTGGCCATCGACGACAAGGAGCAGCCGGTGCACAAGCTGCTCGGCGCCGCGGCGCAGCGGCTGGTGCCCGAGTACGGCGACGGCGGGGGCCACGACGACGCCGAGGCGGTACTGGCCCGGGACCGGGTGGCGCGGCTGATCGAGGCGCGCGGCTGGCACATCCAGCCCGGGAACAAGGCGGCCGACGCGCTTGCGGCCGCCCTCGCCTCACTCGCGCGGGTGGGCCACGGCTCCTTCGCCGAACTGCTCGACGACTACGCCGACGCGGCTGAGCGGGTGGCCCGGGTGGACCTGGAGTACACGGCCCGCCGGGCGGACCGCGAGGGCCTGGTCGAGGCGGTGGTCGTGGGCACGGTGGTGGGCGACGCGGTGTTCGCGGCCCTGCGCAGGATGGCCCAGGTGGACGCTTCCTCCCGCCTCTTCGCCGAGGAGCGGCGGGAGTAGGAGGAGGGCGCGGTCCACCCGGGCCGGGGCCTGCGTGACGCGGTTACGCCTGGCGGCGGACCTCCACCACCCGGAAGCGGTTCGCGACGAAGGCGCCGTCGCACAGGGCCGCGTTGGCCGCCGGGTTGCCGCCGGAGCCGTGGAAGTCCGAGAACGCGGCGGTCTGGTTCACGAACACCCCGCCGGTCAGGTTCAGGGAGAGCTGCGCGGACTCCTCCAGGCAGACCTCCTCGATGGCCCGCTCGGTGTCCGCCGACGTGGTGTACGCGCCCACCGTCATGGCGCCCTTCTCCCGCACCGTACGGCGCAGCAGGTCGAGGGCGTCCGCGGTGGTGTCCACGGCCACCGCGAAGGAGACCGGGCCGAAGCACTCGGAGAGGTACGGCGCCTCCGGGTCCGGCTTGGCCGCGTCCAGCTTGACCATGACGGGGGTACGGACCACCGCGTCCGGGAACTCGGGGTTCGCGACCTCCCGGGAGGCCAGCGCGACCTCGCCCAGCGCGGCCGCGGCCTCCAGCCGGGACTTGACGTCCGGGTTCACCAGCGCGCCGAGCAGCGCGTTGGCCCGGGCGTCGTCGCCCAGCAGGCCGCCGACCGAGGCGGCGAGGTCGGCGACGACCTCGTCGTAGCTCTTGTGGCCGGCGTCCGTCGCGATGCCGTCGCGCGGGATCAGCAGGTTCTGCGGGGTGGTGCACATCTGGCCGCTGTACAGGGACAGCGAGAACGCCAGGTTGGACAGCATGCCCTTGTAGTTGTCGGTGGAGTCCAGGACGACGGTGTTGACGCCGGCCTTCTCCGTGTAGACCTGCGCCTGGCGGGCGTGGGTCTCCAGCCAGTCCCCGAACTCCGTGGAACCGGTGTAGTCGATCAGCTTGATCTCGGGGCGGACCGCGAGGGTCTTGGCGATGCCCTCGCCCGGGCGCTCGACCGCGAGCGCCACCAGATTCGGGTCGAAGCCCGCCTCGGCGAGGACCTCCCGCGCGACCTGGACGGTCAGCGCGAGCGGCAGCACGGCCCGCGGGTGCGGCTTGACCAGCACCGCGTTGCCGGTGGCGAGGGAGGCGAAGAGGCCCGGGTAGCCGTTCCAGGTCGGGAAGGTGTTGCAGCCGATCATGAGGGCGACACCACGCGGAACGGCCGTGAAGGTCTTGCCGAGCTCCAGGGGGTCCTTCTTGCCCTGCGGCTTCGACCAGTCGGCCTGACCCGGGACGCGGGTCTGCTCCTCGTAGGCGTAGGCCACGGCCTCCAGGCCGCGGTCCTGCGCGTGCGGGCCGCCCGCCTGGAACGCCATCATGAAGGCCTGGCCGCTGGTGTGCATGACCGCGTGCGCGAACTCGTGGGTCCGGGCGGAGATGCGGGCCAGGATCTCGATGCAGACCAGGGCGCGCGCCTCGGGTCCCGCGTCGCGCCAGGCACCCATGCCGGCCTTCATCGCGGGCAGCAGCACGTCCGGGTCCACATGCGGGTACTCGACACCCAGCTCCGGACCGAACGGGGACACCTCGGCGCCCGTCCAGCCGTCGGTGCCGGGCTGGCCCAGGTCCAGCCGCGTGCCGCGGACGGCCTCGAAGGCGGCGAGCCCGTCGGCGGGCGCGGTCTCGCCGTACGCCTTGGGATGTTCGGGGTGCGGGGACCAGTAGGCACGGCTGCGGATCGCCGACAGGGCCTGGTCCAGGGTGGGCCGGTGCTTGGCGGACAGCTGGGGGACGGTGAGCTCGGCGGCCATCAGGGACCAACTCCTCGTTGAGCCGGGCGAAGAAGAGCAGACTGGAGTTAGAGTAACCGAACGATCGGTCGGGACAAGAGGGCCCGGCGGACCTGTGGACAAGTGTGTGCGGGAGGATCAGGGCATGACAGCAATCGAGCGGTCCCGCACTGTGGCGGTCGTCGGCGCCGGCACCATGGGACAGGGCATCGCCCAGGTCGCCCTTCTCGCAGGTCACCGCGTGCTGATCTACGACATCAACGCCGCGCTCGCCGCCGACGGCGTCGGTTTCGTCCAGGACCGGGTCGAGCGGATGGCCGCCAAGGGCCGGCTGGACCGCGCCGAGGCGGAGGAAGCGATCGGCCGGATCGCCGCGGCCGGCGACCTCACGGACCTCGCCGAGGCCGCCCTCGTCATCGAGGCGGTGGTCGAGAACGTCACCGTGAAGCAGACGCTCTTCGCCGCCCTCGAAGAGGTGGTCGCGCCGGACGCGCTGCTGGCGACCAACACCTCCTCCCTCTCCGTCACCGAGCTCGGCGCCTCTCTCGCGCACCCCGGCCGCTTCCTCGGCCTGCACTTCTTCAACCCGGCCCCGCTGCTCCCGCTCGTCGAGGTGGTCAGCGGTTTCGCGACCGACCCGGCCGCCGCCGAGCTCGCGTACCGCACCGTCCTCGACTGGGGGAAGACGCCGGTCCGCTGCGCCGACACCCCCGGGTTCATCGTCAACCGGATCGCCCGCCCCTTCTACGCCGAGGCCTTCGCGGTGTACGAGGAGCAGGGCGCCGACCCGGCCACCATCGACGCCGTGCTCCGCGAGAGCGGCGGCTTCAAGATGGGCCCCTTCCAGCTGACCGACCTGATCGGCCAGGACGTCAACGAGGCCGTGACCCGCTCGGTGTGGGAGTCCTTCTTCCGCAGCCCGAAGTTCACCCCCTCCTTGGCCCAGCGCCGCCTCGTCCAGTCGGGCCGCCTCGGCCGCAAGAGCGGGCACGGCTGGTACCCGTACGGTCCGGACGCCGAGCCCGCGCTGCCGCACACCGCCGCGCCCGAGGAGGCCCCGGCGAAGGTCACCGTCGTCGGTGACCTCGGGCCCGCCGCCGACCTGGTGGACCTGCTGGAGGAGGCCGGGATCGCGGTCGTGGCCACCGAGCAGGGCGGCCCGTACATCCAGCTGCCCGGCGAGGGCCAGCTGGTCCTCGCGGACGGCAAGACCTCCGTGGAGTTCGCGGACGTCGTCTACTTCGACCTCGCGCTGGACTACCGCGGCGCCACCCGCATCGCGCTCTCCGCGAGCGCGGACACCGGTGAGCGGACCCTCGCCGAGGCGATCGGCCTCTTCCAGAAGCTGGGCAAGCAGGTCTCCGTGATCGGCGACGTCCCCGGCATGATCGTCGCACGGACCGTCGCCATGCTGATCGACCTCACGGCCGACGCCGTCGCCCGTGGCGCGGCCTCCGCCGAGGACATCGACACGGCGATGCGGCTCGGCGTCAACTACCCGGTGGGGCCGACCGAATGGCACGACCGGCTCGGCCAGGACTGGGCCTACGACCTGCTGCACAACCTCGACGAACGCGTCCCCGGCGGCCGCTACGCGCCCTCCCTCGCCCTGTTCAAACTGGGCTACGAGGACGGCGACGAAGCCGGCGACGACGGCGACCAGGCCGACCAGGGCGACACGGGCGACACGGGGGAGAACGAATGACGACGGCCAAGCGGGACACTTACACCCCCGAGACCCTGCTGTCCGTGGCCGTCCAGGTCTTCAACGAGCGCGGCTACGACGGCACCTCCATGGAGCACCTCTCCAAGGCCGCGGGCATCTCGAAGTCCTCGATCTATCACCACGTCGCGGGCAAGGAGGAACTGCTGCGGCGCGCCGTCAGCCGCGCCCTGGACGGGCTCTTCGGGATCCTGGACGAGCCGGGCGCGGTACGCGGCCGGGCGGTCGAGCGCGTCGAGTACGTCACGCGCCGCACGGTCGAGGTCCTGGTCGGCGAGCTGCCGTACGTCACGCTGCTGCTGCGCGTGCGCGGCAACACCCGCACCGAGCGCTGGGCGCTGGAGCGCCGCCGCGAGTTCGACCACCAGGTCGCGGACCTGCTGAAGGCCGCCGCGGCGGAGGGCGACCTGCGGGCCGACGTGGACATACGCCTGGCCACCCGGCTGCTCTTCGGCATGGTCAACTCCCTGGTCGAGTGGTACCGCCCGCACTCGGGCACAGGCATCGACCAGCTCGCGGACTCGGTCGTCCACATGGCCTTCGACGGCCTGCGCACCACCCCCCACCCGCCGACCTCCTGACCCGCGCCGCACCCCGGCCGGCCGGGGTGCGAGCATGCCGCATGAGCACCTTCCTCCCCTCCCTCACCGAACGCCGCTCCCCCTGGGTCACCTTCACCCGCGCCGGCGATCCCTGGGTGGCGCGGGCGGAGGCCGACCTGCTCGCGCGGGACGGGCTGGTGCTGCGGATCGCCGGCGGCGAACTGGACACGGAGGCCTGCCTCTACCGGACCTTCGCCCGTGAGCTGGGCTTCCTCGGCTACTTCGGCCACAACTGGGACGCGATGGTCGACTGCCTCGGCGACTGGCACGGCCCCGGGCACGGCAAGCAGGACGTCGCCGTGATCATCGACGCCGCCGACGACCTGCTCGGCGCGGACTTCCTCGGGGTCTTCGTCTCCACCCTGGCCCGGGGCGCGTGGCGGGCGAACTTCATGGTCGACGCGGACGGGGACCCGGACGAGTGGCGAGATCCCTTCGCCCTGCACTTCGTCCTCCTGCTGGACCGCACCGAGCCCGCCGCGTTCGCCCGGAAGGTCGTGTCCTGGGACGAGGACCTGCGCGAGGCGGTGGTCGACGGGCGGCTGCTCGTCACCCTGACCGACGTCGACTGGCCCGGCGGTGACCCGGTGTGGCCGCCGGTCGACGGGCCCCGGGCCCCGGCGGCCAGAATTCCCGCGTAGCGCGTTCGGCCCAGCGCGGGCCTACTCCTCCGCGATCGTCGGACCGCTCCCCGGGCCCGGGGAGAGGAGATCCGTTTCCTCGAAGACCAGCAGGGTGCGCGTCGAGAGGACCTCCGGGATGGCCTGGAGCCGGGTCAGGACCAGCTCGCGCAGGGTCCGGTTGTCCGGGGTGTGCACCAGCAGCAGGACGTCGAAATCGCCGCTGACCAGCGCGATGTGCGCCGCGCCCGGGAGCTCGCGCAGCTGCTCGCGGACCGTGCGCCAGGAGTTCTGGACGATCTTCAAGGTGATGTAGGCGGACGCGCCCTGACCCGCGCGCTCGTGGTTGACGCGCGCCGTGAACCCGCGGATCACCCCGTCGTCGATGAGCCGGTTGATCCGGGCGTAGGCGTTCGCCCGTGAGACGTGCACCTGCTCCGCCACCGACCGTATCGACGCCCGGCCGTCCGCCTGGAGCAGCCGCATGATCGACCGGTCGATCGGATCCAGGGGGCGGGGTGCGACGGGCGGGCCTGATGTGGCTCCCGGGGCGCCCCCCGGCGTCGCCGGTGCGGAACCCGTTCCGGCCATTTGTTCATCCGGCATTGCCCGATGCCTCCCTCTCCTGGACGTCCTGCATCCATCCCAGGGCCCCGGCGCCCGTTTGTCCACAGCCTGGAGCCGCCTGTAGCCAAATTGCGCGGACAACCGAACAATCGGTAGGTGAGGGGCCTCACATCCGGGGCACCCCCTGCCCGCTTCCCACGAGGAGGTGTACGCCGCCATGACGGTCCAAGAGCTGCCCGGTGCCGGTGCGTCCCACCGTTCCACCCAGCCGCCCGCCTGGAGCCCCCGTACGGACGCCGCTCCGCTGCTTCCGGACCCCGAGCCCTACCGGGTACTGGGCACCGAGGCGGCGGACCGGCTCGACCCGGAGCTGATGCGCCGCTACTACGCCGAGCTGGTGCGCGGCCGGCGCTACAACGCCCAGGCCACGGCGCTCACCAAGCAGGGCCGGCTCGCCGTGTACCCCTCCACCGTCGGCCAGGAGGCCTGCGAGATCGCGGCCGCACTGGTCCTGGAGGACCAGGACTGGCTGTTCCCGAGCTACCGCGACACCCTGGCGGCCGTGGCGCGCGGACTGGACCCCGTCCAGGCGCTGACCCTGCTGCGCGGCGACTGGCACACCGGATACGACCCGCGTGAGCACCGCATAGCCCCGCTCTCGACCCCGCTCGCCACCCAGCTGCCGCACGCGGTGGGCCTGGCGCACGCGGCCCGACTGCGCGGCGACGACGTCGTCGCGCTCGCCATGGTCGGCGACGGCGGCACCAGCGAGGGCGACTTCCACGAGGCGCTGAACTTCGCCGCCGTCTGGCAGGCCCCGGTCGTCTTCCTCGTGCAGAACAACGGCTTCGCGATATCCGTCCCGCTCGCCAAGCAGACCGCCGCCCCCACCCTCGCCCACAAGGCCGTGGGGTACGGGATGCCCGGCCGGCTCGTCGACGGCAACGACATCGCCGCCATGCACGAGGTGCTGACCGAGGCGGTCCGGCGGGCCCGGTCCGGTGGTGGCCCGACCCTCATCGAGGCCGTCACGTACCGGATGGAGGCCCACACGAACGCCGACGACGCGACCCGCTACCGCGGTGACGCCGAGGTCGAGGCCTGGAAGGCACACGACCCGGTCGACCTGCTGGAGCGTGAGCTGACCGCCCGCGGGATCATCGACGAAGCGGCGATCCAGGCGGTGCGCGAGGACGCCGAGGTGATGGCCGCGGCGCTCCGCGAGGGGATGAACGCGGACCCGGTGGTGGACCCGATGGACCTGTTCGCGCACGTGTACGCGGAGCAGACGGACCGCCTGCGGGAGCAGGCGGCCATGCTGCGCGCAGAGCTGGAAGCCGAGGACCAGGCGTGACGACGGTGGCGGCGGCGAAGTCCGCGAAGACGGGGGCCAAGCCCGCGACGATGGCGCAGGCGCTCACCCGCGCGATGCGCGACGCGATGGCCGAGGACCCGACGGTCCACGTCATGGGCGAGGACGTCGGGACGCTGGGCGGGGTCTTCCGGATCACGGACGGCCTCGCGAAGGAGTTCGGCGAGGAGCGCTGCACGGACACCCCCCTCGCCGAGGCGGGCATCCTGGGCGCGGCGGTCGGCATGGCCATGTACGGGCTGCGGCCGGTGGTGGAGATGCAGTTCGACGCCTTCGCCTACCCGGCGTTCGAGCAGCTGATCTCGCACGTGGCGAAGATGCGCAACCGCACCCGCGGCGCGATGCCGCTGCCGATCACCATCCGCGTGCCCTACGGCGGCGGGATCGGCGGTGTGGAGCACCACTGCGACTCCTCCGAGGCGTACTACGTGGCCACGCCCGGCCTGACGGTGGTCACCCCGGCGACGGTCGAGGACGCGTACGGGCTGCTGCGCGCGTCGATCGCGAGCGACGACCCGGTGGTCTTCCTGGAGCCCAAGCGGCTCTACTGGTCGAAGGCCGACTGGCGTCCCGAGGCGCCGACGGTCGTTCCCGGCATCGGCAAGGCGCTGGTCCGGCGCGCCGGCACGAGCGCGACCTTGATCACCTACGGACCCTCGCTCCCGGTGTGCCTGGAGGCGGCCGAGGCGGCGCGCGAGGAGGGCTGGGACCTGGAGGTCGTCGACCTGCGCTCCCTCGTCCCCTTCGACGAGCAGACGGTCGTGGAGTCCGTACGTCGCACCGGTCGCGCGGTGGTGGTCCACGAGGCCGGCGGCTTCGGCGGACCGGGCGCGGAGATCGCCGCCCGTGTCACCGAGCGCTGCTTCCACCACCTGGAGGCGCCGGTGCTGCGGGTGACGGGCTTCGACATCCCCTACCCGCCGCCGATGCTGGAGAAGCACCACCTGCCGGGTGTGGACCGGATCCTGGACACCGTGGCACGCCTGCAGTGGGAGAACTGATGCCGCAGGTAATGGAATTCAAGCTTCCCGATCTCGGGGAGGGCCTGACCGAGGCCGAGATCGTCCGCTGGCTGGTCGCGGTGGGCGATGTCGTCGCCATCGACCAGCCGGTGGTCGAGGTCGAGACGGCCAAGGCGATGGTGGAGGTTCCGTGCCCCTACGGCGGTGTCGTCACCGCCCGTTTCGGGGAGGAGGGCACGGAACTGCCCGTCGGAGCACCGCTGATCACCGTGGCGGTGGGGGCGTCGTCGCTCCCGGAGGCCCCGGCCGCGCAGGCGGCCGAGGCCGAGGGCTCCGGCAACGTGCCCCGACCCCTGATCGGTTACGGCGAGGACCACTCGCGCCCGGCGCGTCGGCGACGGGTGCGACCCGTCACCGCCGCGGTCTCGGCGCCCGTCGTGGTGGCCCCGGTCGCCCCGGCCGCCCCGGTGGTGTCCGCCGGTCCGGTGCCCGTGATCTCGCCGCTGGTGCGCAAGCTGGCCAAGGACGGCGGGGTCGACCTGCGCGCACTGAAGGGGTCGGGGCCCGAGGGGCTGATCCTGCGGGCCGACGTCGAGGCGGCGCTGGCCGCGCTGCGGGCGCCCGAGCCGGCCCCGGCCGCCCCGGTGGCCCCGGCGGTGGCGGCGCAGGGCGAGCGGATCCCGCTCAAGGGCGTGCGTGGTGCGGTCGCCGAGAAGCTGTCGCGCAGCCGCCGGGAGATCCCGGACGCCACCTGCTGGGTCGACGCCGACGCCACCGAGCTGATGGCCGCCCGGGCCGCGATGAACGCGGTGGGCGGGCCCAAGATCTCGGTGCTCGCGCTGCTGGCCCGGATCTGCACGGCCGCGCTGGCCAAGTACCCGGAGCTCAACTCCACCGTGGACCTGGCGGCCAAGGAGATCGTCCGGCTCCCGTCGGTGCACCTGGGCTTCGCCGCGCAGACCGAGCGGGGCCTGGTGGTGCCGGTGGTCCGGGACGCGCAGCACCGCAACCCGGAGTCCCTGTCGGCGGAGTTCGCCCGGCTGACGGAGCTCGCCCGGGCCGGGAAGCTGGCTCCGGCCGATCTGACCGGCGGCACCTTCACCCTGAACAACTACGGGGTGTTCGGGGTCGACGGCTCCACGCCGATCATCAACCACCCCGAGGCGGCGATGCTGGGCGTGGGCCGGATCATCGACAAGCCCTGGGTGCACGAGGGTCAGCTGGCGGTCCGCAAGGTCGTCCAGCTGTCGCTGACCTTCGACCACCGGGTCTGCGACGGCGGCACGGCGGGCGGCTTCCTGCGCTACGTGGCCGACTGCGTCGAATCCCCGGCGGTCCTGCTGCGCAGCCTGTAGCTCGGCGCGGCCGGATGTCCTGGGGCTCCGCCCCGGACCCCGCGCCTCAAACGCCGGCGGGGCTGAATTTCAGCCCGTCCGGCGTTTGAGGACCGGGGGTCCGGGGGCGGAGCCCCGCAGCGGCGCCGCGCCCGGCTCTCACACCGTGAGCAGCAGCTTGCCCACGTGGCTGCTGGACTCCAGCACGCGGTGGGCCTCGGCCGCCTCGGCCATCGGGAACGTCGCGTGGACCACCGGGCGGATCCGTCCGGCGGCCAGCAGCGGCCACACGTGCTCGCGTACGGCGGCGACGATGGCCGCCTTCTCCTCCAGCGGGCGGGCCCGCAGCGAGGTGGCGGTGATCGCCGCCCGCTTGGCCAGCAGCGCGCCGAGGTTCAGCTCGGCCTTCACCCCGCCCTGGAGCCCGATCACCGCGAGCCGCCCGTTCACGGCCAGCGCGTCCACGTTCCGGGCGAGGTACTTGGCGCCCATGATGTCCAGGATCACGTCCGCCCCGGCCCCGCCCGTCGCCTCGCGCAGCTCGGCCACGAAGTCCTGCTCGCGGTAGTCGATCAGGATGTCCGCGCCCAGCTCCTTGCAGCGCGCCAGCTTCTCCGGGCCGCCCGCCGTCACGGCGACCGTCGCGCCCACCGCCTTCGCCAGCTGGATCGCCATCGTCCCGATCCCACTGGACCCGCCGTGCACCAGCAAGGTCTCGCCGGGCCGCAGTCCGGCCACCATGAAGACGTTGGACCACACCGTCGTGACGACCTCGGGCAGTGCGGCCGCCGTCACCAGGTCCACGCCCGCCGGGACCGGCAGCAACTGGCCCGCCGGCACGGCCACCCGCTCCGCGTAGCCGCCGCCGGCCAGCAGGGCGCACACCTCGTCGCCCACGGACCAGCCGGAGACCCCCGGCCCCAACGCGGCGATCCGCCCGGAGCACTCCAGCCCCGGATGGCGCGAGGCGCCGGGCGGCGGATCGTAGAACCCCTGTCGCTGGAGTACGTCGGCGCGGTTCACGGCGCTCGCCGCGACCTCGACGAGGACCTCGCCCTCGCCGGGCACCGGATCGGGTACGTCGGCCCAGACGAGGGCCTCGGGGCCGCCGGGCTGCTCGATGGTGATCGCATGCATGGCCCGGAGGCTACGCCACGGCGCGGCTACTCGGCAGGACCCAGCCGCACGGCGGGCGACGTGGGCGGTACCGCCCGCACGATGGTGATGAGACGGTCCG
Source organism: Streptomyces virginiae (assembly GCF_041432505.1). Taxonomy (GTDB): domain Bacteria; phylum Actinomycetota; class Actinomycetes; order Streptomycetales; family Streptomycetaceae; genus Streptomyces; species Streptomyces virginiae_A. Next base: position 4,531,423 of record NZ_CP107871.1, read on the forward strand.
TCAGCTGGATCGGGCTCGCGTGCGGGTCGTCGTACGCGAGCAGCCGGTGTCCGCGCAGCACGCTCACCACCAGGTCCTCGGTGTCCCGTACCGACTTGCCGACCTCGGCCTTGCGGGCGGGGCGTTCGATGAGGTCGAGCCCGCTGCCCTGCTGGATCAGGTCCTCCATCACGGTGCCCGCGCTCGGACTGAGCACCGACAGGCCCAGCAGTCGACCGGCCGCGCTCGCGCTCGTGATGACGGCATCGGCCCCGGACTGGCGCAGCAGCGGGGCGTTCTCCTCCTCGCGCACCGCCGCGACGATCTTCGCCCCGCGGTTGAGCTGCCGGGCGGTCAGGGTGACCAGGACCGCCGTGTCGTCCCGCTGGGTGGCGATGACGATCTGACGGGCTTTCTGCAGCTCGGCGCGGAGCAGGACGTCGGAGCGGGTGGCGTCGCCGACCACGCCGGTGAACCCCTCCGCGTTGGCCGTGTCGATCACCTTGGCGCTGGGGTCGACGATGACGACCTGTTCCTTGGAGAGGCCGGTGGCCAGCAGCGTCAGAAGGGCCGAACGGCCCTTCGTGCCGAAGCCGACGACGACCGTGTGCTCACGCAAGTTCTTCCTCCAGCGCTTGAGCCGCCACTCTTCCCTCGTCCGTTCCGTCAGGACTTCCAGGGTGGTACCGACCAGGATGATCAGGAACAGCACGCGCAGGGGCGTGATCACCAGAATGTTGATCAGGCGTGCGCTGTCGCTGTACGGCACGATGTCGCCGTAGCCGGTCGTGGACAGCGTCACCGTCGCGTAGTAGAAGCAGTCGAGGAGATCGACCTGCTCGTTGGCGTTGTCGTGGTAGCCGCCCCGGTCCAGCCACACGACGAACACCGTGAGGAAGAGCACGAACAGGGCCATCAGCAGACGCTTGCCGACCTGGCTCAGCGGAGCCTCGACGACGCGTCTGGGCAGCTTGATGCGCCGGGAGACGAGTTTCTCGTCGGCGCCGCGGGCCATGGAGTCCTGGCCGTGCAGTTTCACGTGAAACATCCTCCAGAAGCCCAGGGCAGATCGAGAATCTCCAGTTCCTGTCCGGACCGCGCGCCTTTGGGCGGTACGACGGCCAGCGCGTCGGCGGCGGCCACACCCCGCAGCATCGCAGGTCCGTGGTAGCGCAGCGGCACCGCGTGCTCGTCGCTCAGCAGGACCGGCACCAGCCGCGTGTCGTACGGGTGGCCGGGTACGTCGCCCTGCACCGGCGCCGTGTAGCGGGGGCGCCTGCGGCGGCCGGCGAGGGCACGCAGCAGCGGTTCGGCGAGGGTCAGCAGCCCGGAGACGGCGGCCAGCGGGTTTCCGGGCAGCCCGACGACATGGCGCACCGCCGATCCCTCGGGCGTCCCGGCCCCGACGCGGGCCAGCAGCATGGGGTGCCCGGGGCGCACCGCCACCCCGTCGACCAGCAGTTCGGCGCCGGCCTCGCGCAGTACCGGGTGGACGTGGTCGACGGGTCCGGCGGCGGTGCCGCCCGTGGTGACGAGGACATCGGCGGTGCTGGTGGTGACCGCCTCCAGCAGGGCCGCGGCCCCCGCCGGGTCGTCGCCGAGCCGCCGTGTGCCGATGACCTCGGCGCCGAGGCGGTCGATCCAGGGCCCGAGCATCGGGCTGAGGGCGTCGCGGACCAGACCCTCGTGCGGGAGGCCCTCGGTGAGCAACTCGTCGCCGAGGACGAGGATCTCCACGCGCGGGCGCGGCCGGGTGGTCAGCTCGTCGTACCCGGCGGCCGCGGCGAGTCCCAGGACGGCCGGGGTGACCAGGGAGCCGGCGGGCAGCAGCAGGTCGCCGGAGCGGCACTCCTGGCCCCGCGGGCGGATGTCCTGGCCGGTGAGGACGGGCCGGTCGGCGAAGAGCTGGGCGCCGGCCTCGCGGCAGTGCTCGCTGCGGATGACGGCGGTGGCGTCGGCGGGGATCCGGGCGCCGGTGGCGATCCGTACGGCCTCGCCGTCCGTCAGGGGCTCCGGTCGCTCGGAGCCGGCCAGGACACCGCCGCCGGCGCGCACACTCCAGGGGCCGGGGCCCGCGACGGCCCAGCCGTCCATGGCCGAGGTGTCGAAGGACGGCAGGTCGGTGAGCGCGTCCAAGGGGGCGGCCAGTACCTCGCCGAGGGCGGCCGCGAGGGGCACCCGGTGGGTACGGGGCCGCACCCCGTTCCCGGCGCGGGCGGCGGTGTCCCGGGCCCGCTGCCAGCCGGTCGCGCGGTGGGCGCCCGTGCCGCCGCCGCCCGCAGGGGCCGAGCGATCGCCGGCGCCGCCTTCGGGGACGCGACTGACCAGCGCCAGGGCCTCGTCGAGGGCCTGCTCGGCGGAGTTCGTGGGGGTCATCCGGAGCCGTTCTGTTCGGCGGAGTCGGCCGCTGCCTCGTCGGCCCAGCGCAGCGCCAGGTCGGCCGCCTTGCGGGAGGCCTCGGCGACGGCTTGGGCGGGGTCGGCGCCGGTGGCGGCGGCGTGGGCGGCCGCGTAGCCGACCAGGAAGGTGGTCAGGGGGGCGGCGGGCCGGGCGACGCCGTGGGCGGCGTCCCGGGCGAGGTCGAGCAGGGCCTTGGTGTCGACGGTGAGGTCGATGCCCAGCTCGCTCTTGACGGCGGTGATCCATTGCTCCAGCACGCTTCCATGCTCCCTGATCCGGGCGCGGGCGGCGGCGAGATCGTCCCAGGTGTCGCAGTCGAAGGAGGCGAGTGGCCGGGAGGTGACGCGGGCGAGGTCCAGTTCGGCGGTGAGCGCGCGCAGCGGGAGACCGGTGAGGGTGCCGTGCTCGGCGGCGAGCAGGGCGATCTCGCGGCGCAGCGGCTCGGCCCGATAGGCGGCGACCAGCGGCTGGTCCCGGCCGTCGGGGTCCCGCAGCATCGCCCCGTCCCTGCCGGGGGCCGCGTCCCTGCCGGGGGCCGTGGGCGCGGACGGGGCCGTCAGCAGGGCCCGTACGGTCTCCCGGTCGAGGAAGGGCAGGTCGGCGGAGAGTACGAGGACCAGCTCGGCGGTGGTCCGGCGCAGCCCGGCGTCCAGTGCGGCCACGGGGCCGCCGCCGGGCGGGTCCTCGCGGGTCCAGTGGACCGGGCGCGCGGTGGCGCGGCGATCGCCGACGACGACGGTGGTCCGGGCGTCCGGGCAGGCGTCGAGGACGCGGTCGAGGAGTGCGCGGCCGCCGACGCTCAGCGCGGGCTTGTCGGCCCCGCCGAGTCGCCGAGCGGCGCCGCCGGCCAGCACGATCGCGTCGTAGCTCATGCCCTTGAGTATGCGGCGGCCATGTCCCCGGCCGGGAGCCGGACCTGGCGGACCGTGGGTGCCGCGGCGTGGCCGGATGCCGGGTGCGGCGCCGTTCCCGGGGGCGCTGCCCCCGGACCCCCGCGCCTCAAACGCCGGCGAGGCTGAAACAGCGGCTCGGGTGCCGGTGGGGGTGAGGGAGCGCCTCAAACGCCGGCGAGGCTGAAACAGCGCGCCGGCGAGGCTGAAAGAGCGTGCTGGCGGGGCTGAGGGGGGCGACGCGGAAGCGGGTCCGGGCCTCGCCGTGGGGCGGGGGCCGGACCCGCAGTGCGCTGGTCGCCGGAGGGCTAGAGGTAGGGGCCCGAGCGGATCGCCCCGTGGCCGCCGTCCTCGTCGTCGTCGTGCGGCCCGCCCGGCGGGAGGGCACGGCGCATCTGCTCCAACTGGGCCCGCGCCGCCATCTGCTGTGCGAACAGGGCCGTCTGGATGCCGTGGAAGAGGCCTTCCAGCCAGCCCACCAACTGGGCCTGGGCGATCCGCAGTTCGGCCTCGGAGGGGATGGCCTCCTCGGTGAACGGAAGGGACAGGCGCTCCAGTTCCTCCACGAGCTCCGGGGCCAGGCCGTCCTCCAGCTCCTTGACGGAGGCGGCATGGATGTCCTTGAGCCGGACCCGGCTCGCCTCGTCGAGAGGCGCGGCACGTACCTCTTCCAGGAGTTGCTTGATCATGCTGCCGATCCGCATGACCTTGGCGGGCTGTTCGACCATTTCCGTCACCGGGACCTCGCGCGACTCGTCATCGGCGTCGCCGACCGCCGTCCCGTCCTGTCCCACGATCAGGACGTGCGGGGGGCTGTCCTGCGACCGTTCACTCCTCGGCATCTCCATGCCGTCATTCTCTCGCACACCTCCGTACTCACACGGTGTGCCCCCGTACAGTCGTGATCCACCCTGTACGGGGGCACCAGCCTGGTACCGGTTCCGGGCCTCGGAGCTACCCGGCGGCCCGGCGGGCCAGTGCGCCGCTGGAGCGGGTGACCAGGGCCGCCAGCAGGGCCGCGCCCAGCGGTACCACGACGAGCAGCCCGCCGAGGGTCTCCCACGGGACGGAGATCGGCACGAACGGCACCGCTTCCGTCACCGGCGTGAAGCCCTGCTCGATCGACTCCAGGCGGAGCGTCTCCGCCACCCGCTGCTCCGTCAGGCGCAGGCCGATGGCGGGCAGGATTCCGGCGGCCGAGCCCAGGACGACGCCCATCACGGCGACCACCCCGCACTGGAAGCCGCTCAGCGTCCGCCGGACCCGCGGCGCGGCGCCCACCGCGGCCAGCGTCTTCAGGTCGGCCTCGGCGTCGGCCTGGGCCAGCCCGGTGGCGATGCCGGCCGCGCCGATGGTGACGATCCCCGCGAAGATGGCGAGGGCGAGCATGGCGAGGCTGTTGTCGCCCTCGTAGCCCTTCTCGATGCGCAGGGAGGTGTCCAGGCCCATCCGGTCGATCTCCCCGTCCAGCTTCTGGCGCTGCTCGCTGGTCGGGATCCCGTCGAGGCTGAAGTACGAGCCCACGGGCGCGGTGGCCAGTCCGGCGGCCTTGGCCGCCGAGGGCGGCAGGATCAGCTCGACGCCCCAGCCCACGACCGAGTCGGGTACCTGGTGGACGGGGAGGACCTTGTCCTCACCGGGCGTCTCGTCGTAGTGCCCGCGCATGATGTCGTTCTCCCCCGGGTCGGTGATGACCCGCAGGGTGAGCTTGCCGTCCTTGATCTGGCGCTTGTCGAAGGAGACGGCCTGACCGGCCTTGAGGGCGGCCACGGAGCCCGGGTCGGTGACCGCGAGCACGCTCAGCACCTTCTCGTCGCCGACGAGGACGGGGTACTGCGTGCCGTACCGGGACTCCTGGCAGCGCCAGTCCTGGCGCAGTTCCTTCTGCCGCTCCAGCGGGAACGATTCGCCGCCCTTGGGGTCCTCGTAGAGCGGGCAGCGCTGCTCCTTGGGCGTGATGACCTCGACACGGCCGCAGCCGGGTTCCGAGGCGAAGGACTCGCAGCTGGGCTTGCCGACGACGAGCCGCTCGAAGTCCGCCCGCTGCGTCAGCGGCAGCTGCTTGGAGAGGGTCTCGCGCAGGGCGGGCACCTGCTTGTACTCGCTGTTCTCGTGGGCCGTCAGCACCCCGGTGCCGTGCGGCAGGTCGGCCCGATACTCCTGGCGCATCTGGACGTCGTTGCTCCGCTCGTACGTCGCGACGGCGACGGTTCCGGCGACGGCGGCCAGGACGGCGGCCACGGCGGGGGCCGTACGCCCGCGGTTGCGCACGGCGTCGCGCAGCGCGAGCCGCGGCGACAGCGGCAGCCACCGGCCGAGCCGGCCGAACAGGCCGACCAGGACCGGGGTGAGGGCGACGATGCCGAGTTCCGCGAGGGCGCTGCCGCCCGCCACGACGGTGCTGCCGAGCCGCGAGGTGGTGCCGTAGAGGGCGATCGCGGCGCCGGCGGCGACGGCGATCAGGCCGAGGACGGGCAGCACCCGGTTGGCCTTGCGGATGCCGCGACGGCCGGTCAGCGAGGCCAGCACGGTCTGCCGGGAGGCGGTGACGGCGGGGACGATCGCGGCGAGCAGGCCGGTGATCACGGCGAGCAGGGCGATGCCGGCCAGTTCCAGGGGGCGGAAGTCGAAGCCACCGAAGCGGCTGCCGAGGGTCCCCTCCAGCACCGGCCGCAGGAGGACGGTGAGCAGGACGCCGATGACGGTTCCGGTCACGGCGGCGACAGCGCCGAGGACCAGGCCGCCGGAGAGCACGATGGAGCGGATGTGGCGCCGGTCTCCGCCGTTGGCGCCGACCAGGCCGAGCTGGCGGCGCGAGCGGCGGGCGCCGACCGCGAAGGCCGGTCCGGCGAGCAGGCAGATCTCCAGCATGGCCAGGCCCGCGACAGTGGCCAGGATGGCCATCTGGACGACCCTGTTGCCGTCGCGCTCGAACATGGCCTTCGGCTCGTCCCGGTAGAGCGGGACCTCGGAGTCGGCGGGCGGGTCGAGGATGACGGCGCGCGAGATGACGACCAGGCCCTTGGCGTTGGCCGCCTTGACGGCGTCCCAGGTGACACCCGCGCCGCCGACCTTGACCAGGTAGGTGTCGTCGGGGGACACCGCGCGGCCGCCGGTGTCCGCCACCGCCTTGTTCAGCGGGGCGATCAGCGTCCCGGGCGGGGCGATGATCTGCGGGCGTTCCAGTTCGTCCGGCAGCTCGTAGGCGCCGACGATCTTGTACGGGGAGGTGGCGCCGCGCGGGGTGACCGACGAGCCGACGAACAGGCCGGAGTCCCTCAGGAAGGCCTGGGTGGCGATGACTTCGCCCGAGCTCTCGGGCAGTCGGCCGCGGTCGAGCGTGATCAGGCCCTTCACCAGCGGGCTGTGCGTGTCGAGTTCGCGCAGGTGGGTGTCGAGCAGCCCGTGCGTGGTGCGGACCTTGGCGTAGCCGCCGGTGTCCTTGAGGACCTGGGCCCCGGGCGGGAGCGCGGCCTCCACCGGTGCCGGCTTCTCCCGCGGGGACTTCGAGGGGTCGAAGTTCTTGTAGCCGCCGACGGGCGCGGAGGATTTGCCGTCGGGGCTCTGGTTGATGGCCCCGGACATGTACGAGGTGTTCACCCGGGCGTCGGCGGCGCCGAGCATCCGGGTGAGCGACTGCTCGGGGGAGAGTTCGGCGCTGCGCAGCGTGAGGTCGGCGGCGCTCACCCCGATGATCGGCAGGGCGAGCATCGCGAGGACGAGGGCGCTGCGGCCCTTGGCGCGCCAGGCGTCGCGGCGGGCTATGCGCAGGGCCGCGATCCAGGAGTGGTACCAGCCTTGGAGCGGAGAGGTCACTGGCCGGCCGCCTGCCCGGAGAGGAGCGAGTCGGCGTGGCTGCGCAGGGTCTCGTCGACCACGCTGCCGTCGCGCAGGAAGACCACGCGGTCGGCCCAGGCGGCGAACCGCGGCTCGTGCGTGACGAGGATCCCGGCCGCGCCCGCGTCGCAGCGGGCGCGCAGCAGGGCGAGGACGGACTCGCCGGTCTCGGAGTCGAGGGCGCCGGTCGGCTCGTCGGCGAGGACCAGGCGGCGGTCGCCCACGAGGGCGCGGGCGATGGCCACGCGCTGCTGCTGGCCGCCGGACATCTCGTCGGGGAAGCGGTCGGCGAGCTGACCGAGGCCCATCTCCTCCAGCGCGGCGACCGCGGAGGCGCGGGCCTTGCGGGCGGAGATCCCGTCGAGTTCCCGGGGCAGTGCCACGTTCTCGGCGGCGGTGAGGGCCGGTATCAGGTTGTAGTCCTGGAAGACGTACCCGATGCTGCGGCGGCGCAGGGCGGCCAGCTGCTTGCGGCTCGCGGTGGTGATGTCGGTGCCCTCGACGATCACCCGGCCGCTGCTCGGGGTGTCGAGGCCGCCGGCGAGGGTGAGCAGCGTGGACTTGCCGGAGCCGGAGGGGCCCATGACGGCGACGAGTTCGCCGGGGAACACGGAGAGGTTGATCCCCCGCAGGGCGTGCACCTCGGTGGCGCCGCTGCCGTGCGTGCGGACGAGTTGGTCCAACTGCAGTACGGGCCGCTGGGACTGGGGCTGGTCAGGCATGGAGTGTCCCCCCTGGAACGGTGGTTCAGCCACGACGCGTACGAGCGGTACGCCAGGGCCGGTCGGTGGTGGGCGGGGCCGGGGTCTCGGCCGCGGCGGCCTGGGGTGGTTCGGCTTCGGCGGCTCTCCGGTCGGCCGGCAGGGAGAGCCGGACCAGCCGGGCTTCGCAGTGGTCCAGCCAGCGGGCCTCGGCCTCGGTCTGGAAGATCAGCTGTTCCAGGACGAGCAGCCAGGCCACGTCGTCGCGCTCGTGGGACCGGCCGCTCTCGACCGCGGCGAGCGCCGTGGCCTTGAGCCGGGTGTAGTCCTGCATCGCCTTGATCGTGGCGTGGCGCTGGGACTGGATGACGGCGCGGATGTCCACGCCGGGCGCGCCCACGGCCATGGCGAGCTTGATGGACAGCTCGTCGCGGGGTGGGTTGGCCCGGTCCACGGGGCGCTCGTACCACTGGAGCAGCTCGGTGCGCCCGGCGTCGGTGATGGCGTAGAGGGTGTGGCCGGCGGCGTCCTCGCCGTCGGGTGCGACGAGGCCGTCCCGTTCGAGACGGGCGAGGGTCGTGTACACCTGCCCGACGTTGAGCGGCCAGGTGGAGCCGGTGCGGGATTCGAACTCGGTGCGTAGCTGGGAGCCGTACCGAGGACCCCGTTCCAGCAGGGCGAGTAGCCCGTGACGGATCGACATACTCGGTATGTATACCGAGTATGTTCACTCCCTGCAACCATCCTGAGGTGTACGCCTCAGGGGGGACGCCCGCCCGGAACGGACCGGCAGTCGGCCCGGAGCGGGCCCCGGTCAGGTGGTCCGGGTGCCTCAGATCCCGCGGCGCAGGCGCACTCCGAGGTAGCCGAGGCCCAGGCCCATCAGGGCGAATCCGGTGCCGAGCGGCAGTATGTGCGCGGCCAGGTCGGCGGCCCGGTCGTTGGTCCCGGTGCCGAGGGCGGTGACCACCGACGGCGGGGGGAGCGGGGCGGTGATGTCGTCGGTGCCGCGGCTGATGGTCGGTCGGGGGGAGGGTTCGGTGTGCGGGCGGACCGGCGCCCTGGGTCGGGAGGCCACCACCAGCTCCGGGTTGGCGGGCTCGCCCACCGGTCGCCCGGGGTGCTCGCGGCCGACGCCGGCGAGGCTGCCGGCCAGTTCCTCGTAGGGGACGTCGGGTGGGACGGAAGAGGCGGGCGAGGCGGGCGCCGCGACGTGCCGGGACGGGGCGAGGAAGGGGCCGGCGTAGGCGGAGGCGGTGGGCGCGAGGGAGGCGGCCGCGAGGGCCGCGCAGGCCAGCCAGTGCGGCGGGCGGAAGCCTTGGATCACGGGGAGCCCCTCCCGTCCCGAGCCACGAGCTGCTCGCTGCGCGTCAGAGATATGCGCCCAGATTTACATAGTGGGGCAAAAGCGGCATCCCGGACGCCCCATAAGGGTGCCCGGGATGCCGGTGTGTCGGACCGCGGCCCTGCCGCGCCGCCGTGCGGCGGTGTCCTTCGCGCTATTCGGGGTTGCCGGTCGACACGGTCAGCGTGAACTCCGTGCCTTCCTTGTCGATCTTGTCCCCGGCGGCCGGAGTCTGGAACAGCACCGTGTCCTTGCCGTACACGGCTTCGTCCTTCGTCTCGATCTTGTACCTGCCGCCCGAGGCCTGGATGCACTCCTTCACCGAGAGCAGGTTCTTGTACTTGAAGTCCGGCGCCATGTACTTGCCGGACTCGCTGTAGTGCTTCACCGGCTCCGTGCACTTCTTCGGGTCGATCGTGCGCGTGGTGTCGGGCCCCTTGAACCCGGCCTTGGCGGAGGCGCCGGCGGACGTGGAGGCCCCCGGGTCCGCGGTCGTCCCCTTGTCCTTGTCGCCGTCCATCGAGAGCGCCGCGATCAGACCGCCGACGGCCAGCAACGCCACCGCGATCGCGCCCACGAGCACCGGCATGTTCCGCTTGCCGCCACCGGACCCCGAGGTCGTGGCCGCCGTGGACGGGGAGATCGTGTACGGCGGCGGGGTCTGGGGCGCGTACTGCTGCGGCGCCGGCGTGTGCGGGTAGGCGTAGCCACCCTGCGCGTGCTGCTGCGGGGCCGGCGTCGGCGCGTAGGGGGTCGGCGTCGGGGTGTGCGGAGCCTGGTAGGGCTGCTGCACCGACTGCGGGGGCGCCTGGTACCCGGACTCCACCGGCGGGAACACGGCCGAGGCCACGCCCGCGCCGCTGCTCAGGGGAGCCTGGCCCTGGACGATGACCGGCGCACCGGTCTGCCCGGAGCCCAGCACCCGCGCGACCTCGTCGCCCATGGCCGCGGCCGTGGGGAAGCGCTCGTTCGGGTTCTTCTTCAGGGCCCGCGCCACCAGCGCGTCCATCGCCGGGGTCAGCGACCGGTTCACGGAGGACGGGGCGACCGGCTCCTCCTGCACGTGGGCGTACGCGATGGCCAGCGGCGAGTCCGCGTCGAAGGGGATGCGTCCGGTCAGCAGCTGGAAGAGCATGATGCCGACGGAGTAGAGGTCGGAACGGGCGTCGACCCCGCGCCCCAGCGCCTGCTCGGGCGAGAGGTACTGGGGGGTGCCGACGACCATGCCGGTCTGCGTCATCGAGGTGACCCCCGACTGCATGGCGCGGGCGATGCCGAAGTCCATCACCTTGACCACGCCACGCTTGTTCACCATGACGTTGCCGGGCTTGATGTCGCGGTGGACGAGCCCCATCTCGTGGCTGGTCTCCAGCGCGGCCAGCACATCGGCCGTCACCTTCAGCGCCTTGTCGGCCGGCATGGCCCCGTACTGGCGGATGTCCTCCTCCAGCACCGAGCCCAGCGGCCGGCCCTCCACGTACTCCATGACGATGTACGGCATCACCGCGCCGTCACCCGCGGCGGCGCCGCCGAACGTCACTTCGCCCTCGCCCGTATCGAATACCGAGACGATGTTCGTGTGCGACAGTTTCGCTACAGCCTGGGCCTCGCGGCGGAACCGTTCGCGGAAGGACTGCTCGCGGCCGAGGTCGCTGTGCAGCGTCTTGATGGCGACCTGTCGGTCGAGGGCCGAGTCGTACGCCAGGTACACGGACGCCATGCCGCCCGCACCGAGCAAGTCCCTTAGCTGGTAACGGCCACCGGCCAGAGAGCCGCCCGCGTACTGGCCCTGAGTGCCGTCCTGGCTCATGACTGTTGCTTCCCCTCGGGATGTGTCCCCACGCCGCTGGCCGGGCGCATTGGCGCCCAGTCTGCCGCAGGGCAAGCACACGTCAAGCCAGGTGCCCGTTCCGTGACCACACGTGCACAGGCGGCCTTGTCCGAACGGTGACCGGTTCCGAGGCTGTAGCGTTCACCGGAGCACCGACGAAGAGGACGACCGCTGAGCGGCGACCGAGAGATACGACGGCGAGGACTGATGGCACCCGAACCCGATGGAAACGGCGCCGGGATGACCGATGGTCCTGAGCACTGGGGCGCCGGCGGCCTGGTGGGAGACGGCCGTTACCGGATGACGCACCGGCTGGGCCGCGGCGGCATGGCCGAGGTGTTCGCGGCCGAGGACGTCCGCCTGGGCCGCACGGTCGCCGTGAAGCTGCTGCGCGCGGACCTCGCCGAGGACCCGGTGTCCAAGGCCCGCTTCACGCGCGAGGCGCAGTCCGTCGCCGGACTCAACCACCACGCCGTCGTCGCCGTGTACGACTCGGGCGAGGACAAGGTCGGTCCGAACACCGTCCCGTACATCGTCATGGAGCTCGTCGAGGGCCGCACCATCCGCGACCTCCTGCTCAGTGCCGAGGCCCCGGGCCCCGAGCAGGCGCTCATCATCACCTCGGGCGTGCTCGAAGCCCTCGCGTACTCGCACCAGCACGGCATCGTGCACCGCGACATCAAGCCCGCGAACGTCATCATCACCGAGACCGGCGCGGTCAAGGTGATGGACTTCGGCATCGCCCGCGCCCTGCACGGCGCCCAGTCGACGATGACCCAGACCGGCATGGTCATGGGCACCCCGCAGTACCTGTCGCCCGAGCAGGCCCTCGGCAAGGCCGTCGACCACCGCTCCGACCTGTACGCGACCGGCTGTCTGCTCTACGAACTGCTCGCGCTGCGTCCCCCGTTCACCGGTGAGACCCCGCTGTCGGTGGTCTACCAGCACGTCCAGGACGCGCCGGTGCCGCCCTCGCAGCTGCCGGAGGGTCGCCACCTCCCGCAGGAGCTCGACGGCCTGGTCATGCGCTCCCTCGCCAAGGACCCGGACGACCGGTTCCAGAGCGCCGAGGAGATGCGCGGGCTGGTCCAGTACGCGCTCCAGATGCTGCACGACCAAGGGGCGAACACCGGCACCTGGGGCACCGGTCCGGTCACCATGACCCTGCCGCACGGGCGGGGCGGGGCCTCCGCCACCACGGCCATGCCCCTGCCCGCGAACGGCGCCCAGCAGCAGTACGGGGCGCACGCCTCGACCTCGCAGTTCCAGCAGCCGATGGTGCCGTCGCTGAACCCGGACGACGGCTCGGCCTTCCCCGGCGGCCACGGCCAGGCCGGCAACGGCGGCTACGACGGATACGACGCCTACGAGGAACGCGGCGGCAGCCGCTGGAAGGGCTGGCTGTTCGCGGTCCTCGCGATCGTGGCGGTCATGGGCGGCGTGGCCTACGCCGTCAACACCGTGGGCCAGGGCGACAAGAAGAAGCCGGAGACCACCCAGAGCACCCCGGGCGGTCAGCCGAGCCAGTCCTCGGCCCCGAACGTCACCCAGCCGCCGCAGACGCAGGACAACACCCCGTCCACCAACGACAATTCGCCCGCGCCGACCCGTAGCCGGCAGCAGAGCTTCAGCCCGACGCCGACGCCCACCGCGACGCACTCGCCGACGGGCACGGCATCGCCGAGCGCCTCGTCGTCGGGGAAGCCCTCGACGACTCCCTCGACGAGCCCGTCGACGAAGCCGTCGACGAAGCCCACGGACGGCGGCGCCGGTGGCGGGGGCGCCGGCGGCCCCGGCGGGGGCGGCGCCACCGACTCGGAGGAGTGAGACGGATACGGGGACGGGCCCGGCGGAATTGATTCCGCCGGGCCCGTCCCCGTATCCGCGTGAGTGCGGGTCAGAGCGCGTGCTCGTACCGCCGGTCCGGATTCCGGGCGAGCGAGTGCACAGTGACGAACTGGGGTTCGATACGCATGTGGACGGGGTCGAAGACCTGGCCGTCGATGAAATGCGGAACGGGACCGAAGAGCTCCAGTTCGGCGTTGGTGGGCTCGATGACCTGCGCCGTTCCGGTGAACTGGACCGACCAGAGTTCCGCGTCGGACGAATGGGAATTGTCGGCCCCGTACGCCACCACACTGCCGTCGCAGGCCTGGTGGTGGCCGAAACCGGAATGCATTCTCAGAACCACCCCGCCGTCCACCACGATGTGCCGGGCGAGCGCGAGGAACGGCAGCGCGCGCATGCTGGTGGCCACGCGGCCGTACGGCACCCGGCGCAGCAGGTCGACGGCGTGGAGTTCCTCGGGGGACATGGCGTCCACTCTCGGTCACCGACACCCGTCGGGGAAGAGCAGCCCGCCCCGAGCACCCAGGACCTTGGTCCCGCGTACCGCCACGAAGCGTGACGGCGGGAGTGTGCGCGAGCGGTGGGGTCAGCGGCGCTCGACCTGCAGGCGGGCCACGTAGGCGGCAGCCTGGGAGCGGCGCTCCATGCCCAGCTTGGAGAGCAGGCTGGAGACGTAGTTCTTGATCGTCTTCTCGGCCAGGTGCAGGCGCTCACCGATCACGCGGTTGGTCAGACCCTCGCCGATCAGGTCGAGGATCTTCCGCTCCTGCTCGGTGAGGTTCGCCAGACGGTCGTCGCCTCGGCCGGTCCTGCCACCGTCGCGCAGCCGCTCCAGCACACGGGCGGTGGCGATCGGGTCGAGGAGCGACCTGCCGGCGGCGACGTCGCGTACGGCGCTCAGCAGCTCATTGCCACGGATCGCCTTGAGCACGTAACCGGAGGCGCCGGCCATGATCGCGTCGAACAGTGCCTCGTCGTCGGCGAAGGAGGTCAGCATCAGGCATTTGACGCCCTCGTCCTGCGAGCGGACCTCGCGGCAGACCTCCACACCGCTGCCGTCGGGGAGGCGCACGTCGAGGACGGCCACGTCGGGACGGGTGGCGGGGATCCGGACCAAGGCATCCGCGGCGGTACCGGCCTCGCCGACGATCTCGATGTCCTCTTCGACCGACAAGAGCTCGTGGACGCCCCGACGCACCACTTCGTGGTCGTCCAGGAGGAATACCTTGATTTTTCCGTCTTCGCGCACGAAGTCAGTTTCACACACTCACCCCTTCCCTGCCGGAGTTACCCGGGATAACGTGCCGTTGTTCCCGGCCCCTGCAAGGCTGTGACCAGTGGTTGTTCCCGTTGCTGCGTCTTTACTAGGAAATCCAAGCAAAAACGCAGGTCAAACGGGGTTTCGCAGTTATGCGACACACTGGGTAACGTGCATTGCGCAGGGCACTCGCCGGGACACCTGTCACGCCTGAATCCCCGTACGCGAGGCGCACCCACCCCGTGCGCTCGTTACGGATACAGGTGAGCCGCACTGGACCCCGGAGAACCCGGGTGCCGGACCGACGGAGGAGCACACGTGACCGTGGAGAGCACTGCCGCGCGCAAGCCGCGACGCAGCAGCGGCACCAAGCGGGCGGCAGGCGCGGCGAACGCCGCCGCCAAGCCCGCCGCTGCCACCGCGCAGACGCAGGACGCCGTACCTCAGCTCGTACAGCTGCTGACGCCCGAAGGGGACCGCGTCGACAACGCGGAGAACGCCGAGTTCGCCCCCTTCGTCGCCGACATCACCACCGAGGACCTGCGCGGGCTGTACCGCGACATGGTCATGACCCGTCGGTTCGACGGCGAGGCGACCGCCCTGCAGCGTCAGGGCGAGCTGGGCCTGTGGGCCTCGCTCCTCGGCCAGGAGGCCGCGCAGATCGGCTCCGGCCGGGCGCTGAACGACGAGGACTACGTCTTCCCGACGTACCGCGAGCACGGCGTGGCCTGGTGCCGCGGGGTCGACCCGACCAACCTGCTCGGCATGTTCCGCGGCGTGAACCACGGCGGCTGGGACCCGAACACCAACAACTTCCACCTCTACACGATCGTCATCGGCTCGCAGACGCTGCACGCGACCGGTTACGCGATGGGTGTGGCCAAGGACGGCGCGGACTCCGCGGTCATCGCCTACTTCGGCGACGGCGCGTCCAGCCAGGGCGACGTCGCGGAGGCGTTCACCTTCTCCGCCGTCTACAACTCCCCCGTGGTGTTCTTCTGCCAGAACAACCAGTGGGCGATCTCCGAGCCGACCGAGCGCCAGATGCGCGTGCCGCTCTACCAGCGCGCGCAGGGCTTCGGCTTCCCGGGTGTACGCGTCGACGGCAACGACGTGCTGGCCTGCCTGGCCGTGACCCGCTGGGCCCTGGACCGGGCCCGCCGCGGCGAGGGCCCGACCCTGGTCGAGGCGTTCACGTACCGCATGGGCGCGCACACCACCTCCGACGACCCGACGAAGTACCGGCGGGACGAGGAGACGGCGGCCTGGGAGGCGAAGGACCCGATCCTGCGCCTGAAGGCCCACCTGCTGGCCACCGGGGGCGCCGACGAGGCGTTCTTCACGGAGCTGGAGGCGGAGAGCGAGGCGATGGGCAAGCGCGTGCGCGAGGCCGTGCGTGCCATGCCCGACCCGGACACCATGGCGATCTTCGAGAACGTCTACGCGGACGGGCACGCGCTCGTCGACGAGGAGCGCGCCCAGTTCGCCGCCTACCTCGCGTCCTTCGAGGAGGGTCACTGATGGCTGTCGAAAAGATGTCGATCGCCAAGGCGCTCAACGAGTCGCTGCGCAAGGCGCTGGAGCAGGACCCCAAGGTCCTGATCATGGGTGAGGACGTCGGCAAGCTCGGCGGCGTCTTCCGGATCACCGACGGTCTGCAGAAGGACTTCGGCGAGGAGCGGGTCATCGACACCCCGCTCGCCGAGTCCGGCATCGTCGGCACCGCCATCGGTCTGGCCCTGCGCGGGTACCGGCCGGTCGTGGAGATCCAGTTCGACGGGTTCGTCTTCCCCGCGTACGACCAGATCGTCACGCAGCTCGCGAAGATGCACGCCCGCGCCCTGGGCAAGGTCAAGATGCCCGTCGTCGTGCGTATCCCGTACGCGGGCGGCATCGGCGCGGTCGAGCACCACAGCGAGTCCCCCGAGGCGCTCTTCGCGCACGTGCCGGGCCTCAAGGTGGTCTCGCCCTCGAACGCGAGCGACGCCTACTGGATGCTCCAGCAGGCGATCCTCAGCGACGACCCGGTGATCTTCTTCGAGCCGAAGCGCCGCTACTGGGACAAGGGTGAGGTCGACTTCGACGCCATCCCCGGTGAGCTGCACAAGGCGCGCGTCAGCCGCGAGGGCTCGGACGTCACCCTGGCCGCCTACGGTCCGATGGTGAAGGTCTGCCTGGAGGCCGCCGCCGCGGCCGCCGAGGAGGGCAAGTCGGTGGAGGTCCTCGACCTGCGCTCGATGTCCCCGGTCGACTTCGACGGGATCCAGGCCTCGGTCGAGAAGACCCGCCGGCTCGTGGTCGTCCACGAGGCGCCGGTCTTCCTCGGCGTGGGCGCGGAGGTCGCCGCTCGCATCACGGAGCGGTGCTTCTACCACCTGGAGGCGCCGGTCCTGCGCGTGGGCGGTTTCCACGCCCCGTACCCGCCGGCCCGCCTGGAGGACGAGTACCTGCCCGGCCTGGACAGGGTGCTCGACGCCGTCGACCGCTCGCTGGCGTACTAGGAGACCCGCGTCATGACCATCCGCGAATTCAAGATGCCCGATGTGGGCGAGGGCCTCACCGAGGCCGAGATCCTCAAGTGGTACGTCCAGCCCGGTGACACGGTCACCGACGGTCAGGTCGTGTGCGAGGTCGAGACGGCCAAGGCCGCCGTGGAACTGCCGATCCCGTTCGACGGTGTCGTGCACGCGCTCCTCTTCGAGGAGGGCACCACGGTCGACGTCGGCCAGGTCATCATCTCGGTGCAGACGGGCGAGGCGGAGGCCCCGGCCCCCGCCGCCGCGGCCGTGGAGGCGGCCCCGGCCGCCGCCGAGCCGGCCCCGGCCGCCCGCCAGCCCGTGCTGGTCGGCTACGGGGTCTCCGAGGCCTCCACCAAGCGCCGCCCGCGCAAGGCCGCCCCGGCGCCCGCCGTGGCCGCGCAGAACGGCACGGCGGCCCCGGTGGCCGCGCCCGCTCCGGCGGCTCCGGCCGCACCGGCGCCGCTCCCCGCGGTCCCGGCGCAGCCGAGCGGTGAGCGGCCGCTGGCCAAGCCGCCGGTGCGCAAGCTCGCCAAGGACCTCGGCATCGACCTGGCCTCGGTGGTCCCCACCGGCGACGGCGGGGTCGTGACCCGGGAGGACGTCCACGCGGCGGCCGCCGCGGCGATCACCCCGCAGGCAGCCGCCCCCGCGGCGGCTCCGGCCGCCGCCCCGGCAGCGGTGGCCGCGCCCGTCGCGCAGGCCGCGGCCCCCGCGGTCGACGCCTCGGTGCGGGAGACCCGTATCCCGGTCAAGGGCGTCCGCAAGGTCACCGCCCAGGCCATGGTCGGTTCGGCGTTCACCGCGCCGCACGTCACCGAGTTCATCACCTTCGACGTGACGCGCACGATGAAGCTGGTCCAGGAGCTGAAGGCCGACCCGGACCTCGCGGGGCTGCGGATCAACCCGCTGCTGCTCATCGCCAAGGCCGTGCTGGTGGCCGTCCGCCGCAACCCGGACGTCAACGCGTCCTGGGACGAGGCGGCCCAGGAGATCGTGCTCAAGCACTACGTCAACCTGGGCATCGCGGCGGCGACCCCGCGCGGGCTGATCGTCCCGAACATCAAGGACGCGCACGCCAAGACCCTCGGCGAGCTGTCGGAGTCGCTGTCCGCGCTGGTCGCCACGGCCCGTGACGGCAAGACCTCCCCGGCGGACATGCAGAACGGCACGATCACCCTCACCAACGTCGGCGTCTTCGGCGTCGACACCGGTACGCCGATCCTGAACCCGGGCGAGTCCGCGATCCTCGCGGTCGGTGCGATCAAGCTCCAGCCGTGGGTCCACAAGGGCAAGGTCAAGCCGCGCCACGTCACCACCCTGGCGCTGTCCTTCGACCACCGTCTGATCGACGGCGAGCTCGGATCCCGCTTCCTGGCCGACATCGCGTCGGTCCTGGAACACCCCCGCCGCCTGATCACCTGGTCGTAGCAACACGTAGAACGCCCCACCCGATGGCCGGTCTCCCTCGTGGAGACCGGCCATCGGCCTTCGCGCGGCCATGAAGTCGCCGAGATACAACGGGTGTCGGAGGAACCGTCCGACGTCCGGGATACGTTTCTTCTGTCGTGCCACTGCTCGTACGAGAGGGGACCAGCGGATGGAACTGACCGAAGAAATCGCCGCTTACCACGACGGAGCGGGTGAACCCGGGCGCCTGGTGGGTGAGTTTCGCAGGTCGGTGCTGCTGGCCCCGCTGGAGCACGGGCCCGGCGGGGGCCTGATGTCCGCCGTCCAGGGCGGCGTCCGCTGGGTGTACGCGTTCACGGACGAGGCGGCCCTCGCCCGCTTCGCGCAGGCGCGCGGGGCCGGGGACCGCGAGTGGGAGTACCTCGCGATCCTCGGCGCACGGCTGGTCGACGTGATCGTCCCGATGATCGACGGACCGGCGGGCGTCGCGGTGAACGTGGCCGACGAGAACGCGGCGATGCTGTTCCCGCCGGTCGTGGGCATCGTGCCCGAGGCCTGCGCCGTCGACCGTACGGATGCCGCCTGATGGCGGGCGACGGGGACCTGGAGGTCTCGCCGGCCGCGGTCGCGGGCATCCAGAAGGGCCTGCGCGGGGCCATCGCCGAGCTGCGCGAGTCCTCGGACGCGGCCGGCGCCTCGCAGGGGGCCGGTTTCGGCGACCTGGCCATGACCGGCATGGAGGCCGGCCACATGGGGCTGGCCACCGACTTCGAGGACTTCTGCGAGCTCTGGGAATGGGGCGTGCGCAGCCTCGTCCAGAACGCCAGTACCCTCGCGCGCTCCCTCGGTATCGCCGCCGGCACGGTGTGGGAGGAGGACCAGTACCTCCAGGGCGCGTTCAAGGTCGCGGCCAACGCCGCGTACGGCAACCCGCACGCGAGCGAGGACGAGATCGAGCAGAAGGGCTGGGGCGACATCTTCCGGGCCGACGTCTACAAGCCGGACTACAGCGCGGAGTCGTTCGAGAAGAGCGCGCAGGACATCGAGCAGACCTGGTCGGACACGGGGGACAAGCTGACCTCCAGCGGGAAGATCGGCTCCTTGAAGGACCTGCTGGACCAGGCGGACGGGGGGCGCTGACCGATGGGTTGGAGGGATTTCGTACCGGACTCCGTCGAGGACTGGGCCGAGGACCGGGTCGAGGACGTCGGCGACGCCATCGAGTGGACCGGCGACAAGGTCGCCGACGTGGCGGAGGACGTCGGCCTCGACGAGGCGGGCGACTGGATCCGCGACAAGAGCCGCTCCGCCGCCAACCAGCTCGGCGCGGACGTCGCCGAGATGGAGCTCGGGCAGACCGAGGACCCGAAGAAGCTGGTCTACGGCAGCGTGTCGAAGATCCGCGCGCAGGTCTCGCACCTGAGCGACTTCGAGCTCTCGTTCACCCTCGTCGGCAACGGCCTGAAGGCCCTGGAGGGTGACGGTCTGAAGGGCGCCTCGGCGGACGCGTTCCGGGACGCGATAGCCAAGGAGCCGCCGCGCTGGTTCAAGGCGGCCGAGTCCTTCGGCAAGGCCGCCGACGCGATCAACCGGTTCGCCGACACCGTGGAGTGGGCGCAGGGCCAGGCCAAGGAGGCCCTGGAGGACTACAACAAGGCCAAGAAGGCCTCGCAGGACGCGCGCAACGCCTACAACAAGTCGATCGACGTCTACAAGGACGCGGTCGAGGCGAAGAAGGACACGCTGCCACCGCGACCGGCGGACGATTTCACCGATCCCGGCGTTCCGCTGGCCAAGGCCGCCCAGGACAAGCTCGACACCGCGCGCAAACAGCGCAACGAGGTCGCGGAGACGGCCCGTACGGCGATCCGGGCGGCCCGTGACGCGGCCCCGCCCAAACCCTCGTACGCCGCGCAGCTCCAGGACGGCATGGACTACCTGGACCTCGCGCAGACCCACCTGGCCGGCGGTGTCGTCAAGGGCACCGCCGGCCTCGTCAACTTCGCCCGCGCCCTGAACCCGACCGACCCGTACAACCTGACCCATCCCGCCGAGTACATGACGAACCTCAACTCGACGGCCGCCGGTCTGGTCACCATGGCCAACGACCCGTGGGGCGCGGGCAAGCAGATGCTCGACGAGTTCATGAAGGACCCCTCCGAGGGCGTGGGCAAGATCCTGCCCGAACTCATCGGCTCCAAGGGCCTGGGCGCCGCCAAGAAGGCCGGCTCGGCCGCACGGCACCTGGACGACCTGGACGACGCGAAGGGTCCGGGCCGCAGGGAGACCGACCGGCACGGACCGCACCACGGTGAGCGGTCCGACGGGGACAAGCCCAGCGAGGGCACCGACCCCGTCGACCTCGCCACCGGCCGGATGTACCTCCCGCAGACGGACCTGGTCCTCCCCGGTACCTTCCCGTTCGCGTTCACCCGCCGGGCGGAGTCCGGCTACCTGGCGGGCCGCTGGTTCGGCCCGACCTGGTCCTCCACGATCGACCAGCACCTGGAGATCGACGCGAAGGGCGTCGTCCTGGTCTCCGAGGACGGCCTGCGGGTCGGCTATCCGCATCCCGCGCCCGGTGTGCCCGTGCTGCCCGTGTCGGCGTCGGGCCCGCGCCGGCCGCTGGCGCGCACCGCGGACGGCGACTGGACGCTGACGGACCCGATGACGGGCACCGTGCGCCGGTTCACCCCACCGGTCGACGGCGCCGAGAACGGCATCGCGCCGATCGCCCAACTGGAGGATCCGAACGGCAACCACGTCGTCTTCGAGTACGACGCGCACGGCACACCGCTGGGCATCTCCCACTCCGGCGGCTACCGACTGGGCTTCGAGACCGACGGCGGCCGGATCACCGCCCTGCACCTGGTCGGCGGCGGCCGCGTCCTCGCGTACGGATACACCGACGGGAACCTGACCGAGGTCACCAACTCCTCCGGACTGCCGCTGCGGTTCACCTACGACGACCGCGCCCGCATCACCGCGTGGACCGACACGAACGACCGCCGCTACGAGTACGCCTACGACGACCTCGACCGGTGCGTCGCGGAGGCCGGTGAGGCGGGCCACATCGCCCTCACCTTCCGCTACGACGACGTGGACCCGCGGACCGGTCACCGTGTGACGCGGATGACGACCGCCGCCGGGCACACCCGCAGCTATCTGATCGACGAGCGCTACCGGGTGGTGGCCGAGACCGACCCGCTCGGCGCGGTCACCCGGTACGCGTACGACGGCGGCGGCCACCGGATCGCGCACACCGACCCGCTCGGCCACACCACCCGCAGCACCTTCGACGACACGGGCCGCCTGGTCTCCTTCGTCCGGCCCGACGGCCGGGAGGCGCGCGCCGAGTACAACGACCTCGGGCGTCCCGTCAAAGTCGTCTCCGTGGACGGCTCGGTCGTCCGCCAGACCTACGACGAACGCGCGAACCGCACCTCGGTCGGCCGCCCCGACGGGACGGTCACCCACTTCGGCCACGACGAGCACGGCCACCTCACCACCGTCACCGACCCCATGGGCGCGGTCACCCGGATCCGCACCGACCGGGCCGGGCTGCCGCTCGCCGTCACCGACCGGCTCGGCGCCACCACCACGTACGAACGGGACGCCTTCGGGCGCATCACGTCGGTCACCGACCCGCTCGGCGCGGTCACGCGCATGGAGTGGACGGTCGAGGGCAAGCCGCTGCACCGGACCGACCCGGACGGACGCCGCCGCTCGTGGACCTACGACGGCGAGGGCAACTGCCTGACCCGTACGGACGGGGACGGTCCGGACGCCGGGGCGGTGCACTTCGAGTACACCCACTTCGACCTCCTCGCCGCCCGCACCGACGCCGACGGCGCGCGCCACACCTACGCGTACGACGCCGAGCTGCGACTGACCGAGGTCCGCAATCCGCAGGGCATGACCTGGGAGTACGCCTACGACCCGGCGGGCCGGCTCGTCCGGGAGACCGACTTCGACGGCCGGGCGCTCGACTACGGCTACGATCCCGCGAGCCGGCTCGTCACCCGCACCGACGCCCTCGGGCAGCGGATCACCTTCGAACGGGACGCCCAGGGGCACACCGTGCGCAAGGACGCGGGCGGCACGGTGACGACGTACGAGTACGACGTCTTCGACCGGCTCGCCGTCGCGGTGTGCGGGGACAGCGTGCTGACCCGGCTGCGGGACCGGGCGGGCCGGCTCCTCCAGGAGACGGTCGACGGCCGCACCCTCACCTACCGCTACGACGCCCTGGGCCGCCGCACCGGCCGGACCACCCCGACGGGGGCCGTGGCCACCTGGGGGTACGACGTCGGCGGCCGCCACGACGCCCTGACCACCTCCGGCCGCCGCATCGACTTCACCCACGACGCGGCGGGCCAGGAACTCAGCCGTAGGTACGGCGACGCCGTCACCCTCGACCAGGCGTGGGACGACACCGGCCGGCTGGTCGAGCAGCGGCTGACGGGCTCCGGGCAGGCCGTGGTGCAGCGCCGCGGGTACACCTACCGCTCCGACGGGCTCCTCACCGCGGTCGACGACCTGCTGGCCGGGCCGCGCAGCTTCGACCTCGACCCGCGCGGCCGGGTGACGGCGGTGCACGCCGAGAACTGGACCGAGCGCTACGCCTACGACGAGGCCGGCAACCAGACCTCCGCGTCCTGGCCCGGCGACCACCCCGGAGGCCAGGACGCCACCGGACCGCGCACCTACGAGGGCACCCGGTTGACGGGCGCGGGCCGGGTCCGCCACGAGTACGACGCCCTCGGCCGGGTGGTGCTCCGCCAGAAGCCCCGGCTCTCGCGCAAGCCCGACACCTGGCGCTACACCTGGGACGCCGAGGACCGGATCACCGCCGTCACCACCCCGGACGGGACGCGCTGGCGGTACACGTACGACCCGTTGGGGCGGCGTACGGCGAAGGAACGGATGACGCCCGACGGCCTGGCGGTGGCCGAGCGCACGGTCTTCACCTGGGACGGCAGCGTGCTGTGCGAGCAGACGAGCACCTCGGCGCAGGCGGCCGGCGGGATCGCCCTGACCTGGGACCACCGCGGTCTGCAGCCGATCGCGCAGACGGAGCGGATGCTCGACGCGCGCCAGGAGGTGGTGGACGAGCGGTTCTACGCCATCGTCACCGACCTGGTGGGCGCGCCCACCGAACTCGTCGACGAGCGCGGTGAACTGGCCTGGCGCAGCCGCTCCACGCTGTGGGGCTCGACGGCCTGGAACCGGGACGCCACGGCGTACACGCCCCTGCGGTTCCCCGGCCAGTACTTCGACGCCGAATCGGGCCTGCACCACAACTACTTCCGCACCTACGACCCCGAGACCGCCCGCTACCTGAGCCCGGACCCGCTGGGCCTGGCGGCGGCCCCCAACCCGGTGACGTACGTAGCCGACCCCCATCGGTGGTGCGATCCCTTCGGGCTGGCGCCCTACTCGGACAGCACCCGGGCGGCGCAGGGCGTCGACCACCAGCTCAACGAGGCGGAGAGCGGCAAGGACAACCACTACCTCAAAGGCATCAACGGCGACGAGGTGAAACTGGAGAAGTACCTGCGGGGTCATCTGCAGTCGCCGGCCAACTACGTCGACGACGCGACGGGGGCGCGGATCATCATCGACCGCAGCCTCGACCCGTCCAGGCCGGTGGCCATCATCCGCCAGGACAATATGATCCACGCGTACCACATCGAGCCGGAGGACCTCTCCAACTACATCACCCCCCGCGATGGCAAGGATCAGGCGAAGTGGCGCACCCCGAAACCCGACGAGATCAATGAGTAGCCCCGCTCCCACCCCCCGCGAGCCCGCGCCCGACTGGCCGGGCTACCACGCCGAGCCGTCCTACGACCCGGGCCGCAGCCGGGTCTTCCCGGCCCCGGTGCCGGCGGAGCTGAGGGTGCTCGGCGACGAGGTCCGGGCCGCCGACTGGCCGGTGCGGCTCGCCTTCCGCGCCTCCCGCGTCGAGCTGCTCGACACGCTCTGCCGCTGGCAGACCCTGCGCGCGCTGGCGTACCTGCACCTGCTGGCCGCCCGCAGGGGTGACGAGGGGCTGCCGGCCGACCTGCGGGTGGTCCCGGGCCCGGACACGGCCGGCGATCCGCGCCTGCCGGAGCTGCTGACGCGGCTGGAGCGGGCCGCCGTGGACCTCCCGGCGGACCTGCTGGACTCGATCGTCTGCGACAGCGGCGGACTGCTCGCGGACAACCGGTTCGCGGCATCGGTGCTGGCCGCCGGGCTCACCACCGATTCCCGGCCGCGGGACCCGGACGAGGCGGTCTCCCGGGCCGTGGTGCTCACCAGTTACTGGTACGAGGTGCCCGAGCGGCGCGGCGCCCTGGCCCTGGCGTGGAGCGCGAACGTGTTCGTGCGTTCCTGGCTGGCGTGGTCGCGGCAGTTCGTCCACGGCGACCCGGCGGGCGGCATCGGCATCACCTCGGACCCCCGCCCGCCCCGCCCGCGGGCCGCCGCCCTGCCGGATTGGGCGGCGCCCCTGCTGGAGCGGGTCCAGGGCTCCCCGTGAGGGCGTCCGTACGGTCCGCGAGGTAACCTCCGCCCGGGGAAGGGGGCGCGGGTGTCCATCGCCGAACTGCAGGTGTACTCCGTCGAGGAGGCCGACGTCACGGGCGGCGTGTGCGTGGTCCGGTGCGTCGGTGGGGTGGCCCGGGCCGGACAGGTCTACGCCGTCGGGGAGTCCCGGATCGGCCTGCGCCGGATCGAGCGGCACGGGCGGGCCGTCGGCTCCTTCGAGGCCGGGCACATCGCGAAGGTCCACCTCGCGGGTGCCATGGTCGCCCTCCTCACCCGGGGGCAGGTGCTGACCTCGGTGCCGCCCGACGGGCACGCGCTGGAGGAACTGGAGGCCTGGCTGGCCACCGACCCGCCGTTGCGCGACGAACCGCACCCGCGGACCCTGCGCGTCCTGGCCGGGGTGCGGATGCGCGACGAGCGGCTGCCGGACGCGATCCGGCTGCGCTGGGGCCGGGTCGCGCTGGCCGCCACCCACCGCTGCGCGCGGGCCGAGGGCGGGCCCGAGCTGCTGAGGGCGCCCGAACTGGCCTCCGTACAGGTCTACTTGATCGAACAGTTCGGCCCGGACCGGGGCGGTGACCCGGCCGCCCTGTGCCGGGAGCTGCTGGCGCTGATGGACCTGGAACCGGGGCAGGCCGCGGCGCAGGGCCGGGCCTGGCGGGACCTCCCGTACCACCGGATCCGGCATCTGCGCCGGATCAAGAGCCTGATCCCGTGGCTGGTGCTCGTCCGGCCCCACCTCGCGGACACCGACCCGTCGGCGAGGGCGGTCGACGCCTGGTCCGAGGTCCGGCCCGAACTCCCCTGAGGTGCCCGGTCGGCCCCGGTCGGGTCGGCCTACCGGGCCGCGTTGCCCAGGACCTTCGTCGGGGTGATGCGGACGACCACGCGGACGTCCTCCGCCGGGGCGTCCGCGTACTCCTTGCCGGCGCCCGGGCCCATGTACTCCTCGGCGATGCGGACGGCCACCGCCCGGCCGATGTCCTCGGTCACGGTGGCCGTGCCGCGGATCTCCACGTAGAGGAAGGGGTTGGCCAGGTCGAAGACGGTCAGGCCGACCCGACCGTCCCGGACGATGTTGCGCTCCTTGCGGCGGCCCTGCTCGGTGGAGACCAGCAGGTCGCCGCCGTCGCGGGTCACCCAGATCACCGAACTCTGGGGACTTCCGTCGGGGTTGATGGTCGACAGGACTGCGGGGTGCGGCGCGTCGAGCAGCCCCCGCACGGTCTCGTTCAGCTCAACAGTCATGGTCGCGAGGCTAGTCGGAGGACCGGTGGCGTGCCGTCGGATTACGGCCGGGGCCGTCGACTACCCGAGGTCGGCGACGGTGCGGACGGAACCCGGCTCATTTCCAGGGAATGTTGAGCCAGGGGCTGGCCGGGTCGGTCGTCAGGGCGAGATGGGCGGCCAAGGCGGTCGTGTACCAGGTGCCGAACTCCTCCTCGTCGAAGTGCAGACACCGGCCGAGGACGTACCCGGCGGAGAACTCCGCCCACGAGCGGTACATGTCACGCGCGGCCTCCCCGGCGCGCAGTACGGCCTTCTCGGCCTCGGCGACGGTACCGTAGCGGCAGCTGACGCCCCAGCGGGCCATCTGCGAGGCCCGGCCGATGTCCCAGCCCTCCACCGAGCGGACCCAGCCGTCCTCGGGGAGCAGTCCGTCGGCCCGGAAGCGCTGTTCGTAGCGGGTGATCCGCCCGATGAGGCGTTTGACACCGGCTATCTCCCCCTCGACCTCGGCCGCCGGACGCGGTCGGGCGCCGGTGACGCCGTCGGGGGTGAGCTGCGGTTCGGCGGCGCGTTCGGCGCCGCGGCGCAGGCTCGCCTCGGCGACGTGCCGCCAGTGCTCGATGTCCACCGGTCCGGCGAAGTCGGAGGCGAGGGCGCGCCGGACGCGGAGCGCGTACTCCCAGACGGGGCTGACCATCCCGCGGTCCAGCAGGGTGTCCAGGGTGGCGAGCCAGTCGGGCCGGTCGGTGATGCTCCAGCTCTTCGCGACGCGGTGGCGCTCGTACTGGTAGCCGCTGCCGTGGTGGGCGAGGGAGTTCCAGAACTCGCCGTTCGTCACGGCGAGATGGCAGCCGACGGCGAGGCCGTGGGCGACGGGCCCGTGCAGCGGGCCGCCGGTGAACAGGGCGTGGATCCTGCCCTCGGGCAGGCCGTAGTGCGGGGCGGCCTCCGCGTGGGCGCGCCAGCGGGCCAGGTCGGCGGGGGTGGTGGTGAGGTAGGCCTCGACGGGGGACCGCGGGTTCACGGCGAGGAAGGCGGGGTCGTCGGCGTCCCAGACCTCGGAGAACCAGCGCAGGCTCCGGGACTCGTAGACCGTCTCGGGGGTGGGGGCGGGCAGCATGCCGGGGGTGTGGACGACGAGCGTCCGGTCCGGGGTGGCGTGGAAGAACACCGAGTCGGGGTGCTCGTCGGACCGCTTGCGGGACTGCGCCACGTACAGCGGAGTGCGGGCCAGTACGTCGAAGTAGGCGGCCCAGTCACCGGCGGACTTGGCCTCGTACAGCTCTCTCTCGATGGCGCTCGGCGCGATCCACGTCCCCATACGGCCCGACCCTATACGGGCGCCGGCCCGGGGCCGCGGGAGCGTCCCGGGCCTTCGACGACGGGGGTCAGGCCGTCGAGGAGGGCTCGCAGACCGAGCTCGAACAGCGCGTCGAGCCGCAGGTCGTAGCCGTTCTCGAAGGAGCCGACGACCTTGGCGAAGGTCGGGAAGCGGCCGGAGTCCACCAGCTCCCGCAGGACGGGGGCGCGGCTGTCCATCCACTGGTCCTCCGACTGGCCCGTGGTGGCTTCGGCGTCGGCCTCCAGCTCCATGTGCACCGCCAGGCCGTGCACATGGCTGTAGAGCAGGACGTGGATGTCGAAGAGCGCGGTCGGGTCGAGTCCGTGGCCGTCGAGGGCGCCCAGCATCCACTCGCCGTGGACCAGCAGGTTGGGCACCAGCAGCGGTCGGGTCAGGGAGCCGATCCGGGCCAGCCACGGGTGCTTGCGGTAGAGCCGCCACAGGGTCCGGGCGCCCACCTCGACACGCGCCCGCCAGTCCCCGGCGGCGAAGGCGGCGCCGGCGGTGGCGTCGGCGGGGGACTCCTCGCCGTAGGCGGCGTCGGCCATGAGGAGGATCAGCTCCTCCTTGCCGGGGACGTACCGGTAGGTCGACATCGGCGCGACGCCGAGCCGGGCCGCGACACCGCGCATGGAGAGCGCCGCGAGTCCCTCGGCGTCGGCGATCTCGACGGCGGCGCGGACGATCCGGTCGAGGGTCAGCTCCGGCTCGGTGTCCGGGGCGGGCGAGGGGCGCCGGCGGGCCGGTGCAGCGGGGGTGCTCCCGGCGACGACCGTGCCGATCCGGGGACGGGCCTCGACCAGGCCCTCCATGCGCAGGGTGGTCAGGGCCTTGGTGGCGGTGGCGAGTGCGACGCCCCATTCCGCGGCGATCTGCCGGGTGGAGGGCACCCGGTCCCCGGGCGCGAGTTCCCCGTCCGCGATGCGTCGCCGGATCGTGGCGACGATGCGCAGGTAGGGCGGATCGCCTGCCGCGCCCGCCGTGCCTGTGGTCTGCGTCACGTTCTGCTGCCTTTCCGTCCTGTACTAGTGCAGAGGGTATCAGTGACGATCTCCGTCGAGGCCGTTCTGAACTAGTACAGATGCGGTGTTTCGCCAGTTGAGAGGTCTGCGTGTACGTCGTACATTCAGAATGCGTACAGCGTACAGATCACCGAAGGAGCTTCTCATGCGGACCGTACTCATCTCCGGCGGCGGCATCGCGGGTCCCGTCCTCGCCCACCTCCTGCACGGCCAAGGCTTCGAGCCCACCGTCGTCGAACGCGCCCCGGGCGTGCGCGGCGGCGGGCAGGCCGTGGACATCCGTGGCGTCGCGCTCGACGTGATGCGGCGCATGGGCCTGCTGGAGCGGGCGAGCCGGGTACGCACCCGGATGCGCGGCATGTCGATCCTCGGCCCCGACGGCAGCGAGGTCGGCCGCTCCACCGAGGCGACCTTCAGCAGCGGCCGCCTCGACGGCGAGGACATCGAGGTGCTGCGCGAGGACCTGGTGCGGATCGTCCACGAACACACCCGCGCCGACGTCGAGTACCTCTTCGGCGACACCGTCACCGGGCTGGAGGAGGACGAGGACGGGGTGCGGGTGGAGTTCGGGCACGCGGCGCCGCGCACCTTCGACCTCGTCGTCGGGGCCGACGGCCTGCACTCCACCGTGCGCCGCCTGTCCTTCGGACCCGAGGAGCCCTACACCCACCACCTGGGCGGCTACCTCTCGGTGTTCGGCACCGACAACTTCCTCGACCTGCGGGACTGGCAGATGTGGCTGCGGGACGCGGACATGGGCTTCGGCATCATGCCCGTGCGCGACAACACCGAACTGCGCGTCGCCTTCGGCTTCGAGTCCGCCCCGCTCGCCCCGGAGCTGCGCACCGCCGAGGCCCTGCGGCGGACCGTCGTCGACCGGCTGGAGTCCTTGCGGTGGGAAGGGCCGCGCCTGGCCGAGGCCGCCCGCGAGGCCGGCGACTTCTACTGCGACGCCATGGCCCAGATCCGCATGGACCGGTGGTCCCGCGGCCGGGTCGTCCTGCTCGGGGACGCCGGCTACTGCCCCTCCCCCCTCACGGGGCAGGGCACCGGCCTGGCCCTGGTGGGCGCCCACGTACTGGCCGACTCCCTCGCGGGCTCCCGCGGAGACCACCGCGCCGCGTACGCCCGCTACGAGGAGCGGATGCGGCCCTTCGTCGACCTCAACCAGGCGCTGGCGACGGAGAACCCGGGCGGACCCGCCTCCGAGGAATCCGTGACCCACGCCAAGAACGCGATCGCTCTGGACGACTGAACCCCGGCGCCGGTGAAGGTCAGACCATGGTTCGACGAGGTGGTGTCCACGGGCAGGGGGATCATGATCGGACCATACGCAGGGCCGTGACGCGGCACGCCCCCTCGTGCCACCGCGCGACCGTGCGGACCCCCTTGACGCCCCCGGGCGCCGGGGAGACGCTCCCGGGTCTTGGATCCGAACGGTTGCAGCTGGGGGGCCGCCATGCCGGAGGAGTCTGCGCAATCGGTGGGGGAGTTGCGCGCGCGACTCGTCGCACAGGGGGCGCGCTGGACGGTGCTGGAGCACCTCGCCGACGAGGAGCCCGTGCCGCGGCCCTCGCTCGGTCTGGAGCCCGGGGCGAACCTGACCACCGCCGAGGAGGCGGGGACGATCGATCTGCCGGGGATCATCGGGCACCCGAGCGGCAATCCGCACCTGACCCGCCGCCGCGCCGCCCACGGGCTGCTGCCCGGGGTCGCGGGGCCGTCGGTCGCGGCCCGACCCGCCGCCGTGGACTGGCGCGACCGCTGGGGTCGGCCGTGGATCACCAAGGTCAAGGACCAGAACCCGTGCGGTTCCTGCTGGGCCTTCGGCGCCACCGGCCTGGTGGAGTCCATGGCCCGGATCGAGCACGACGTATGGGCGGAGCGCTCCGAGGGGGACGTCCACGACGGCCTGCGTTTCACCTGCGGCCAGGGCAGCAACCCGGAGACCGCCCTCGACTGGATCAAGGCGAACGGCGGGCTCGCCGACCCGGACTGCTGGCCGTACAGCACCCCGCCCGCCGGGCTGCCCGCCGCCCGTCGTGACGCCTGGCGCGCCGAGTACACGCCCAGTTGGGACCGGTCCGGCCGGACCGTCCGGATCACCGACTACGTCCGGCTCGGCGACGTGGAGCAGCAGAAGGTCTGGCTGGACACGGTCGGCCCGCTGACCGCCTGCTTCGACGTCTACGACGACTTCTTCGCGCTCGGCTCCGGCGTGTACCACCGTACGAGCGACCATCTCGCGGGCGGGCACTGCGTGTTGGTCGTCGGCTACGACGACGCGGCCGGGTGCTGGCTGTTCAAGAACTCCTGGGGGACGGGCTACCACGTCGGCGGCTACGGTCGGATCGCCTACGGCGAGGTCAACATCGACCACTGGGCCAAGTGCGGCCTGCGCGGCACCAACCCCGACCCGTGGACCAAGCGTCGGCTGCACACCGGCAACGTCTACGAGAGCGGCAACGGCCGCGCCCACCGCAACTTCGAGCTCCTCGCCACCGCCCCCGGCGGCCGCCTCCAGCACTGGTGGCGCGAGGGCGACCCGCCGTTCGCGTGGGCCCGCGCCGGCACCTTCGCCACCGACGCCTCCGGGCAGCCCGCCTTCACCGGCACCACCTACAACCGCAACATGGAGTCCCTGCACGTGACCACCGGCGGCCGGCTGCGCCACTGGTACTACGAGCAGTCCGCGGCCGTCTGGCGCGACGGCGGCGTCTTCGGGCCGGGCGACGCGGCGGTCGGCTCGACCCCCGCGTTCATCCAGAGCGACTACGGCAAGCCGGGCAACTTCGAGGTGGTCGTCCGGACCGCCGACGGCCGCCTGGGCCACTGGTGGCGGATCAACGGCGCCCCCTGGACCTGGAACGACGGCGGCCGCTTCGGCTCCGGCATCGCCCACTACGGGCCCGCCCTCGTCCAGACCCGCGCCCGCCACCTCGACCTCGTCGCCACCCGCACCGACGGCCGCATGCAGCTGTGGTGGCGCGACGATCCCAACGGCTTCACCTGGCGGGCCGGGGAGATCTTCGGCAGCGGTACGGCGGCCGTCTCCGCGCCCTGCCTGATCGAGGGGCAGTTCGGGGCCGCCGACGAGGACACCGCCGGGAACTACGAGCTGTGCGTGGCCGTCGCCGGTGGGCAGGTCGAGCACTGGTGGCGCGGCAACGCGGGCGGCTCGCCGTGGCGGCGCGGCGCGGTCTTCGGGCACGACGTCGCCTCGGTCACCGGGATGCTCCAGGGCAGTTTCGGGTTCAACCTGGAAGTCATCGTCCTGCGCACCGACCGCCGCCTTCAGCACTACTGGCGTGACGGCGCGGGCTGGCACGAGGGGTCGGTGATCGGCCCCGGCTGAGAGGACCGGGCGGGCGTGGAGGTACGGAGCATCGTGCTGGGCCCGGACGAGCCGTACGAGCTGCGGCTCGTCGGGCGCGGGGCGCGCGGGTACGTGTGGACCTGGCAGGTCACCGGCGACGCGGACGTGGTGAGCGTGGCGGAGGCCCCCGCGGCCACCGCCGCGCCCGCGCCCGGGGCGGCTCCGTCGCCGGGGGCGCCGGTGGAGCGGACCTACCTGATCCGGGCGCGGCCCCCGGGCGGGGGCCGCGCCCGGATCCGCTTCGCGCAGATCCGGCCGCCCTACCCGGACGAGGCCCCGTACGACGAGTTCGTGCTGGACGTGGAGGTGGTGGCCGTCACCGGCGGGGCCTGAGGGCCGCGCGCTGTACGGCCTCCAGGGGGCCGTGGTCGAAGCGGCGCAGCCACAGCCACGATCCGGCGGCCAAGGTCAGGCTCACGCCCGCCCACAGGCCCATCACCCACCAGGGGCCGCTGCCGCCGAACCGTTCGGCGAGGCCCGGCCCGATGCCGTAGCAGAGCAGCATGCAGAGCAGGTTCTGGGCGACGTAGCAGGACAGGGCGGTGCGGCCGACGGAGCCGAGGGCACGGCTCACCGGGGCCGGGATCCACCGCCGGTCGAGGGCGAGGCCGATCAGGCCGATGTAGCCGAGGGCGAGCAGCGGGGCGGCGCCGTAGCGGCCCAGGAGGTAGAAGTCGGAGCCGCCGAGGGTGGTCGCGGCGTTCAGCGGCAGCCCGAGACCCAGGCCCCCGACGGCCAGCCGGGTCCGGATGCGGTGGCCTTCGGCGGTGGCGGTGAAGGCGCCCGCGCGGTGCAGCCGTACTCCGAGGAGGAAGAGGAACACGAGCAGCCCGAAGGAGAAGACCGGCTCGATGCGCAGCGCGAGGAAGTGTTCCAGGCGGAAGGCGATCTGGGCGGGATAGCCGCCGTGGGCGTACAGCTCGACGGCGGCCGGGTCCGGGCTCTTCGGGGCCCCGGCGGGCCGGCTCAGCGCGTCGAGGGTCAGCAGGGAGATCAGCGCCAGGTGCACTCCACCGGCGGTCCACATGGCCCGCCTGCGGACCTTCTCGGAGCGGGCCAGCAGCCAGGCGACGAGGAGGGCGGTGACGGCGTACCCCATGAGCACGTCCCAGGCGAAGACGAGCACGAAATGGACGGTGCCCTCGACGAAGAGGAAGGCGGCGCGGCGCGGGTAGCGGCCGGGCCAGGGGTCGCCGCGGCGGGCGGCGGAGTCGAACTGGATGGCCAGGCCCACCCCGAACAGGACCGTCAGCAGGGCCAGGAACTTGCCGTCGGCGAGGAAGCGGAAGACGCTCTCGGCGAGGTGGGCGGCGGAGGGGTCGGCGATCGGGTCGGGCAGTTCCAGACCGCCTTGGAGCACCCCCCACTCCGAGCCGGGCGAGGTGAAGATCCAGACGTTGGTCATGAGCGTGCCGAGGATCGCGGCGCCGCGCAGGACGTCCAGGAGCGGGAGCCTGGCGGTCTTCTGTGCCGCCGGGGCGAGCAGGGTGTCGGCCATGACTTCAGCGTCCCGGCGCGCGGGGCCCCGTACGTCCTGCGGGCGGACGAAGGCGCGATACATCCTTCGATGCAGCGGGCGGACCGCGGCCCACACCCTGGCGTCCTGGGACCGTACCGGGGCGACCGGGGAGCCCGCGGTCCGCGACCGCGGGCCCCCGGTCCACATCCTGGACCCGGCACGGCTTGCACCTCTGTTGTATCTATCCTGTGCGCATGCCCGCCTCAGCCACCGCCGCGACCGCCGCCGACCGCGTCTACCAGCACGTCAAGCAGGGGGTGCTCGACCGCCGCTACGAAGGCGGCACCCTCCTGACCGAGGGCGAACTGGCCACGGCCGTCGGCGTCTCCCGTACACCCGTCCGCGAGGCGCTGCTGCGGCTGGAGACCGAGGGGCTGCTCAAGCTGTACCCGAAGAAGGGCGCCCTGGTCCTCCAGGTCTCCGCGCAGGAGATCACCGACGTCCTCGAAACCCGGATCCTGGTCGAGGAGTTCACCGTACGCAGAGCCGTGCCGGCGCCACCGGGCCTGCTGGACCGGCTCGCCGCCCTGCTCGACGAACAGCGCCGGCACGCCGAGGCGGGCGACCTCGGCGCGATGATGGCCGCCGACCGCGGCTTCCACGCCGAGATCGTGCGCAACGCCGGGAACCAGATCCTGTGCCGGCTCTACGACCAACTCCGCGACCGGCAGCTGCGGATGGGCGTGGCCCTGCTGCACGCCCACCCCGAACGGCTCGACCGCACCCTCGCCGAGCACGCCGAGATCCTGGACGCGCTGCGCGCCGGGGACGTGGAGGCGGCGTCCGCGGCGGTCCGCGGGCACATCGGCCGGGTCGAGGCCCTGGTGCGCGGGCCGGGCCGGTGACCGCCCCGGTGAACGGCCCGGTGAACGGCTTCCCCGGTATACCCGCCGACCCGCCGGGCGGCCGCAAGGCCGTCGCCGTGTGGGGCATCGGCGTCGCCGTCTACTTCGTGGCGGTGATCTTCCGTACCAGCCTGGGCGTGGCCGGCCTGGACGCCGCGGACCGCTTCCACGTCAACGCCTCGGCGCTGGCCACCTTCTCCCTGCTCCAACTGCTCGTCTACGCGGGCATGCAGATACCGGTGGGCCTGATGGTCGACCGGCTCGGCACCAAGAAGGTCCTGACCCTGGGCGCGGTGCTCTTCACCGTCGGCCAGCTCGGCTTCGCGCTGTCGCCCTCCTACGGGATGGCGCTCGCGGCACGGGCGTTGCTGGGCTGCGGCGACGCGATGACCTTCATCTCGGTGCTGCGGCTGGGCACCCGGTGGTTCCCGGCCCGGCGCGGGCCGCTGATGGCGCAGCTGGCCGGGCTGGTGGGCATGGCGGGCAACCTCGTCTCCACCCTCGTCCTCGCCCCGGTCCTGCACGGGGTCGGCTGGACGGCCGCGTTCGCCGGCAGCGCGGCGGCGGGGCTGGTGGTCCTGGTGCCGCTGGTGCTGTTCCTGCGGGACCACCCGGAGGGCCACGGGCCCGCACCCCGCACCGCCGGGGCCTCGGGAGGGTTCGTACGCCGGCAGATCCGCGAGTCCTGGGCCGAGCCCGGCACCCGGCTCGGCCTGTGGGTGCACTTCACCACGCAGTTCCCCGCGATGGTGTTCCTGCTGCTGTGGGGGATGCCGTTCCTGGTCGAGGCGCAGGGGCTGTCGCGGACCACCGCGGGTGGACTGCTGACGCTGGTCGTCGCCTCGAACATGGCGCTCGGGCTGGTCTACGGCCAGATCGTCGGACGCCGCCAGTCCGCGCGGATCCCGCTCGCCCTGGGCACGGTCGGGCTCACCGCCCTGCTGTGGGCGGCGGTCCTCGGATACCCCGGCGACCGGGCACCGATGTGGCTGCTGGTCACCCTGTGCCTGGTGCTCGGCGGCTGCGGACCGGCCTCGATGATCGGCTTCGACTTCGCCCGCCCGGCGAATCCTGCGGAGCGCCAGGGCACCGCCTCCGGCATCACGAACATGGGCGGCTTCCTCGCGTCCATGACCACGCTGCTGACGGTGGGCATCCTGCTCGACGCCACCGGCGACAACTACCGCATCGCCTTCTCGACGGTCTTCGTGCTGGAGGCGGTGGGCGTCCTGAACATCCTGCGCCTACGCCCCCTCGCCCTGGCCCGCGAACGCGAACGCGCCCACGCCACGGTCTCGGGCCCCGCCGCGCCTCCCGGCCCCGTCCCGACGGAACCGGGCCGCGCACTGGCCTGACCGGGGCGGTACCCGGTCGGCCGTGAAGGAGCCCGGGCCCTACGGGGTCACGGCGAACTGCGTGAGGATGGCGTCCGCCAGCTCCACGTCGCCCTCCACCTTCACCCGGTCGGCCACGGTGTGCGCCCGCACCCGGCCGGCCGCCAGGCGGACGTAGGTCTCCCAGTCCATCGTCAGGGTCACCGCCGGGCCCAGCGACGGCGACTTGTCCACGGTGCCGCGGCCCTCCGCGTCCACCCGTACCGTCCGCATGAACTCCAGCTGCCCGTGCACGTCGATCACCACCGCCGAGTTCGCCGGGGCGCCCGCCCGCTTGGCCACCACCTTCGGCAGCCCGGCCAGCAGCAGGTCCCGGACCACGTACGCGCCCGGCGAGTCCCAGTTCCCCGGTACCCCCAGCGCCGCCCGCAGGTCCTGTTCGTGGATCCACACGTCGAAGGCCCGCAGCCGCAGGGCCTGCTCCAGCGTCACCTGGTCGCCGAGCGGCCCGCGCACCATCGTGGCCGGATCCCGCTTCTCGTTCCGCAGCTGCCGGGAGCGCCGGATCACGGTGTACTCCAGCTCGGAGGTCATCTCCGGAGCCGTGTGGTGACGCCGTACGTCGACCTGTACCTCCATGTACCGGCTGAACTCGTCCACCACGTGCCGCAGGTCCCGCGCCACGGTGTGGATCGGCCGCGGGTCCCCGAGCTGCTCGCACTCGATGCCGATGATGTGTGACACGACATCACGGACCGACCAGCCCGGACACGGTGTCGCCCGGTTCCACTCCCCCTCCGGCAACGGGAGGACCAACTCGGATATCGCCTCGATGGAGTGTGTCCACGCGTCGGCATAGGGCTGGAGGGCGGGATGCGGCTGGACGGTCAACGGGACCCCTCGCGGTGCTGTTCAATGGCGCGTTTCGGAAGCAGTGGACTCAGTTTCCAAAACTACGCTGCCGGTGAGCACCCCGGCAGTGCTTTCGTGTGACGATCGTAGGCCCGAGTTGACGGCTTGAACGCCAGGACGGTGGTAGTGTGCGCGCCTCGATGATCCAAATCGCAGTGAACGAGGGCGAGTCGGTGTCTTCCCGACGTGCCCGGGTGGCCGAACTCGTACGGGAACAGGCGGGCTCCGATCTCGTCGTCCTGCCGGAGCTGTGGCCGGTCGGCGCTTTCGCCTACGAACAGTTCGAGACCGAGGCGGAACCGCTGGACGGCCCGACCTACGAAGCCATGTCCAAGGCGGCGCGCGACGCCGGCGTCTGGCTGCACGCGGGCTCGGTCGTGGAGCGCGCGGGCGACGGCTCCCTCTACAACACCGCCCTCGTCCTCTCCCCGGCCGGCGAGCTGGCCGCCACCTACCGGAAGATCCACCGCTTCGGCTTCGACCAGGGCGAGGCGGTGCTCATGTCGGCCGGGGACTCCCTGACCACCGTGGCCCTGCCGGAGCAGACCCTCGGCATCGCCACCTGCTACGACCTGCGCTTCCCCGAACTGTTCCGGGGCCTGGTCGACGCCGGGGCCACCACGATGGTCGTCGCTGCGGGCTGGCCCGCCCGCCGCCGCTCGCACTGGACCCTGCTGAGCCGGGCGCGCGCCGTGGAGGACCAGTCCTACGTCCTGGCGTGCGGGCTGGCCGGCACCCACGCGGGCGTGGAGCAGGCCGGGCACAGCCTGGTGGTGGACCCATGGGGCGAGGTCCTGGCGGAGGCGGGCCCCGGCGAGGAGGTCCTGACCGTGGACCTGGACCCGGCCAAGGTCGCCGACACCCGCTCCCAGTTCCCGGCACTGAAGGACCGCCGCCTGGGCCGCTGACCGGACCCCGGGGTCGCCGGGGGTCCCGGCGACCGAGGGCCCCCGGTTGGCGCCCGCGTGCGCGGGCAGACGAGCAGGACGGGCGGCGCCGGCCGCCGCAGCCACGACGAGGAGGCGGGTACACCGTGACGGATGACGCGGAGGCCGTGCTGGAAGCCGCCCTGGAGCCCCACGAGCCCGCCCACGCGGAGATCGAGGCCCGCCGGCGCGTCCGGGAGCGGGCCACCGGCCTGACCCACCACGAGGCGCAGGCCGCCTTGGAGGCGGTGCTGGCGGACGCGGGCGACCTGGAGTCCGCCGACGCGTCCGTCCGCGCCGAGGCCGCGGAGTGGCAGCGCATCAGCGACCAGCTGTTCGACCACGGCGGCCCCTACGCACCGGAGACCGACGCCTACGTCCAGGGCCAGCTCACGGCCCGGGAACACCATCGGGACTGACCCCGCCCTCCCGCTCCTTCTCCGCCAACCGGATCACGCACACCGCGACCGCGATCAGCAGCGCCGCGTCCGCGTCCTCCCGGACCACGTCCACCGCGTACGTCTCGCGCACCCGGTACCACTGCCGCGAGATCAGCGCGAGCAGCTCACCGTCGTACTCGACCTTGAACTCGCGGTCCAGGATCCGCCCGCTCACATCGAGCGCGGTGCCCTCGGCCAGGGTCACCCGGAAGTGGCCCCGCACCAGCGAGAGCCGCTTGCGGCGGATCACGGCGAGCCGCCGCTCGTCCCGCTCCAGGGTCATCGCGTCCCGCAGCGTGAACAGCTTCTCCCGCAACGTGATCAGGATCTGCCCGTCCCGATCCTTCAGTTCCAGGGTGTCCCGGAAGCGCAGCGCCTTCCCGTCGACGAGGAAGGCGTGCCGGCCGTCCTCGTCCTCGATCCAGTAGTCGTCCCCGATGGCCAGCATTTTGTCCCGTACGAGGTATTTCATGCGCTGATCAGTGCCCGCGATAGGTTGCCCTCATGCCCCTGCTCTACGTGACCGACCTGGCGTACCCCGCACGCGGCCGCCGCTACTGCGACGAGGACATATTCCTCACGTCCCGGCTTCGCGCCGCGTTCGACCTGGCCCTGTGCCATCCCGCGGACGCGGAGGCCATGCTGCCGCTGGGCTTCGACGCGGTGATCGTCCGCAACAGCGGTCCCGTCCTGCACTACCAGGACGCCTACGACTCCTTCCGCGCGGCCGCCCTCGCTTCCGGGGCCCGCGTCTACAACCCTCTCACCGGCCGCGGCGACATGGCGGGCAAGCAGTACCTCCTCGACCTGACGGCCTCCGGCCACCCGGTCATCCCGACGATCGACGACCCGGCACGCCTCGCCGAGCTGCCGCGGGTCCCCACCTACGCCGTCAAGCCGAAGCAGGGCGCCGACTCCATCGGCCTCACCTTCACCGCGACACCGGACGGGCCGGCCGGGGCCGTGCTGATCCAGCCGCGCATCGACTTCACGTACGAGGTGTCCTTCTACTTCGTCGACGACGCCTTCCAGTACGCGCTGTACGCCCCCGATCCGGCCCGCCGCTGGGAGCTGGAGCTCTACCCCCCGACCGAGGCGGACCTGGCCTTCGCCCGCTCCTTCGTCGAGTGGAACACCCTCGACCACGGCATCCAGCGGGTCGACGCCTGCCGGGCGCCGTCGGGCGAACTGCTCCTCGTCGAGCTGGAGGACCTGAACCCGTACCTCTCCCTGGACCTCGTCCCGGCGCCGGTACAGGACGCGTTCGTCACGGCGCTCACAAGATCCCTCCAGACCTTCCTCAGCACCCCCGCCTGATGTCAGACCCGGCTGCCAGGCTTTCCCCATGGACAAGCAGACGTTCTGGAAGCTGATCGAGACGGCTCGCGCGGAGGCGGAACCGCAGGAGGTGTCCGCCCGCGCGGCCGAACTCCTGGCGGGCCGGCCGGAGTCGGAGATAGCGGCGGCCCAGCAGGTGCTGTGGGACCTGCTGGCGGAGTCCTACCGGGCGCCGCTCTGGGCCGCTGCCTACGTGATCAACGGCGGCTGCTCGGACGACGGCTTCGACTACTTCCGCGGCTGGCTCCTCACCCAGGGCCGGGAGACCTTCGAGACGGCCCTGACCGACCCCGACTCCCTGGCCGCGCACCCGGCGGTCGCCGGGGCCGCGGCCGAGGGCCTGGACCTGGAGGACGAGAACGCCCTCTCGATCGCCTGGACCGCCTACGAGGCCGGCACCGGCCGCGAGCTCCCGGCGGACTCCTTCACGATCAGCTACCCGGCCCTGGACCCCTCCTGGGACTTCGACTTCGACGACAGCGAGGAGATCGCGGCCCGACTGCCCCGGCTGAGCGCCCTGTTCGCCTACTCGTAGCGGTGGAGGAGGCTCTCGCGCTCCTGCCGCCGGATCTCCTCGATCGTCAGACCGGGGAGATCCAGGTGGGAGAGGGTGATCTCGGCGGAACTGGGCGCGGCGTCCTCCGCGAGCCACTGCTCCGGCTTCCACGCGTTGCTGCGCAGGAACGCCTTCGGGCAGTGCTGGTAGGCCTCCTCGACCTCCACCACGATCGCGCTGCGCGGCGGCTTGCCGACGGCGGTCAACCGCTCCAGCAACCGCGGATCGGCGGACACGCAGGCCCGCCCGTTCACCCGCAGGGTGGTGGCCCGCCCGGGAACGACGAAGATCAGCCCGGCCCGGCCCGTCTCCACGATGTTGTGCGCGGTGTCGAGCCGCTTGTTCCCGGTGGCGTCGGGCAGCGCGAGCGTGAACTCGTCGAGCACGGACACGAAGCCGGGCGGCCCGCCCCGGGGCGTCACGTCACAGCTCCCGTCGGCCCCGGCACTGGCGACGAACACCAACGACGACCGGCCGATGAGCACCCGCGCCGCCTCGTGGATCCGGTCCACGGCCTTCCGCCGGGCCATCTCCCCGGGATCCTCGTACAGCTCCCGCAACCCGTCCGTGCTCCGCACGGCGGTGGAGTCCAAGGCATCGAATATCCGCCCGCTCGGCGGCGTGCTGACTGTCACCCCCGGCACGCTACCGGGCGCCGGCCGGAGCCCGCTGGTGTCCAGGTCGATCCCGAACGGCTCGGGCAACCGCACCGGCGTCCCGAAAGGGTGCGGCCCGTCCACCTTGGTGTACCCGAGCCGCCCGGGCAGCGCGAACAGCGTCACGGTCACCTCCACCGGTCGACCAGCAGGTACAGCGGTGCCCCGTACTCGGCGTACCTCTTGCGCTTGACGACACGATCGGTCTCGGCGATGGACTCGGACGTGATCTCGACGATCAGCGAAGTACTCGTCCGGATGGGAGCGGGCCGTGGCCACCGCCTGCTCCACCAGGTCGTGCAGCTCCGTCGGGGACGCGGACTTCCGCAGCGGCAGCAGCGGGAGGATGCAGCGCCGGACGTCCACGTGCTCGTTGTGCACGAACTCGCGCAGCGCGGCCTGGACACGCCGGCGCCCGAAGGCGTTCAGGGCCGGCTCGACGAACTGCCGGTTGAAGCTCGGGTCGGGGTCGTACACCGCGGCCTTGAGCAGTGCGTCGAGGGCCTCGTCGGAAAGGACCACACCGTGCTGCAAGGTCCCGCGCAACGCCGCCCGGGCCCGGTGCACCCAGGTAGGTCCGCCATCCTCGATATTCGGAATTCCTGAATCAATGTGCGCACTTCTCGCTAGCGTGGGTGCGTGCACCAACACGCCACGGCTGACCTGTACTTGCGCCTGTCTCTGGACCGGGACGGCGCGACGGCGATCGACCGCCAGGAAGCCGACTGCCGCGCATGGGCGGAGCGGAACGGGCTGACCGTCCGCAAGGTCCACATCGACCGTGGGCGTTCCGGTTACAAGAACGTCAGCCGCAAGGGGTTCGACGCGGCGATCACAGCAGCCGCGGCCGGCGTCGTGGGCGTTCTGATCGTCTGGAAGCTCGACCGCCTGTCCCGCAAGGGCATCGGCGAGGTCGGCAAGGCACTGGACGACATAGGCCGGGTCGGCGGACGACTGGTCTCCGTCATGGACGGCCTCGACACGAAGAACGAGAGTGCCAGGGCCGCCATCGCGATGCTGGCGGAACTGGCGTGCAACGAGTCCCGCAACCTTGGGATGCGCGTGGGCAACGCCAAACGGTACCTACGCCGGCGGGGCCAGTGGATCGGCGGACAGCCGCCTTACGGGTTGCTGGTGGACCCGGAGACGAAAAAGCTCGTCCACGACTCCGAGACCGCCGTCTACGCCCGCCTCATCGCCGATGAGGCGCTCTCCGGGAAGGCTCTCGTCCACATCGCCCGATTGCTGAACGAGCACGGGGTGCAGTCCGCCCGTGGAGGCGAGTGGAACGCGTCCAGCGTCATGCAACTCCTTCGCTCACCGGCCTTCGCCGGTCTCATGCCGCAGACCGAGTACGAGGAGCAGCCGGACGGGACACGCAAGTACATGAATCGGGTCTCTCCCTACCGAGACCCGGAGACGCTGGAAACTGTGGGTATCGGCGAGGGGATCATCACGGTCGGGGAGCGGGAACTCATCCTCGGTCAGCTCGAAGCGCGCACCTTCCCTCTGGCGGGGAAGCGGCACGGTCACAAGCAAGGGAAGTCTTTGCTCACCGGGATGGCACGTTGCGGGCTCTGCGGGGCCCGGATGAGTAAGGCCGGCACGTCGTATCAGTGCTCCAGCCACCGGATGGGGCGAGGATGCTCCGGCGTATCGGCTCGGGTCGAGAGCATCGACGACTATGTGACCCGGGCATTCCTCTCATGCCTGCCGGCCCTGGAGCCCCAGCACCCGCTCCTCGCCGTGATCGCCGATCGCTGGGCACAGCGGGAGGACCCGGAGGTTTTCGCGAAGCGGGACGCGATCGAGGCGGAGATCGCGGACGAAGGGGCCCGTCTGGCGGACCTGGAGGAGGCCAGGTACGTCCGTGGCGAGTTCACCGGCGCAGACGGGATCGACCGGTACGAGCGGCTCGCAGGACGACTCCGTACCCGGATCGATGGGCTGCACGCGGATCTGGTGCGGATGCCGACCCCGTCCGTGGACATGTCTTCGCTCCTGGATGGGGGCCTGCTACGTGAGGCATGGGAAACCGATGATGCGGCCGGAAGGCGTGAACGCCTTGGGCTCGCGATCGATCGCGTGGAAGTTCAGCGGGGCAGGGTGGGCGTGAGGTTCAACGGTGACGAGCGCTGCCGGATCGTCTGGGCGACCAGAGGCGAGGCTGGGGTGGAGTCAACGGGGGGACGAAGTGACCAAATGACGGTCGAAGCCCCCTACCTCTTCAAGAGATGCTCTGAGTCGCCGTAGGTGGAATATCACCCGCATTACGGGGAGTCGACGTGAGCGAGAAAGCCGTGCTGCGGTACGTGAGCTACGTCATGCGCCGCCACCCATCGGCCGAGACCACGGCAACTGCGCGGTGCCTGAACCCGAACTGCCGGTGATTCGCCGAACCGACCGGGAACACTGACGTGTACACCGACATGTGCATCCAGCACACCGGACGAACCGGTCACATGGCTTTCCCCCGGGAGTTCTCGGAAGTGGCTGTGGTGGAGCGGGTGCCCTGAGTCGCTTCGTACGGGCGTGATCCCGCCTTCATCAGCGGATGGCAAGCTTGAAGGATGAACGATGCTGCCCCGGCGCCCACCCCCGCGCCCGCGCCCCGCCGTGCCCGAGTCCGTGCCCCCGAGCTGATCGGCAAGGGTGGTTGGATCAACACCGGAGGGAAGGATCTGAAGCTCGCCGACTTCCGAGGTCGCACATTGATCTTGGATTTTTGGACCTTCTGCTGCATCAACTGCCTGCACGTCCTCGACGAGCTGCGCGAGCTGGAGGAGAAGCACCGCGACACCGTCGTGATCATCGGTGTGCACTCCCCGAAGTTCGTGCACGAGGCCGAGCACGCCGCCGTCGTCGATGCCGT
Source organism: Streptomyces virginiae (assembly GCF_041432505.1). Taxonomy (GTDB): domain Bacteria; phylum Actinomycetota; class Actinomycetes; order Streptomycetales; family Streptomycetaceae; genus Streptomyces; species Streptomyces virginiae_A. Next base: position 4,574,340 of record NZ_CP107871.1, read on the forward strand.
CGAGCGGTACCAGGTGCACCACCCCGTGCTGGACGATCCCGAGCTCGCGACCTGGAAGCAGTACGCCGTACGCGCCTGGCCCACGCTCGTCGTGATCGACCCCGAGGGGTACATCGTCGCCCAGCACGCCGGTGAGGGGCACGCGCACGCCATCGCCCGCCTGGTCGAGGAGCTGGAGGCCGAGCACGAGGCCAAGGGCACGCTGCGGCGCGGCGACGGGCCGTACGTGGCGCCCGAGCCGGTGGCCGGCGCCCTGCGGTTCCCCGGGAAGGCGCTGCTGCTGCCGTCCGGGAACCTGCTGGTCTCCGACTCCACCCGGCACCAGCTCGTGGAGCTGGCCGCCGACGGCGAGAGCGTCGTACGCCGCGTCGGCAGCGGCGAGCGCGGCTTCGGCGGGGACAGCTTCAGCGAGCCCCAGGGCCTCGCGCTGCTGCCCGACGGCAGGGTCGTCGTCGCCGACACCGTCAACCACGCCCTGCGCACCTACGACCCGGCCACGGGGCACGTGGAGACCGTCGCCGGGACCGGCCGGCAGTGGTGGCAGGGCTCCCCGACCTCCGGGCCGGCGCTGGAGGTGGACCTGTCCTCGCCGTGGGACGTGGCCTGGTGGCAGGGCCGGGTCTGGATCGCCATGGCCGGTGTGCACCAGCTGTGGACCTGGGACCCGGAGGCCGGGACGGTCGAGGTCGCGGCCGGTACGACCAACGAGGGGCTGCTCGACGGGCCGGCCGCCGAGGCCTGGTTCGCCCAGCCCTCTGGGCTCGCGGCCGCCGGGGACCGGCTGTGGATCGCGGACTCCGAGACCAGCGCCCTGCGCTACGTCGAAGCCGGTGACGACGGGTACGTGATCACGTCGGCCGTCGGTACCGGGCTGTTCGACTTCGGCCACCGCGACGGGGACGCCGCCCAGGCGCTGCTCCAGCACCCGCTCGGGGTGACCGCCCTGCCCGACGGTTCGGTCGCGGTGTGCGACACGTACAACCACGCGCTGCGCCGCTTCGACCCGGCCACCGGCCAGGTCTCGACGCTGGCGACCGATCTGCGCGAGCCCAGCGACGCCGTGCTGGTCGGTGAGGACATCGTGGTCGTCGAGTCGGCCGCGCACCGGCTGACGCGGCTGCGCCTGCCGGAGGAGGCGGTCCGCGTGGACGCGGTCGCCCACCGTACGCAGCGGGCCGCCACCGAGGTGGCCCCCGGCACGCTCCGCCTCGACGTGGTCTTCCAGGCGCCGAGCGGGCAGAAGCTCGACACCCGCTACGGGCCCTCCACGCGGCTGCTCGTCTCCTCGACCCCGCCCGAGCTGCTGGCGGCCGGCGAGGGGGCCGGGAGCGACCTGTTCCGGGAGCTGGCGTTGAACCCGGAGGTCACCGAGGGCGTCCTGCACGTCTCGGCGATGGCGGCGTCCTGCGACGACGACCCCGCCAACGAGTACCCGGCCTGCCACGTCCACCAGCAGGACTGGGGTGTGCCCGTCCGCGTCACCGCCGAGGGCACCTCCCGGCTGCCCCTCGTCCTCGCCGGGATGGACGCCGAGGGGTAGCCGACACCGGCCTTCCTGGGGGCTCAGCCCTCCAGGAAGGCCACCAGGGCGTTCGCGAGGAGGAACGGGTCGTCCGCGCCGCACAGTTCGCGGGCGCTGTGCATCGAGAGGATCGCGACGCCGATGTCCACGGTCTGAATGCCGTGCCGGGCGGCGGTGATCGGGCCGATGGTGGTGCCGCACGGCATCGAGTTGTTGGAGACGAAGGTCTGCCACGGGATACCGGCCCGCTCGCAGGCGGCGGCGAACACCGCGCGCCCGCTGCCGTCGGTGGCGTACCGCTGGTTGACGTTGACCTTCAGGATCGGTCCGCCGTTGGCGCGCGGGTGGTGCGTCGGGTCGTGCCGCTCACCGTAGTTGGGGTGCACGGCGTGCCCGGTGTCCGAGGACAGGCAGATGGTGCCGGCGAAGGCCCGCGCCCGGTCCTCGTACGAGCCGCCACGGGCGAAGACTGAACGTTCCAGCACGTTGCCCAGCAGCGGGCCGTCCGCGCCCGTGTCGGACTGGGAGCCGTTCTCCTCGTGGTCGAAGGCGGCCAGCACCGGGATGTGGTCGAGCTTGTCGGAGGTGGAGACGGCGGCCAGCGCCGCGACGCCCGCGTGCACCGACAGCAGGTTGTCCATGCGCGGGCCGGCGACCAGCTCGCGGTCACGGCCGAGGTAGGAGGGCGGTTCGATGGAGTGGACCATCAGGTCCCAGCCGGCCACCGAGCCCTGCTCCAGGTCCTCTTCCTCCTCCAGGAAGGAGATCAGGTCGCCCTCCTGCACATCGCCCAGACCCCAGATCGGCTGCATGTGACGCTGCTTGTCGAGCTTGAGGCCGTCGCTGTTCACCGACCGGTCCAGGTGCACGGCGAGTTGGGGTACGCGCAGCAGTGCGCGGTCCACGTTCACCAGCCGCTCGGTGCCGTCGCGCAGGGTCAGCCGCCCGGCCAGGCCCAGGTCGCGGTCCAGCCAGGTGTTGAGCAGGGTGCCGCCGTAGATCTCGACGGCGATCTGCCGCCAGCCCTGGGAGCCGGTGTCCGGCAGCGGCTTGACCCGCAGGTTCGGGGAGTCGGTGTGCGCGCCGACGATCCTGAACGGCGTGTGCGCGGCGGCGCCTTCGGGAACGAACCAGGCGATGAGCGCACCGCCGCGGAGCACGAACTTGCCCCCGGTGCCCGCATCCCAGGCGTCCGTTTCCGACAACTGCCTGAAGCCCGCCTTCTCCAGCCGCTCCGCCGCGTTGGCCACGGCGTGGTACGGCGACGGACTGGCCGTCAGGAAGGTCATCAGATCGTCGGTGTGGCCGCGGTCGAAGCGGGCGGGAGAGCTCATGTGGTTCACCTTAACGACGGTCGTGTTCGCCATGGCCGGACTGCGAGGGATGGCCGGAGGTCGGGGTCCGCAGGGTGGGTGATCTGCGGTCCCGCCGGTTTTCAGCCCGGCGGACGCTCGAATCGGCGCTGCAGTTGTCTGCGCTCGCCCCGGCGGATGCGCGGGAGCATCTCCGGGGTCTGCGGGGAGCGCTGCGCGCGTCTCTTGCGTCCGGCGCAGAAGATACAGGCCTCACCGGGAGGAGCGTCGGGGTCGATCGGCGCGCCGGGATGTTCGGAGCATCCCGAGGCGTTGCGCGGACGGGACAGTTCGCGGGCGACGATGAAGGCGCGGTGCAGGTCGTCGGCGATGCGGACGAAGTCCTCGGCGGGTGAGGACAGGCCCAGGTGGAACCGTTGGTCCTCGACGGCGCGCACGTACGTGCGCAGCCGCTGGAGCGTGTACGGGGGGTCCGGTACGGGGTAGCCCAGGCGCCGCTGTTCTCCGGCGGCGGCGGGTGGGCCGCCGCGGTGGCGCTCTCCGAGGCGTCGGCGGTCGTTGCAGATCAGGCAGCGGCCCCAGCCTTCGGGCGCTTCGGGGTCGAGGGCGCCGTTGGGGTGCTCGGGGCAGCCGGTGTAGCTCTTGGCGGGTGCCAGTCCGGTGGCCGTCCGGAAGGCCACGTACAGCGCGTCGGCGATGGTGTCGTACTCGGCGGGGTGGGCGCCGTCGTAGAGCTCGCGCAGGTGGTCGCCGAGGCTGCCCAGGCTCGCCTGCAGCTCCTTGAGGGCGTACGGACGCCCGGTGGGGACCGAGTACCCCCTGCTGCCGTGCTGATCCTGTGCACTCATGTCTACGAGCGTCCCATGAACGACTGACATAGGGGAAAGCCGCAGGGCAGGGGCCTGGGGCCGGGTACGCGCCGGCGGCCGGGCCCCTGTGCGGGGGGCCCGGCCGCCGGCGGGTGTGAGCGGGGTGCGACCGACCTAGAAGGCGGCCTCGTCGAGCTCCATGAGGGAGTTGTCGACGACCTCGGCCAGTCGGCGCTGGACCGAGACGTTCGGCAGGACCTGCGACGCGAAGAACTTCGCGGCGGCGATCTTGCCGGTGTAGAAGGGGACGTCCTTCGGGGCGGCGGTCGCCAGCTTCTCGGCGGCCACGGCGGCGCCCTTGAGCAGCAGGTAACCGACGACCACGTCACCCGAGGCCATCAGCAGGCGGGTGGTGTTCTGGCCGACCTTGTAGATGTTCTTGACGTCCTCGCCGGTGGCGGTGAGGTCGACGATCATCTGGCCGACGATGGCCTCCAGGTCGACGGCGGCCTTGGCGAGCGCGTCGCGGGCGCCGGCCAGCTCCTCGCCGCCGACGGCCTCGGCCAGGAACTTCTTGATCGTCTCGCTGAGGATGTTCAGCGAGGCGCCCTGGTCGCGGACGATCTTCCGGAAGAAGAAGTCCTGGCCCTGGATGGCCGTGGTGCCCTCGTAGAGGGTGTCGATCTTGGCGTCGCGGATGTACTGCTCGATCGGGTACTCCTGCAGGTAGCCGGAGCCACCGAAGGTCTGCAGGGACTGGGCGAGCTGCTCGTAGGACTTCTCCGAGCCGTAGCCCTTCACGATCGGCAGGAGCAGGTCGTTGAAGCCGATCTCGGCGGAGGCGTCCTGGCCGGCGGCCTGCTTGATCTGGATCTCGTCCTGCACGGAGGCCGTGTAGAGGACCAGGGCGCGCATGCCCTCGGCGTAGGCCTTCTGCGTCATGAGCGAGCGGCGCACGTCGGGGTGGTGCGTGATGGTGACCTTGGGCGCGGTCTTGTCCATGAAGTTCGCGAGGTCCGGGCCCTGCACGCGCTCCTTGGCGTACTCCAGCGCGTTCAGGTAGCCGGTGGAGAGGGTGGCGATGGCCTTCGTGCCGACCATCATCCGGGCGAACTCGATGATCATGAACATCTGGCGGATGCCGTCGTGCTTGTCGCCGATCAGCCAGCCCTTGGCGGGGTGCTGGTCGCCGAAGGTCATCTCGCACGTGTTGGAGGCCTTGAGGCCCATCTTGTGCTCGACGTTGGTGGCGTAGACGCCGTTGCGCTCGCCCAGCTCGCCGGTCTCCCAGTCGAAGTGGAACTTCGGGACGAGGAAGAGGGACAGGCCCTTGGTGCCGGGGCCGTGGCCCTCGGGGCGCGCGAGGACGTAGTGGAGGATGTTCTCCTCCATGTCGTGCTCACCGGACGTGATGAAGCGCTTCACGCCCTCGATGTGCCAGGAGCCGTCGGCCTGCTGGATCGCCTTGGTGCGGCCGGCGCCGACGTCCGAGCCGGCGTCCGGCTCGGTGAGGACCATGGTGGAGCCCCAGCGCTTCTCGACGGCTATCTGCGCGACCTTCTTCTGCGCCTCGTTGCCCTCTTCGAAGAGGATGCCGGCGAACGCCGGGCCGGAGGAGTACATCCAGATGGCCGGGTTCGAGCCGAGCAGCAGCTCCGCGTAGGCCCAGATGAGGGAGCGGGGCGAGGTGGTGCCGCCGATCTCCTCGGGCAGGCCCAGGCGCCAGTACTCCGAGTCCATGAAGGCTTCGTAGCTCTTCTTGAAGGAGGCCGGGACGGGCGCGGTGTTGGTGGCCGGGTCGAAGACCGGCGGGTTGCGGTCGGCGTCCTCGAAGGAGGCGGCCAGCTCGTTCTCGGCGAGGCGGGCGAGCTCGGACAGGACGCTCTTGGCGGTCTCGGTGTCCATCTCCTCGAACGGACCGGTGCCGTACTGCTTGTCGCGGCCGAGCACCTCGAAGAGGTTGAACTCGATGTCGCGGAGATTCGACTTGTAGTGCCCCATGGCGACGGCTCCGTTAAGGCTCGGGGAGACAGGGTTCCTCGTACATACCAATCGGTAACAACATGATGCTACCCGTCGGTAATAACGGCAACCCTTCCGCGTGGACTGTGACCAGGGTCAAAGCTCGCACCAGACCGTCCTGGTCCGATACCCCTGGGTGACTCCCCATCGCAGCGCCACGGCCTCCAGCAGGGCGAGGCCGCGCCCGGACTCGTCGTCCCCGGCGGCCTCCCGCCGTACGGGCCGGGCCCTCGGCGCGGGGTCGGTGAGCTCGACCCGTGTACGGGTTGCCCTTCCGCTCCCGCTGACGCGCAGGGTGACCGGGGTGCCGGCGCCGAGGTGGGTGATCACGTTGCTCAGCAGCTCGGTGACGCACAGCTCCGCGTCCGCGTGGCCGTCCGGCCCGAGGTGCTCGCGCACGGCGTGCCGCAGGAGGCGGGCCGCCTCGGGGGCTGCGAGCAGCCGGATCGTGAGGTCGTTCACCGCGCCGCGAGCAGGGCGTCGGCCAATCGCTGCGCCGTGGCGGCGCTGCAGTTGCCGAGGGTGATGAGGGGTGGCGAGTCGTACCGCCCGGCGTAGGAGCGGAGGTGCAGGTCCAGTGAGGGGAGGGTGATCCCGTGCGCGGTGAGCGCCGATCGTGGCTGCACGTAAGGACATCGACGGCTCCGACAGCGTTCCCGCTTTCTACGGCAAGGAGCTGCGCCGGAGGCGTGAGGAAGCGGGCTTCACGCTTCAGCAGACGGTGGGAGGGAGCTTCTACGGGGCCACGTACCTGAGCGAGATCGAGCGCGGCCAGAGGCGGATGCCGGTGGACCTGGCCTGTCATGTCGACCGCGTGCTCCACACCGACGGGTTCTTCGAGCGGCGCTGCGAGGACGTCCGGAAGGCCCGGAGCGTCGGCCGTGCCAGGTACGCCGAGAGGGTTCTGGAAGCTGAGAAGCTCGCGGAAACCATCGAGGAATGGAGCCCGACGGCGCTCCCTGGTCTGTTGCAGACGGAGGCGTACGCGCGGGCCCTCGCGGGGGCGGAACGCCCGTTTTGAGCCCCGTGAGGAGACCGACGTCAAGATCAGGGCCCGACTGGCGCGGGCCGACCTCTTCGAGGGCACCCAAGGGGTGCCCGAGTACGGGGTGATCCTGCACGAGTCGTTGCTGCGGCTGCCGATCCTTCCGCTCCAAGAGATGGCGGATCAACTCGACCACGTTGCGGCCTTGGCGCGGCGTAAGCGGATCGTTCCACAGATCGTCCCGTGGAATGCCGGAGCGCACCCGTTCATGGCAGCGGGAACCGTTCTCATCCTGACCTTCGGGAACGCACCCCCGCTGGTGTACACGGAGTCCCTGCACAGTGGTGTCACCATCGACGATCCGTCCCTCGTGAAGCGGTACCGAAGGTCGTACGATCTGCTGAGGGCCGCCGCGCAACCGCCGAAGGCGTCCCTCGCCATGATCGAGGCGGCCGTGGAGGACTACCGAAATGGCAAGCAGCCGAACCGACTTGGACGCAGCGCGGTGGCGTACGAGCAGCTACACCAACAGCGATGGAGGCACCTGTGTCGAGGTGGCTGACGGCGTAGCAGGATTCGTGCCCGTCCGGGATTCCAAGAGGCCCCACGGCCCCGCCGTGATCGTCGCAGCCGACGCGTGGGGGCCGTTCGTGCGGGCGCTGAAGGCCGGAGAGCTACCCGACTGAAGCCGTCCCGTCGCGCCCGCCCCGGAGGGGACTGGCCGGTACCGGCCGGTATGGGGGCAGGTGCTAGATAGGGTGGGCCGCATGTACGGCTACGACCAGAACCCGGGCGCGCAGCAGCAGTATGCGCAGCAGCCCCCGCAGGGCTACGCGCAGCAAGCGCCGCCGCTGTACCCGGAGCCGTCCCCGCCCTCCCTCGCCGACGCCGTGCGGGCCTTCACCACGGGGTCCCTCTCCGCCGAGGACTTCCAGCAGATCTTCGCCACCTCGAAGGTCTACTGCCCGCGCGGCGACACCCCCGGATTCCTGGCGCTGCACAACACGCAGCACCCGGTCATCCCCATGTTCACCACGCTCAAGGAACTGCGCCGGTACGCCGGCAAGGAGTCCAAGTACTTCGTGATCACCGGCGCCGAGGTGATCGACCTGCTGCCGACCGGATACGGCTTCGTCCTCGACATGGAGGGCGACCACCGGATGGTCTTCGACGCCAAGGCGGTCGAGCAGATGGTCGACTTCGCGATGCGCCGGATGTATGGCTAGACGCCATTGCCGCGCGGACGGCTGAGGCCATGACCGCGCGGCCGCCCGGCCGGCCGCGCGTGGCCGTGGTCGTGCCGGCCGACGTCTGACGGGGGGCGGACCGTGCTGCGGGTGCATTTCACGGCGGAGGACCTGCTCAACATCACCTTCGCGAGCGAGCCGCTGCCGCTGGTGGAACTGGGCATGGCGATCGTCGCCTGGCAGCGCAGCGACCGACCGGCGGTTTTCGGCCGCTGGCGCGGCCGTGTGGGCCGGGAGCTGCCCGGCCGCGCCCGCCCGCTCCTGGACCTCCTGCGCCCCGACGGCGACAACCCGCAGTTCGTCGAGCCGTACGCGCGCACCCTGGAGGAAGGGCTGGCCGTCGTACGGGACGCCGGCCCGCTCCTGACCCCCGACGAGCTGCACCGCGTCGCCGCCCGGGCCCCCGGCTCCCCGTCCTGGGTGCACGCCCTGTGGGCCCAGGACCGTGAGGCGTGGGACCAGCTCGGTGGCGCGCTCCGATCCGCTCACGAGGCGGTCGTCGCCCCGCACTGGTCGCGGATCCGGCAGTCCTTCCAGGCGGACGTCGCCTGGCGCACCCGGCTGCTGGCCGCGCACGGCATCAAGGCCTGCCTGGCCGGCACGCATCCGCTGGCCGCCTGGTCGGGCACCGTGCTGGAGGTGGAGGGGCCGCCGCACTACGAGGTCCACCTCGGCGGCCGCGGGCTGCTGCTGATGCCCTCGCCGTTCTGGACGGGCCGGCCACTGCTCGCCGAGGGGCCGGACGGCCCGGACGGCAGGTGCGTGCTGCTCTACCCGGCGCTGACGCCGCTCCCGCTGGTCGGCCCGGGCCCGGCGCAGGGGGCGCTGGACGCCCTGCTGGGCCGGACCCGGGCGGCCGTGCTCCAGTCGCTGATCGAGCAGCGCACGACCAGTGAGCTGGCCCGGGATCTCGACATCAGCCTGCCCTCGGCCTCCGAACACACCCGCACCCTGCGGGCGGCCGGTCTGATCACCAGCGAACGCGACGGCAAGGCGGTCCTGCACTCGGTGACGGGCCTGGGTGTGGACCTGCTCCACAGCGGCGGCTGACCCTCCTTTCGGGCCTGCCCGAAAGGATCGCGGCCCGGCCCGGTCCGCCCGGAGTATCGGTGCCGCGGGGGGGATTCACGGGGGACCCCCCCGCCCCATCCACGAGGAGGCAGAGATGGCCCGTACGACGATCCGCACGACGCTCGCCACGGTGGCGGCCACCGCCACGCTGGCGCTGGGCACGGGGGTGCTGGCCGCGGGACCGGCCCAGGCCTCGTACAACACGGTCGAGGGGTGTCGATCGGGTGAGGCGTGCATCTGGCCGGAGGGCTCGCCGGCGGCGGGTGTCCAGCCGTCGCTGCGGTTCAGCAACGCGGGGACCTACAACCTCAGCAACCAGGAGAACTGGCACTGGGTCCTCAACAACCAGACGCAGAACTGGAAGTTCAAGCTGTGCACGGGCTGGAACGGCGGGGGGACCTGCACCAACATCCCGGTCGACCAGTGGGTGGCGGTGAACCTCTCACCGATCAACTCGGTCATCGTCTCGCCGTAACCGCAGGTCAGGACCGCTGAGGCCCCGGAGGAAATTTCCTCCGGGGTCCTTCTGTTGTGCCGGTGTGGCAGAAAGTTCGAGTTTCAACTAAACTCGACGCAGAAGGAGGTCCTGACCATGCCCGCAGTGACTGTTGAGAACCCGTTGACCCTTCCGCGCGTGGCCGAGCCGCAGGCCGCCGTCCCGCGCAAGGTGCTGGCCGTCGTCTCCGCTCCCGGTGGGTTCGAGGGTGAGGGATTCCCGGTGCGCCGCGCGTTCGCCGGGATCAACTACCAGTACCTCGACCCGTTCATCATGATGGACCAGATGGGCGAGGTGGAGTACGCGCCGGGCGAGCCGAAGGGAACCCCCTGGCACCCGCACCGCGGCTTCGAGACCGTCACGTACCTGATCGACGGAACCTTCGTCCACCAGGACAGCAACGGCGGCGGCGGGATCATCAACGGCGGTGACACCCAGTGGATGACCGCCGGTTCGGGCCTCCTGCACATCGAGGCCCCGCCGGAGTCCCTCGTCGTGTCCGGCGGGCTGTTCCACGGCCTCCAGCTGTGGGTGAACCTCCCGGCCTCCGACAAGATGATGCCCCCGCGCTACCAGGACATCGGCGGTGGCCAGGTCCAGCTGCTGACCACCCCGGACGGCGGCTCCCTGCTCCGCGTCATCGCCGGTGAGCTGGACGGTCACCAGGGCCCGGGCATCACCCACACCCCGATCACGATGATCCACGCGACCGTCTCGCCGGGCGCTCAGATCACCCTGCCGTGGCGCGAGGACTTCAACGCCCTGGCGTACGTCATGGCCGGGCGCGGGTCGGTCGGGGAGGACCGCAGGCCGGTACAGACCGGGCAGACGGCCGTCTTCGGCGAGGGCGGTTCGCTCACCGTGCGGGCGGACGCGTCGCAGGACTCCAACGCCCCGGACCTGGAGATCGTGCTCCTCGGCGGACGTCCCATCCGGGAGCCGATGGCGCACTACGGGCCGTTCGTGATGAACAGCCAGCACGAACTGCAGCAGGCCTTCGACGACTTCCAGGCGGGCCGGCTGGGCCGCATCCCCACCACCGCGCGCACCGGCCTCGGCCACCGCGGCACGGGCGCGGCGGACCAGGACTGACCCGAAGGCCCGCTACGCGGGATCCACGGGCCCGGGCGCCGCATCGTCGGCGTACCGGGCCCGCAGTTCCGAGATCACCCCGAAGACGGCGGCGGTCAACGGCACCGCCAGCAGCATCCCCAGGATCCCGGCGACACTCGCGCCCGCGGTGATGGCCAGCATCACCACCGCCGGGTGCATCTGCACCGTGCGGCTCTGCACCACCGGCTGCAGTACGTAGCCCTCGATCATCTGGACCAGCAGCACCAGGCCCAGCGCCCACAGGCCGATGACCCAGCCCCGGTCGGCGAAGGCCACGAGAACGGCCACGGCGCCCGACAGGATCGCCCCGAGGTACGGGATGTAGGCCGTCACGAAGACCAGGGCGGCCAGCCCCAGCGCGCCCGGCACATCGAGGATCAGCAGACCCGCGCCGATCAGCACGGCGTCCACCAGGGCCACGAACGTGGTCCCGCGCATGAATCCCTCGACGGCCTCGAAGGCGCGCCGCCCCATGGCCTCCATCAGGTCGCCCGAGCGGCTCGGGACGATCGAACGCAGCGTTCCCACGGCCCGGTCGGAGTCGCGCAGGAAGAAGAAGATCAGCACCAGCGCGAGCAGCACCATCGCGATCATCGAGCCCACCACGCTGAGCCCCGCGACCACCCCCGAGGCGGCCGTCCCGCCGAACTTCGTCAGCAGGTCCTTGGAGTTCGCGGCGATGTCCTCCAACGAGGTGCCCACCGCCCCGAAGTGCTCGGCGACGCTCTCACCGGCCCGCCGCAGCGCGTCGACGATCTGGCCGCCGGTCTCGATGAGCGCGAGGACGACGATGTACGTGGCCCCGCCGACGACGGCGACCACGGCGAGGCAGGTCAGGGCCGCGGCCAGCGAGCGGTTCATCTTCATGCGGACCAGGCGCCGGTGCATCGGCCCGAGCAGGGCCGTACCGAGCACGGCCAGCAGTACGGGCGTCACGACGTCGTCGAAGACGGTGCACAGCCATACGCCGACGGCGAGGACCGCGGTCACGAGCAGGACGACGCCGCACCAGGCGGCGAGCCGCCGTACGGGCGCGGGCAGGAGGGGATCGGACACCGCTGCATCCCATCACACCCCGCCGCGCCCCATCACACCCCGCCACACCCCGCCGCGCCCCGCCGCGCCCCGCCCCACCGCCGGGTCGCGGGCCGGCGGGCCTGCGGGTCAGAACTTCGGGTCGGCGTCCGTCTTGGACTGCTCGTGCAGCTCGAACCAGATCGACTTGCCCTCGCCCCGAGGGTCCACGCCCCACGCGTCGGCCAGCATCTCCATCAGCAGCACCCCGCGGCCACTGGAGGACATCTCCCCCGGCTGCCGCTTGTGCGGGAGTTCGTCGCTGCCGTCCGCGACCTCGACGCGCAGCCGGCGCGCGCCCAGCTCGCCGATCGCCTCCGCGACCAGCAGGGCGTCGCCGTCGGTGTGCGTCAGCACGTTCGTCACCATCTCGGAGACCATCAGCACCGCCGAGTCCACCTGGTCGGGGTCGGCCCAGTCGTGCAGCAGCTCGCGGATCTGCTGTCGTACGCCCGCGATCCGTTCGGGCTCCACCTGCGCCACGGTCAGCACGGTGCGGCGCACGGGCCGGGCCGGGTGCGCCGGCGCCGCGCCCGGGGGGCGCTCCGCGCTCTCGCGGCACAGCAGCACCACCGCTATGTCGTCCTCGCGGCGGTCGGCGAGCGGGCCGGTGGTGTGGTGCGAGGACGGCCCGTGCACGGCCTGGACCAGCAGGTCGGCCAGCCGTTCGAGGTGCGGCGGCGCGAGCGGCCCGACCGTGTCGGCGCCCGCTCCCGGGACCTGCGCGTCGTAGGCGGGCTCGTAGGCGTTCTCGTGCGCGTCGGACTCCAGGACCGCCCGCAGCCGCGCCCAGCCGGTGTCCAGGTCGTGCCCGCCGGTCTCGATGAGCCCGTCGGTGCAGAGCATCATCGTCTCGCCGGGTTCCAGGGTGAACCGGGTGGTGGGGTAGTCGGACTCGGGATCGATGCCCAGCGGCAGCCCGCCCGCGGTGGGGCGCATCAGGACGGTGCCGTCGGCCATCCGGATCGCGGGATCGGGGTGGCCGGCCCGGGCGACCTCCAGCATGCCGGTCCTCGGATCGCACTCCACGTACAGGCAGGTCGCGAACCGCGGGCTCAGGAAGTAGGAGTCGGCGTCGGAGCCCCGGCCGCCGTCGTCCGCGTACGGGTCGGACTCCGGCGAGGAGCACAGCCCGGCCAGGAAGCGGGAGGCGCGCGAGAGCACCGCGTCCGGCCGGTGGCCCTCGGAGGCGTACGCCCGTACGGCGATCCGCAGCTGACCCATCAGCCCGGCCGCCCGGACGTCGTGGCCCTGCACGTCGCCGATGACCAGCGCGAACCTGCCCGACGGCAGCGGGATCATGTCGTACCAGTCGCCGCCCACCTGGAGCCCGCCGCCCGTCGGGACGTAGCGGGCCGCGATCCGCATGCCGGGGATCTCCGGGCCGAGCTGCGGCATCATCGACCGCTGCAGGCCGGTGGTGAGCTCCCGCTCGGATTCGGCCACCACGGCGCGCTGGAGCGCCTGCGCCAGCATCCGGGCCACCGTCGTCAGGACGGACCGCTCGTCGGGCGAGAAGGACGCCGGGTGCTTGAACGCGGCCATCCAGGCGCCCATGGTCCGCCCGGCCACGATCAGCGGCAGGAAGGCCCAGGAGACCCGGTCGAAGCGCCGGGCGAGCGGCCAGGCCGCCGGGAAGCGCCGCTTGTAGTCCTCGGGAGTGGGCAGATAGATCGCCCGGCCGGTCCGGACGACCTCCGCGGCCGGGTACGCCGTCTCCAGCGGCATGTCGGAGAACGGGCCCTCGTCCCCCGGATCGTGCCCGTGGTGCCCGATGATCGACAGCCGGTCCCCGGCCACGCCGAAGACGGCCAGCCCGTCCGGGCTGAAACCGGGCATGGACAGCGAGGCGGCGACCCGCAGCACCTCGGCCGTGGACCGTGCCTCCGCCAGCGCCCGCCCCGCGTCCAGCAGGAAGGCCTCGCGGGAGCGCCGCCAGTCGCCCGTGATGGGCGTGTGGGCGGCCGTGGTGCCGGGCTGCGGCTCGGCGATCTCCTGGATGGTGCCGATCAGCTCGTAGTCCGTGGTCCCTCCCCCAGACTTCGTCCGGGGGGACCCCCCTGGCGCCCGGTTCTCCACCGGTTTGGAGCGGCTGCGTACGGTCCGCAGCACCCGGCCGTCCACGTCCATGATCCGCAGCCGGGCCTCGGCGAGGGTGCCCTCGGCGACGGCCAGGTTCACGATCCCGTTGATCTCGTTCCAGTCCACCGGGTGGAAGCGGGACCGTACGGCCACCTCCGGCAGCACCACCGGTTCGGCGGGCAGCCCGAGCAGCCGGGCGGCCTCGCCGTCGAGAGTGACCGTCCCGGAGGCGTTGTCCCATCGCCACAGGCCGGTCGCGATGGCGGCCAGAACGTCCTCGGTGCGCACTCGGCCATCTTTACAGGTCATATCCGTCACGTGCCTGTTCGCCCGCCCCTCGGGACGCGTCCGCCCGCCGGCCGCGGACGCGTTCGTGCAGGCTGGAGGGAGTGCCCGACCCGCCTCCTTCCCGGACGGTAACCTTGGGACGGTTGAATCCACCCTGGTATCGCGTAGAACTGGATGACTGATGCATCGGTACAGGTCCCACACCTGCGGCGAGCTCCGCGCCTCTGACGTCGCCGCCGACGTCCGACTGAGCGGCTGGCTGCACAACCGTCGAGACCTGGGCGGCATCCTCTTCATCGATCTGCGCGACCACTACGGCATCACGCAGCTGGTCGCCCGGCCCGGCACCGCGGCGAACGAGGCGCTGAGCAGCGTCACCAAGGAGACCGTCGTCCGGATCGACGGCAAGGTCGTCTCCCGTGGCGCCGACAACGTCAACCCGGAGCTGCCGACCGGCGAGATCGAGATCGAGGTCTCCGCGGTCGAGGTCCTCGGCGCGGCCGCCCCGCTGCCGTTCACGATCAACACCGACGACGGTGTGAACGAGGAGCGGCGCCTGGAGTACCGCTTCCTCGACCTGCGCCGCGAGCGCATGCACCGCAACATCATGCTGCGCTCGGCCGTCATCGCGTCGATCCGCTCGAAGATGGTGGCCCTCGGCTTCAACGAGATGGCGACGCCGATCCTCACCGCGACCTCTCCCGAGGGCGCCCGTGACTTCGTCGTGCCGTCCCGTCTGAACCCGGGCAAGTTCTACGCCCTGCCGCAGGCGCCGCAGCAGTTCAAGCAGCTGCTGATGATCTCCGGCTTCGACCGGTACTTCCAGATCGCGCCGTGCTTCCGCGACGAGGACGCCCGCGCCGACCGTTCGCCGGGCGAGTTCTACCAGCTCGACGTGGAGATGTCCTTCGTCGAGCAGGAGGACGTCTTCCAGCCGATCGAGCGCCTGATGACCGAGCTCTTCACCGAGTTCGGCAACGGCCGCGAGGTCACCTCGCCGTTCCCGCGGATCCCGTTCCGCGAGTCGATGCTGAAGTACGGCAACGACAAGCCCGACCTGCGCGCCAAGCTGGAGCTCGTCGACATCACCGACGTGTTCGAGGGCTCGGAGTTCAAGGCGTTCGCCGGCAAGCACGTGCGTGCCCTGGCCGTCCCGGACACCGCCGCGCAGCCGCGCAAGTTCTTCGACGGCCTCGGCGAGTACGCGATCTCGCTGGGCGCCAAGGGCCTCGCCTGGGTGCGCGTGGGCGAGGACGGCGGGCTCACCGGCCCGATCGCCAAGTTCCTCACCGAGGAGAACGTCAAGGTCCTCACCGAGCGTCTGGGTCTGGTCCCCGGCCACGCCGTGTTCTTCGGCGCGGGTGAGTTCGACGAGGTCTCCAAGATCATGTCCGGCGTCCGCGTCGAGGCGGCCAAGCGCGCGGGCCACTTCGAGGAGAACGTCTTCCGGTTCTGCTGGATCGTCGACTTCCCGATGTACGAGAAGGACGAGGAGACCGGCAAGATCGACTTCTCCCACAACCCCTTCTCCATGCCGCAGGGCGGGATGAAGGACCTGGAGGAGAAGGACCCGCTGGACATCCTGGCCTGGCAGTACGACATCGTCTGCAACGGCATCGAGCTGTCCTCCGGCGCCATCCGCAACCACGAGCCCGAGGTCATGCTGAAGGCCTTCGAGATCGCCGGTTACGAGGCCGAGACGGTCGAGCGCGAGTTCGCGGGCATGCTGCGCGCGTTCCGCCTGGGCGCCCCGCCGCACGGTGGCATCGCCCCGGGCGTGGACCGCATCGTGATGCTGCTGGCCGACGAGCCGAACATCCGCGAGACCATCGCCTTCCCGCTGAACGGCAACGCGCAGGACCTGATGATGGGCGCGCCGACGGTGCTGGAGGAGGCCCGTCTGCGTGAGCTGAACATCGCGCTGCGCAAGCCGGTCGAGACGAAGGCGGCGGAGCGGCCGGTCTCCGACGCGGTCACCCCGGACGCCGGGTCCCCGCGGGGCTGACGTCCGGCCCGCTGATACGACGAAGGCGGCGCCCCCCTCCGGCGAGGAGGGGGGCGCCGCCTTTCGTCGTACCGCTGTTCCGCCCGTACTAGAACTGCTCCAGGATGCCCTTGACCAGGGCGGCGGAGGTCAGCTCGGTGGGGGCCGGGCCGGCGTGGAAGAAGCCGGCGTTCTCGGCGTCCAGCTTGCGCAGGAAGTCGAAGGCCTTGTTGTCGTGGTCGCCGAAGGCGACGAACTGCCAGTGCACGTCCGGGGCGGCGGTGGCGGCGTCGGCCAGGGCCTGCCGGGCGGGCTGACGGTTGTCGGGGGCGCCGTCGATCTGGAAGACGACCAGGGCCGGGCCCTCGCCGCCGTCCTTCTGGTAGCGCTCCAGGACGGCCTCGACGGCCACGTGGTAGCTGGTGCGGCCCATCCGGCCGAGCTCGGCGTGGCGGGCCTCGACCCAGGCGGCGTCGTAGCCGTCGAGGGCCAGGTCGGCGGTGCCGTCCACATCCGTGGAGAAGAACACGGTGTGCACGGTCGCCGCGTCGTCGAGGTGCGCGGCGAGGGCGAGCGCGTGGTCGGCGAGGTACTGGGCGCTGCCGTCCTTGTAGAACCCGCGCATCGAGCCGGAGCGGTCCAGCACGAGGTAGACCTTGGCTCGCGCCCCGGCCTTCCCCTTGCCCCGCAGCACCTGCCCGGCGGCCTTGTACGCCCCGGCGACCTCGGGCGCCCGGCGCCGTACGACGGCGGCCGCGTGAGCGGGCGCCTCCGGCGCGGCCTCGGCCTCGACGGCGACGGGCTCGGTTTCGGGCTGCTCCACCTCGGCGGTGACCGGCTCGGCCTCCACCTCGGCAGCGACCGGCTCGACCTCGGCCTCGGCGGTTACGGGCTCGGCCTCGGCCTCGGCGGTGACCGGCTCGGCCTCCACCTCAGCGGCGACGGGCTCGGCCTCCGCCTCGACGGTGACCGGCTCGGCCTCCACCTCGGCAGCGACGGGCTCGACCTCGGCCTCGGGCTGCTCGACCTCGGCGGCGACAGGTTCGACTTCGGGCTCCGCCTCGGCGGTGACGGGCTCGGCTTCGGCCACGACCTCGGGCTGCTCCGCCTGGACGGCGACCGGCTCGGCCTCCACCTCGGCCACGGCCTCAGGCTGCTCGACCTCGGTGGCGACCGGCTCGGCCTCGGCGGTGACGGGCTCCACCTCGGCCACGACCTCGGGCTGCTCCGCAACGGCGGTGGCCGGCTCGGCTTCCGCCTCGGTGGTGACGGGCTCGGCCGCGGGCTCCGTCTCAGGGGCGGCGGGCTCGACCGCGACCTCGGGCTCGGTCGCGGCGGTGACCGGTTCGGCCTCCACCTCGGCGGCAGCCGGTTCGGCATCGGTCGGCGCGGGTTCCGCCGGGGGTGCGGGGGTTTCTCCGCCGGGCTTCGCCGCAGGCGCCCGACGCGCTTCCGGGACCGTCGGGTCCGCCACCGGGGTGGGGGCCGTCAGGACCGTGCCCGGTTCGCGATCGCGCGGGGAGGACTGCGGCGGAACCGTGGGGTTGTCGAAGGACGCCGCCACCAGATCGGCGGCGACGTCCAGAGGGGTCCGTTCCGCCTGGTTCGGGACAGCGGCCGAAGGGGTGTCCGTAGTCTCCGGAACGGATTCCGCGGACCGTCCGAATACCTTGCGCAACAAGCTCCGAATACCCATGGGCCAGGCCTTTCGCATGTGTGCGTGCGTCATTTGTCCGTGCTGCGCGGATGATCCCTGCCCAGAGTGGACACGTAAGGTTATCGGCCGCCCGGCTGGATCTTCGGCAGGGGCGCCTTTCGTGGCGTCCGGCTCCCAATCACCCGTACACGCTGAGTGAACTGCCGCTCCGACGTGCCGGGTTCACCGAGCGTTCATCCCCGCGCCGCCGCTTCGGCGCAACCCGGGCCTACCGTCCTGGCTGGATCGTACCGACAGGTTGTCGGCGCCCACGCAGCTACTCGGAGGACACTCGTGCGCAAGCTTCTGCCGTTCATCGGCAACCCGCATGGGAGCGGCCGGTCCGCTCTCACCTGTCGTTACCGCTGTGGCGACGCCTGCTTCCACGAGGTGCCGAACACAAGCGACAACGAGTACGTCGGCGATGTCATAGCCCGCGCCTACTCCCGCCGCGCGATGCTGCGTTCCGCCGCCGTCGTGACGGTCGCCACCGCCGCCGGGTCCGCAGTCGCGTTCGGCGGTCCGGGGCAGACCGCCAACGCCACCCCCTCCGCCGACGCCGCCGCGGCCGGCGCGGGCAAGGGCGGCGAGGCCGCCCGTGGTCTGCGCTTCAAGGCCGTCGCGCCGAACACCGACGACAAGGTCACGATCCCCGAGGGCCACGAGCAGAACCTGGTGATCCGCTGGGGCGACCCGATCGTCAAGGGTGCCCCGGGCTTCAACCCCGACAAGCAGACGGCCGCGGCGCAGGCCGGTCAGTTCGGCTACAACAACGACTTCCTGAGCCTTCTCCCGCTCGGCGGTGACTACGAGCGTCAGCAGCTGCTCGTGGCCAACCACGAGTACACGGACGAGAACCTCATGTTCAAGGCGTACGACGCGAACAACCCGACCCGTGAGCAGGTCGAGATCGCCTGGGCCGCGCACGGCCTGTCGGTGGTCGCCGTCCAGGAGGACCACCGCAGCGGCAAGCTGACCGCGATCAGCCGCCACCAGCTCAACCGCCGCCTGCACACGACGAGCGAGTTCCGCCTGACCGGCCCCGCCGCCGGCGGCGCGCTCCTGAAGACCTCGGTCGACCCCACCGGTACCAAGGTGCTGGGCACGCTCAACAACTGCGCCGGTGGCACCACCCCGTGGGGCACCACCCTGCACGGCGAGGAGAACTTCAACCAGTACTTCGCCAACGCCGGCCAGGTCACCGACCCCACCCAGGCCGCTCGCCTGAAGCGCTACGGCGTGACCTCCGGCGCCACCGAGCGCAAGTGGGAGCGGTTCGACAAGCGCTTCGACGTGGCGCAGGAGCCCAACGAGTCGCACCGCTTCGGCTGGGTCGTCGAGCTGGACCCGTACGACCCGAACTCGGTCCCGCGCAAGCGCACCGCGCTCGGCCGGTTCAAGCACGAGGCCGCGCAGCCCCGCCTGACCGAGGACGGCCGTCCGGTCGTCTACATGGGCGACGACGAGCGCTTCGACTACTTCTACAAGTTCGTCTCGTCGAAGCAGATGAAGAAGGGCAATTCGCGCGCCGCGAAGGAGCACAACCTCACGCTGCTCGACGAGGGCACCCTCTACGTCGCCAAGCTCACCGGTGACTCCCCGGCCGCCGAGCTCGACGGCACCGGCAAGCTCCCCCACGACGGCGAGTTCGACGGTTCCGGCGTCTGGATCAAGCTGGCCACCGGCAACGTCTCGCACGTCGAGGGCATGACCGCCGAGGAGGTGTACGTCTTCACGCGCCTGGCCGCCGACAAGGTGGGCGCCACGAAGATGGACCGCCCCGAGGACGTCGAGCCCTCCCCGCGCACCGGTCGCGTCTACATCGCGTTGACCAACAACACCGACCGGGGCAAGCCGGGCAAGGAAGGCGCCATCGAGGCGAACCCGCGCAACCTGAACAAGCACGGCCAGATCCTGGAGCTCGCCGAGAACTTCGACGACCCGGCGGGCGACGGGTTCGCCTGGCGGCTCTTCCTGGTCGCCGGTGACCCGAACGACCCGGCCACCTACTTCGCCGGCTTCCCGAAGGACAAGGTCAGCCCGATCTCCTGCCCCGACAACGTGGCCTTCGACCCGCACGGCAACCTGTGGATCTCCACGGACGGCAACCAGCTCGGCTCCCACGACGGCCTGTTCGGTGTCGCGACGGCCGGCGAGCGCCGCGGCGAGCTGAAGCAGTTCCTCACCGTTCCGCGCGGCGCCGAGACCTGTGGCCCGCTCATCCAGGACAAGCGCGTCCTGGTCTCCGTCCAGCACCCGGGCGAGATCGACGGCGCGTCCGTCGAGAAGCCGCAGTCGGTGTGGCCCGACGGTCCCGGCAAGATCGTCCGCCCGGCGGTCGTGTCCGTGTGGCGCAAGGACGGCCGCAACATCGGTGTCTGACCGGACCAGTTGACCCGAGGGGGTGTTTCACGTGAAACACCCCCTCGGGCGTCCACGTCACTCAACCGGCACATTACGCTCAATTCCCCTCCGGTGTCCTGCCCACGGGAAGCCGGAGCGTCGTCACCGCGCCCCCGTCGGGCGCGTTGGCGAACCCCACCACGATCTCCAGCACGGCCGCCTGCCCCATCACGATGGTGAGCCCCAGACCGTGACCGCGTCCGCGGCCCGGGTCCCCGGTACGGAACCGCTGCGGTCCCCGCTCGATCAGCTCGGGCGGATAGCCGGGCCCGTGGTCGCGGACCACCACCACCGGTCCCTCCACGGTCACCTCGACCGGTGGCCTGCCGTGTTTCCCGGCGTTGAGCAGAAGGTTGGCCAGGATCCGGTCGAGGCGCCGGCGGTCGGTGACCACCACCGTGTCCCGCACCACCCGTACCGAAGGGGCCGGTCCGGCATCCGGCGACGTCCCGCTGCCCGCGGCGGCCGCGGCGACCGCGCGCTCCACGGCCCGGCCGAGCTCCACGCGGGTGAGGTCGGCCCGTTCGACGCCCGAGTCCAGCCGGGAGATCTCCAGCAGGTCCTCGGTCAGCAGGTGCAAGGCCCTCAACCGGTTGTTGATCATCTCCTTGGGTCGGCCCTCGGGGAGCAGCGCCGCCGCGGCCAGTGAACCGGTGAGCGGGGTCCGCAGCTCGTGGGCGACATCCGCCGTGAAGCGCTTCTCGGCCTCCAACCGGCCCTGGAGCGAGCTCGCCATCGAGTCCAGCGCGTGCGCCACGTCCCGTACCTCGTCGCGGGAGCCGCGCGGCCCCGGATCGTCCCCCTCGCCCGGCAGGTTCACCCGGGCGTCCAGGTCCCCGGCGGTGATCCGACGTGCCACGGCGGCCGTGGTCGCGAGCCGCCGGCTGATCCGGTCGGCGAGGAAGAGGCCCGCCAGCGCCACCAGCCCGGCCGCGAGGATCGCGGAGGCGAGGATGGCGGTGTCGATGTCCCGCAGCCGGTCGCGGGTGCTCCCGAAGGGCAGCCAGACGGCGAGGGCTTTGCCGTCCGCGGGCCCGGCCGCCCACATGACGGGCTTGCCGCCCTGCTCGCCGACGATGCTGCCGGTCTGTCCGCCCGCGACGAGCTCGCGCAGTCGCCGGGGGAGGTCGGGCGGGTCGAACACGGCGTTCACGTCGCCGTGCGCGGTGCCGTACTCGTAGTGGCCCAAGGCGTGGTCCAGCTCGGTGGCGGCGGCCTTGCGCACCTCCCCGACCATCTGCCGGGCGACCACGTTGTGCACGAGGATGCCCAGGGCCGCGGCGACCATGCAGCACACCATGGTGGTCGTCAGCGCGATCTTCCAGCGCAGGCTGCTCAGCGCGCGCATCGGGCTCCGTCCCCGCTCGCCGCGTGCGGGCCGAGCCCCGGGCAGTCGTCGAGGGTGAGCTGGGAGAGGTTCATGATTCCGGCCTTCGGGTCCCAGACGTAGTCGGAGACGGCCACGTAGGCGGGGTTCGTGGTGGGCTCGCGGACCGCCAGGTGCTCGGCGGCCACCTCGACGCCCTCCAGCACCCCGCGGCGGGACAGGATCCGGGCGATGTTCCCGTCGTCCTGGACGGTGTAGACGCGTAGCTCGCTGACCCGGCCGTCGATGTCCAGGGCGGTGATGAGCTCCTCCCGGCCGTTGCCCGTCAGGTCGTGCAGGACCGCGGGGCGCACCGGGCAGTCGGGGCCGCCGTCCACAGCCTGTGTGCAGAGCGCGAGCCGCCGGACGGCGCGTGGGTCGACGAGCCGGCCGGTCCCGCCGTCCTGCTCGGCGGCGGAGGTGACGTCGGCGCGTACGACGGACAGCGCGTCCACGCCGCGCATGCTCAGGTCCGTCACCTTGGGGAGCCCGGGGACCACGGCGGCCGTGCCCGGCTTCTGGTCCGGGGCGGGCGGGTCGGGGCGGTGGTCCTTCCACAAGCTCTTGGGGGCGTGCACCGTGCCGAGGTCGCCGTCGTTCTGCAGTCCCTCCACGTCGGCGCACCCCGCGAGGAGTACGGCGAGGACCATCACGGCGGGGACGCGGCGCATGCTCCGATGCTGCCCCGTCCGCTCCCGCCCGGCCCGGGAGCCGACCCATTCGGGGGACGCCGGTCCCGGGCGGGCCCGTGGCGGGCCCGCGGTGGGTCAGGATTCCGGCCGGGCGATGGCCAGGGCCGCCGCGATCTCCTGGTGGACGGGGGCCAGCACACTGCCCTCCGCGCCCGCCGGCGCCGTGTCGTCGACCCGTACCGGGACGGTGCTGCTGCGCACCCGGTCGGCCAGGTCGTGGAGCCGGCGGGCGATCGAGTCGACCTCACCGGCGGGGGGCGGGGCCGCGCCGTGGTTGACCCGGACCCGCGCGGCGGTGGTCGCGTCCACGATCCGTTCGACGGCAACCACCAGCGGCCACCAGGCGGCGGCCCGCGGCCCGGTCGGCGGCGGCTCGGTCAGCGCCCGCTGGAACTCGCTGCGTACGCCCGACAGGTCCCGGTAGATGCGCCGCCGGGCCTGGAGGCGGGCGGTGCGGGCCGCGGCGAACGCGGCCTCGTCGGCGACCGGGGCGAAGGCACGCTCCACGTAGCGGGCGGCGTCGTCCACGGTGTCGGCGAGCCGGTCCCCGATCCGCGTGTGCCAGCTCTCGGGCCACAGCAGGTACCCGAAGACGAGCGTGATGGCGCAGCCGATCAGGCTGTCCACCAGCCGGGGGCGGATCAGGTCGAAGCCCTGGTGGTTGAGCAGGTCCGAGAGGAGCAGGATCACCGGGGTGATCGCGGCGGTCTGGAAGGCGTACCCCTTGGCGGAGAAGGCGGGGATCAGCCCGGCGAGCACCACCATCACCGGGACGTCCCACCATCCGCGCGGCACCTCGGAGAGCACGGCGGCCGCGATGACCAGCCCGCCCGCGGTGCCGAGCGCGCGCAGTACGGCCCGGGAGAACACCGAGCCGAAGTCGGGCTTGAGGACGAAGGTGACGGTCAGCGCGACCCAGTAGGAGCGTTCGAACTCGATCACCGAGACGAGGGACTGCGCGATCCCGATGCACAGCGCGAGCCGCAGCCCGTACCGCCAGGAGGCCCGGGACAGCATCATGTCGCGGACCGCGCGCCGGGCCCGCACCCGCAACGCGGCGGGCCGGCCGAGACGGTCGTCGACGTTGTTCAGGTCGGGGTCGGCGATGTGCACGATCTTCGCCGCGTGGCGCAGGGCGGCGTCGACGGCCCGTTCGGCCGGGGTGTGCGGGGCGGGCAGCTCCAGTACGGGGGCCTCGGTGCGGCCCTCCTCGACGGCGTCGGCCAGCTCCCGTACGGCCGCCGGGATCTCGGGGGGCAGCGGCCGGCCCCGCAGGTGCGCGGCCGGTGCGGCCTCCACCAGCGGGATCACCACGTTGAGCTGGGCCAGCAGGCGCACCAGGGAGGGGCTGCGCCCGTGCACCCGGGCCCGGCGGCCGAGCACGAGGTCGTAGGCGTGGTTGATGGCCTGGGTGACCTCCTGACGGCGTTCGTCGTAGCGGGCGACGGGGCCGCCGGCGGCCTCCAGGGCGTCGGCCAGGGCCCGGTAGGTGTCGGCCACGGCGGTGCGCTCCGGCTGCCGGCGGCGCAGCGGCCAGCCCAGCAGGGTCAGCGCGAGGACGAACAGCCCGCCCGCGGTCAGCAGCAGCGGGGCCGTCCACCAGGGCTCGGGCAGCGGCAGTCCGGCGCCGATCACGGCGTTGAGCAGGAGCAGCAGTCCGGACACGGAGGCGACCGTGCCGATGGAAGAGATCATCCCGGAGACGAGGGCGATGAGGGTGAGCGCTCCGACGGCCAGCCAGCCGTGCCCGTAGACCAGGGTGCCCAGCGCGACTCCGACGGCGCCGACGAGCTGGGGGACGGCGATGTTCAGGACGCGCATCCGGTAGGCGTCGGCGGTGTCGCCGAGGACTCCGGCCAGGGCGCCCATGGAGGCGAGCGCGCCGTATTCGGGCTCGTCGAGGGCGAAGCCCACGGCGAGCGGGACGGACATCGCGACCGAGGCCCGGGCCACGGCGGCCCACGGGATGGGCGCCGTGCTGGGCTTCAGCCCGCCCAGCAGCCAGGAGGGCGGAGCCAGCGGAAGGTGCCGGGCTCTGCGCGACGATATGTGTTCGGTGCGTTCGGTGCTCATTCCCGCTTCCGTGCCCGCCGCTCGGGATTCGGTTCTTCTGGGATCTTCTGCATGCTTCTGTGCGTGTTGGTACCTTCCGAGCTTATGGGGTGCGGCGTAGTCGGCCCATCACCCATGCGGCGAGTACGGCGGCGAGCCCGATCACCAGCACCACCCAGGCGGTGGTGCGCAGGTACGCGGTGAGGGCGTCGTAGACCGCCCCGGCGGCGGGCCGGTCGATGTCGGCGGGCAGATCGTCCAGGGTGAGCCGGCGGCACACCTCCACCGTGAGCCACAGGAGTCCGGCCCCGACGGCCAGTCCCGCTCCGGTGGCCATGACGGCCCGCCGGCGGTGGACAGCGACGGCGATGGCCGCCGCGGCCAGGAGCACGGTCAGTACGGGGAGCCAGACGCCCGCGACTTCGAGCATGTGGAAGCCCTTCCGGAGAGCGGCGAGGTTGTCGTACTCCATGACCTTGACGGTCAGGTGCGTCACCGGGATGCGGTCGGCGAACGGCACCTCGTCGGCGACGAGGTCGCCCCTGACCTGGGCGATGACGGGCGCGAGGTCGATGGTGAGGGCGTCGCCGCGGCCGGTGGTGAGGGCGTCGAGGAACGCGGCGTGGGCGGCGCGGTTGGCCGCGTCCCAGGCGGTCCGGTAGGCGGAGGTGCCGGCGAAGGAGTGCAGGGCCTCGCCGAGCAGGGTGTCGAGGCCGATCTGGAAGGGGCCCGCGTCGATCTGTCCGGCCAGGGCGCGCGAGACCTGCGTGACGACGACCTCCTGCACCTTCGGGTTCTCGGCGAGGGGGGACATGGCGGCGGTGTACCGGTCGGCGTCGCCCAGCTCGCGGTCGGCCCAGTACGCGACGGCGCTCGCGGGCACCAGAAGGGCCACGAGCACGATCAGTACCGTCGACAGGATGGTGCGCACGTCACCAGGGAATGCGGGCGCGGAGCCGGGCGCGAGCGGTGTTGCTGCGGGCGGGTGGTGGGCCGTCGGCGGGCGGGGCGTCTTGCGCCGATAATCCTGGATATTTAATATCCAGAATATGAAGATGAGCGAGGGCGTCGAGTGGGCGCTGCACAGCTGCGTCAATCTGGCCTGGAGCGGTCCGGACCGGGCCGTTTCGGCCGCGCGGCTCGCCGCGTGGCACGACCTGCCGGCGGCCTACCTCAACAAGCAGCTCCAGGCACTGGCCCGGGCGGGCATCGTCACCTCCACCCCCGGGCCCCGGGGCGGCTTCCGGCTGGCCCGCCCGCTCGACGCCATCTCGCTCATGGACGTGGTCGCCGCCGTCGAAGGGGCCGAGGAGGCCTTCCGGTGCGCGGAGATCCGGCAGCAGGGTCCCGGCGCCGGCGGACCGGCGGACTCCGCCCCGGAGCGGGACGCCGCCGACTGCGCCATCGCGCGCGCCATGAGCCGGGCCGAACTGGCCTGGCGCAGGGCCCTCGCCGCCCAGAACCTCGACGAGATCCGGCAGCAGGCCGAACGGCAGGCCCCCGAGGCCCCCGAGCGGCTGCGCGCCTGGCTCGCCGCGCGGTAACCACGGCGCGGCGCACCACGGCACGGCACGACGCACAGCACCGCACCGCACGTACGGAAACGGACAACGGACCAAGGGAGCTCGGCATGACGCGCAGCATCATCAACCCGGCAGGACTCCACACCCCGACCGGCTACGGCTACAGCCACATCGTCTCCGCACCCGGCGAGCAGGTGTTCATAGCCGGCCAGTACGGCTCCGACGAGCACGGCCACGTCGTCTCCGAGGACTTCGCCGACCAGGTCGAGCGGGCCTTCGCCAATCTCCGTACCGCCCTCGACGCCGTCGGCCTCGGCCCCTCGGACGTGGTCCGCATCGGCACCTACATCGTCGGCCACGACCAGCGGAAGCTGGAGATCCTGCTGGAGCGGCTGCACGCCACGTGGGGGACCGAACTGCCCGCCCAGACCCTGATCGGCGTCGCCGCGCTCGCCCTGCCCGACATGCTCTTCGAGATCGACGCGGTGGCCGTGCGCACGCCCTGACCACTGATCCACTTGCCGGTCGGGGGCGGCGGGTGTGCCCTGGATGATGGGAGAGAGGAGCCCGTCATGGCACATGCGGCACCCACCGCCCTCGGGCGGCGCCGGCAGAGCGCGACCAAGACCCACCTGCACAAGAGCGCGTTCGTGGGGCCCGTGCTCCTCGGACTCGTCTACGGATTCTGGGCCGCCTTCATCGAGCGCCAGGCGGGTCCGGTGACCACGGCCAACGTCTTCTACGGGATCCTGTGCGGCGTGATCTTCGCGGCGATCATGTTCGGTCTGGCCCGGGTCGGTCCCCGGATGATGCGCGAGGTCCACGCCGCCGCCTACGGAGCCTTCGGCGGCATCGCGGTGGGCTATCTGCACAGCCTCACCGACCAGTCGATCCTCAAGTCCGTGGTGGTGGGCCTCGCCGTCGCCGCGGGCGTCGGTGCGGCGGCGTTCTACCGCTACTACACGCACGAGGACTGAGCCGGTCGTACGGCCGGGACGGACAGGAGCGCCGGTACACCCGGCGCTCCTGGCGCGTCCGCGCGGTCCCTACGCGGCCGAATCCGCGGGTGCGGTTCGCTGCGGTTCGCTCTCGGGCTCGACGGACGTGGCCGTCGCTGTGGCCGTGGCGGTGGCCGAGGTCGTCGCCGACGCGGTCGACGCGGCCGGCTCGGTCTGCCGGACCGGCGGGGAGAACCGGGTGACCTCGGCGCGGAGCATGGCGTTCAGTGCGGCGTACGGGTCGATGGGCATGGCGGAACCTCACGGTGCTCAGGGGGGTGTGGGGGCTGCGTCCGGACCTCGGTCCGCTCAGCAGCGCAGCACCACACTCCGCACCGGCCGCCGGGACAGGGCCGGTTCGGCCGTCTCCGCGGCGGGCGCGCACGCAGGGGCGCCCGGTTGTTCCACGTGAAACACCGCGAGCGGTGTCCGCCGTACGCCGGGCAGTCCGCGGGTGATCGTCCGTACGGCCGCCCGTGCCTCGGGATCGGGGGCCGGGGCCGGATCGGACGGGCCCTCGCCGGGCTCGGGGGACTCGGCGGGGGCGCCCGGCGCGGCAGGCATGGCGGGCGCGGCGGAGGCGGGGCGGAACTCGGCGGCCGCGGCGCCGGCCGGTCCGGCGCCGAAGACGCACAGCAGCACGACACAGACCACGGTCAGAGCCCTGGCCGGTGCCGAACGCGCGTGGTGCCTCCCGCTCATGCGAGGGGTGTGCCCCGCCACGCCGAAAGACTCCCGGACGGACACCGAGAAGCCCCCGACCGGGGGACGAAGACACCCCCCACGGCTGACAGCAAACCCCGGACCGGTGGGGTCAGCGGGTGCGGCGCTGCCCGGTCAGCCGGGCCAGCACGGCGGTCTCGCCGCCGACCAGCCGTAGTTGGGCCCGACCGGGCGGGCCCTCGTGGCCGGAGGCCCTGCCGGGTGAGATCCGTACGACGGTGAACACGGCCGTACGGCTGTCCGCGCGGGGGATCTCGATGGTCCGGCCCCGACGCAACTCGCCGAGGGGAAGCCCTTCCACGGTCACCACCGCGGTCCCGGCCGTACCGGGCGCCGGCCCCCCGGTGTCCCAGGCGACCTCCGCCCGGTCGCCGTTCAGCGGTACGTCCACGCCCAGGCTCGGGATCCGCAAACGCAGCGGCCGAGCGGCCCGCAGCGGCCCGCTGACCTCCCGCAGCGGCCCGGGGGCGGTCCTCGGCGATCGGGCCCCCGTGCCGGGGGTGTGCTCGCCGGACTGCTCCAGCTCCCGTACCAGACGGCGGTGGCCGGACAGCCCCAACGCCCGTGAGGGCAGCGCGTCGTCGGTGGTCACGGCCGCGGGTCGGGCCCCCTCGGTCCGTTGCAACACCGCGATACCGGTGGACAACAGAACCACCGTCAGCGCGGCGACGGCCCACTTGGCGCGGGGCATGGGATTCCCTCCAGTCCGGCTCGGGCGGCCGGGGTCATGTGAGCAGTGGACACTTCCTCTGCCCATCGGCACCCCGTGCAACACGGTGGACTGACATCGCGTCACGGGCGTGTCGTCGCAGGATCGGTGAGTCTTCGCAGTTCGCGAAGGGTCCACCCGCCCGATCCCCGCCCTGGCGCCCCTGCGCCCGAACGGGTGAGGGTCCGCACCTGCCCGGGCCGTCCCGTCCGGAACGCGTGGGACGGCCCGGAGGGGCTCAGCCGCACATGACGACGGCGGCCGTGCCCGCACCCATCAGCGCACCGGCCAGATGCATGGCCGGGTGGCCGTAGTCGCCGTACCAGAGGTGGCGGGCCAGGCCGCCGAGCGCGGCCAGCGCGGCGATGATCCCGATCTGACCGAAGAGCGTGACGGCGCAGCAGGGGGCCAGGAGCAGCAGGAACGAGTTGAGCCAGAACGGGGCGGCGCCCGTCCAGCCCCGCCATTCCCTGATCGCCGTCGCCATGTACTACCGGCCCCCTCGTGCTCAATCGGTCGGCTGCACAGCCTCCTTGGGTGCGGGGGCGGGCACAAGGGCTCGTTCGGCTAGAAAACCGAAAGCCAGGCCGAAAGTCGTCCACAGTGCCGTCTGGATGGCCAGGGACGCGAGGCGGAACTCCCAGATCAGCGCGGCCGGGAAATCCGCAGGGACCTCGTTGACGCCGGGCAGCAGGGCGTACGCGAGGCCGATGGCCACGACGAAGGCCGCGCCGGCGACGATCGACGCGTTCCCGTTGCCGAGCCTCGGCGCGAGCCGCCGGCCGAGGATCAGCGCGCCGGCCGCCAGCAGCACGCTCAGGGCGATCATCAGCAGGTAGAGGGCGGTCCGTCGGGCGGCGGTCTCGGGGTCGCCCACGGCGGGTGGATTGGCGGGGTACTTGAAGAACGGCACCAGCGTCACGGTGACGTACAGGGCCCCGGTGACCAGGGCGGCCGTGGCCCGCGGGCCGAAGCGGCCGATGCGGCCCAGGGCGAAGCAGTAGACCAGCGCGGCGATGCCGCCGAGGGCGACCGCGTAGAGCAGGACACCGGTGCCGAGTCCGGCCGTGGCCTGGAGGGCCCGGCTGACGGGGGCGTCCTCGCCGTGGTCGTGACCGGCCGCGGCGGCCTCTTCGATGGCGATCGCCGCGTCCACCTTGGACTCACCGAGGAGGTAGGCGACGAGGAAGGCGGCCACGCCGGCCAGCAGGCCGGCGAGCATGCCGCGGACGAGCAGGGTGCGGGGGGAGACCCCACCCGGAGAAGTGGAAGTCATGGTTCGTCTGTTCCCTTGCTGAGACGTCGGTCGGTGGCAGGGGAATCAGTGGCAGGGGAAACCGAGCAGGTGGCGGCCGTCGTGCAGCCACTCGTGGATGGTCTCCCCTTCGAAGACCGAGGTGGCGCCCTGCTCGGCGCCGACGAAGTACAGCAGGACGAGCATGAGGATGCCGACGAACACGGCCCAGGGGGCCAGCGCGGAGAGCGAGAGGGGGGCGATGACGGGCGAGTTCGTCGTGGGCACGGCGGGGTGGGCCATGGCAGAACCTCCAGAGGGAACACGCGTCCCGGTCAGTGGTGCTCGCTACGACGGTGGCGGGTCTGACTTTCCTCCCCCTCGAGGAGGTTTCACAGTGGCGCGACCGTGCCGGATTCTCACCGTGCTTCCGTCGTTCCGTCGTAAGTCAATTGAACCATTTGTGACCGTACCGCGCTTACGCTCCCCTTATGAAGACCCCGTTGGTACGAGTTCGACTGGTCAGTTTCCCTCTGGACGCGGCCGCCCGTCAGGGCCGCTTCGGTCACGCGCGGCCGTGCCCCGGTCACGAGGGACTGCGCGGACTTGCCACGGGTGAGTGGGCCGGGCTGACCCTGGACGAGGTGGCGACCGGGGATCCGGCGGCGGTGCACGCCTGGCTGACGGATCCGGCGTACGCGCCACCGGGCGGGGAGTCCGTGGACGCGTTGATCGCCCGCGTCGGGGCGGAGCTGGCGGGCCTGGCCGAGGGCACGCACCGGGTGGTGGTCGAGCAGGCCGTCGTGCGGGCGGCCGTGGTGCACGCCCTGGAGCTGCCCGCGGCGGCCTTCTGGCGGCTCGACGTCCGACCGGAATCGGTGACCACCCTCACCGGGCGGGCGGGGCGCTGGAACCTCCTGGTCGGGCAGCCGCAGGACGAGCGGTCGACGGACGGGCAGCCGTAGGGGTGGCCGTAGCCGGAGCCGTGGTCGTGGTGGGTGAAACGATTCGGCCCGGACCCCGCGACGCGGTCCGGGCCGAATGGACGACGAGCCGCGTTACGCGACGATCCAGTCGGACGTCGCGATCACCGGCTGCACGCCGTCGCGGTGGATGGTGCCCTCGATCAGGCCGTACGGGCGGTCGGCCGCGAAGTAGACCTCGTTGTCGTTCTTGAGGCCGAAGGGCTCCAGGTCGACGAGGAAGTGGTGCTTGTTGGGGAGGTTCAGGCGCACCTCGTTGACCTTGGGGCAGTTGTCGAGCACGCGCTCGGCCATCTGGTTCAGGGTCTGCTGCAGCGAGTACGAGTACGTCTCCGCGAAGGCTTCCAGCATGTTCTTGCGGACCTTCTTGTACGCCTGGTCCCAGTCGTGACCGGCGTCGTCGGCGGCCAGCGCCGAGTGCGCCCAGCGCGCGGTGACCTTGGTCGCCAGGATGCGGTCGTACGCCTCCTTGAGCGTCGTGTACTTGTCCTTGATGTAGCCGTGGAACTCGGAGTTCGTCGAGTTCATCACCGTCAGGTCCTTCAGACCCGAGATGACCTGCAGGCCCGTCGTCTCGCTGTAGGTGATCTGCGCGGTGCGCACCTCCTGGCCCTTGAGGGCGAAGGAGTGCTGCTCCTTGCGCGTCGGGACCGGGATGCGCTCCCAGGCGAATTCCTCGATGCGGATCTGGGCCTCGCGGATCGGCTGCTGCGAGGAGACGAAGTGCTTGGCGAGCAGGATGCCGAAGGCCTCCGGCGACTCGACGCCGTGCTCCTTGCCGAAGGCGTACACCGTGTTCTTGGTGGTGTCGGTCGGCAGGCAGTTGGCGTTGTCGCCGGTGAGGTGGACGTCGCGGAACTCACCGCGGAGCGCGACCGAGACGTTGAGGTCGCGGATCTCGTGCCAGGAACCGTCGTTGCCCTTGCGGGTCACCTTCACGATGCGGTTCTCGGCCTTGCCGTACTGGTTCTGGGCCAGGACGTGCTTGCTCATGCTGTCTTCCTTCGGGTACTCGGGAACACGGAGTCCGGTCGTCTGGATCCCGTACGCCCGGCGTCCAGCGCCCGCCCGAATCAAGGACGTCCCGCTCCCCGCCGTTCGGCCCCTCGCCGAGGGACCGCCCCGGGCCTGACGTGCATCCCGGTTCGTAGGTGCTTGGCCTGTTGTGTCTTGCGGCCTGCACGGATTGCAGCATGTGTACGGGGGGTTGATCCCCGTACAAATCCTCCGAACACCAGCACCCACGCCTTGGGCGACCCCACAGAACCGCAGGTCAGACGGTGTGAGCGTCCGCCACGGAGAGGGCCTCGTCGAGGATCCGCAGCCCCTTGGCCACGTCGTCCGCCGAGATGTTGCACGGCGGCGCGATGTGGATGCGGTTGCCGGCGATCAGCGGCCAGAGCCCGCCCTTCTTGCAGGCGGCCCCGAACTCGGCCATCGGGGCGTTCTGCGCACCGGAGGCGTTGTACGGGACCAGCGGCTCCCGGGTCTCCTTGCTCCGTACGAGCTCCAGGGCCCAGAAGGTGCCGAGCCCGCGGACCTCGCCGACCGAGGGGTGCCGCTCGGCGAGCGCGCGCAGGCCGGGGCCCAGCAGCTCGGCGCCGGTGCGGGCGGACCGCTCGACGATGCCCTCCTCCTCCATGACGTTGATCGTCGCCACGGCGGCCGCGCACGCCAGCACGTGCCCGGAGTACGTGAGCCCGCCCGGGTAGGGCCGGCGGGCGAAGGTCTCGGCGATGGCGGCCGAGATGGCGACCCCGCCGAGCGGCAGGTATCCGCTGGTCACGCCCTTGGCGAAGCAGATCAGGTCGGGGGTCACGTCCCAGTGCTCGGAGGCGAACCACTTACCGGTGCGCCCGAAGCCGACCATGATCTCGTCGAGGACGAAGACGATGCCGAAGCGGTCGCACAGCGCGCGGACGCCGGCCAGGTAGCCGTCCGGGTGCACGAGCACGCCCGGGGCGCCGCCGACGGTCTCCAGGATGATCGCGGCGATGGACTGCGGCCCCTCGAAGACGATGGTGTCCTCCAGGTGGCGCAGGGCCCGCTCGCACTCCTCGGCCTCGGTGGCCGCGTAGAAGGGCGAGCGGTAGGCGAAGGGCCCCCAGAAGTGCACGACGCCGGCGGTCGCGGAGTCGTTGCCGAAGCGGCGGGCGTCGCCGGTCAGGTTGATCGCGGTGGAGGTGGCGCCGTGGTACGAGCGGTAGGCGGACAGCACCTTCGGCCGGCCGGTGTGCAGCCGGGCCATGCGGACGGCGTTCTCCACGGCCTCGGCCCCGGCGTTGGTGAAGAAGATCTTGTCGAGGTCGCCGGGCGTGCGCTCGGCGATCAGTCGGGCCGCCTCGGAGCGCACGTCGACGGCGAAGCCGGGCGCGACGGTGCACAGCTTGGCCGCCTGCTCCTGGATGGCCGCGGTGACCTTCGGGTGCTGGTAGCCGATGTTCGTGTAGACGAGGGCACTGGAGAAGTCGAGGAAGCGGTTGCCCTGGTAGTCCCAGAAGTACGAGCCCTCCGCGCCGGCCACGGCGAGCGGGTCGATGAGCTCCTGCGCCGACCAGGAGTGGAAGACGTGCTTCCGGTCAGCGTCTTTCACGGCGGCGAGGGCGGCGGCTTCTGCGTTCATGAAACGAGCGTAGTTGTCCGCGATGTGGACGGGCCGGGGGTCGCCCCCGTCGGCACCCGCCGGCCCGCCCGGTCACGCCCCCGCCGGCCCTCCCCTCCCGGCCGCTCCGGTCAGGCCAGGGCTTCGCCGTACAGCCGGAACAGCCGGGGCCCCCCGGCGGGAGCGGCCGCCCCCAGCCGGGCCCAGGCCTCGGACGCCGCCGCCCGGGCCGTCGCACCCGGCCACGGCTGCGGCAGCAGCTCCGGCGGGAGCAGCGGATCGGGGAGCATCGCGGCGGAGAAGGCCGCGGCGAGGGCCACGGCGTGCGCCGGCCCGGCGGCCGGTCCGGGCTCGGGGGGCCGCTCCGCGAGCGCGCGGAGCTCCCCGTACCGCTCCGCGATCTCCGGCAGCGGCCAGAGCCGTTCCGCCAGGGCCCGCGGGTCGCGGGTCCCGCCCACCACGAGGTCCCGGGTGCTCAGGCAGGTCAGTGCCTCCGAGAGGTCCAGATCCGCCGCGTGGGCCCGTATGTACGGGCCGATCGCGTTCGGCGTGACGTACAGCCCGCCCTGGACCGGCGCCGCCCCCAGCCCGGTCAGCGCGTCCCGCAAGGAGTCCCGAGCGGCCCGCGCGGATTCCGGTACGGCGAAGGCGAAGGCGTGCCAGCACCCGTCCCACGGCTCCAGCCCCCGGTCCTGCCGGTAGGCGTGCCGGACGAACTCCACCTCCGGTACGAGGGCCGGCGCGGCCCCCTGCTCCGTCCCCGCCAGGCGCAGCACGGCCCGCCGGCCGCGCCCCTCCACCGTGAACCGGCCCTCGGTCACCAGCCGCTTCACGCACAGTCGCACCTGCTGGTCGGTCATCCCGAGCAGCGCGGCGACCTCGTACAGCTCTTCGCCCGCGACCGTCCCGTCCTCCCGGACCAGCGCGTGCACCACCATCCGTGTGGGGATCGCGCTCATCGTGCGGCCACCTCCTTGTGCATCGTCGTCACGCCCCCGAATCCCAGTACGTCCCGCAGCCAGGGCGTGCGCCGCACCTGGACCGCCCGGAACCCGTGCCGCTCGTACAGCTCCTGGGCCCGCGGGTTCTCCTCGACCACGTCGAGCCGGATCCGCCGGCATCGCTGCTCCACGGCGATCGCCTCGATCTCCCGCAGCAGCAGCCCGCCGATGCCCCGGCTCCGCTCGGCGGGGTCCACGGCGATGCCGTCCATGACCAGCTCGCCGCGGGCCGGGGTGCGCTCCAGCAGGGCCAGCAGGAACACCCGGTACAGGCCTCGGACCCGCCCGTACGTGGCCAGGACCGCGGCCGCGTCGCCGCCGATCAGGCCGCGCCCGGCCAGCTGGTAGCCCGCCACGCCGACCACCCGGCCGTCCGGGTCGCCCCCGCCGCCGGACAGCGCGGTGACGGCCCGGTCCGCGTGCAGGTGGCCGGCGATGAACCGGCGCCCGGCCTCCGGGGGGCCGAGCGCGCGGCCCAGCTTTTCCCCGAAGGCCTCCCAGTACAGCTCGGCGACGCGCGCGGCGGCCCCCTCGGGCAGCCCGCGCCGTACCTCCACGCTCTCCGTCGTCATACGCACAAGCTTAATACGTTCATTGCCGCTACGATCGTTTTTGATATGAGCGAATAAAGGGAACGAGTGAACGAACGAACGAGCCGAGGAACCCGGAGCCGCAGATGACCGAGACCCGCACCTTCCGCACCTCCCGCACGTCCCGAGCGTCCCGAGCGTCCCGCCCACCCCGCGCACTCCGCCGGGTGCTCCTGACCGTCCTCCTCCTCGCCACCGCCCTGCTCCTCACCGGAGTCGTCCTGTGGCAGCACGACTACGGCCTCCACGAGGAGCGCGTCACCGTACCCGCCGCGGGCCACGACCTGCCCGGTGTTCTCGCCACCCCCACCGGCCGGGGCCCCGGACCCTTCCCGCTCGTCGTGCTCGTGCACGGCGACGGCGAGGTCGACGCCACCCACGACGGCTTCTACCGCCCCTACTGGGAGGCCTTCGCCCGCGCCGGATACGCCTCGCTCTCCCTCGACAAACCAGCCGACTGGCTCGGCCAGACCATGGACGACCGGGCCCGCGAGACCGTCGACGCCCTCACCTGGGCGGCCCGCACCCGGCCCGAGATCGACCCCGCCCGCATCGGCCTGTGGGGCGCCAGCCAGGCCGGTTGGGTCATGCCCAAGGTGGTGGCGCGGGCCCCCGCCCCCGGGGTGCGCTTCGTCATCGCGGTCGGCACCGCCGTGAACTGGGAACGCCAGGGGGAGTACAACCTGCGCGCCGAACTGCGCGCGGCCGGGGCCGACGCCGAGCGCACGGCGGCCGCCCTACGCACCCGGGAGGCCACCCTGGCGCTGCTGCGGCGCGGGGCGACGTACGAGGAGTACCGGGCGAGTCCGGGAGCCGACCGGGAACTCACCGCGGAGCGCTGGACGTTCATCAGTCGCAACCACACCGCGGACATGACCGCGGACCTGCGGGCGATGCCGCCCGTCCCGGTGCTGCTGATCTCCGGCGCCGACGACCTGAACGTGGACGGCGCCGAGACCGAGGCGCTCCACCGGAGCGTGTCGGCACCCGGCACCCTCACGGTCCGCCGCTATCCGGGGGCGACGCACGCCCTGCTGCGCACCGAGGTCGAGCGCTCCCCCTGGCGGTTGACCCTGACGGCCGTCTTCGCCCCGCGCAAGCTCTTCCCGCCCGGCCTGCTCGCCGACCAGCGGCGCTTCCTGGAGGAACTCAGCCGCCCAGCGTGAGCCGCGCCAGTTCCCGCACGGCCGCCGGGCCCGAGGTGCCCTCCCCGTGCGCGTACCGCTCGCGCGCGTACCCCTCGTACCCGGCGTCGCCGAGCACGGCGCGCGCCGCGGCCTCCACCCGGGCCGCGTCGGGGCGCGCACGGTCCGGCCCGCCGCGGACGGCCAGGGCCGCGGCCAGCAGCCGGGCCGCCTCCCCCGGCCGGTCCAGCCGTACCGCCTGGTCCGCGACGCCCACCAGCACCTGGGCCAGCGTCGGCGCGTGCCCGGAGGCCGCGGCCAGCTCCAACGCCTGCGCGCGATGGGCGCGGGCGGCGGCCAACTCCCCGTCCGCCGCGTCCAGATACCCGAGGGAGTCGAGCACGACCGCCTCGAACACCGGATGCACGGCGACCTCGCGGACCGCCGTCCTCGCCCGTGTCAGTTCGGCCCGGGCCGCGGCCGTCTCGCCGTTCCAGCGCGCCAGGTCCGCCTTGCCGTGCGCCATCATGGCCAGAGCCTCGGGCCAGCCCGCAGCCACCGCGTCCCGCTCCGCCCGGGCCATGGCCGCGGCGCTGCCCGCCGGGTCCCCGGCCAGCCCGAACAACTGCGCCTGCCGGACCCGGGCGTACAGCCGGTCCTCGACGGCGCCCAGCTCGCCGATCACCGCCACGGCCTCCTCGTAGTGGCCGATCGCCGCGCCGTGGTCGCCGCGCCGGGCCACCAGATCGGCCAGCAGCGTCAGCGCGAAGGAGATCCCCCAGCGTTCCCCGAGCCCGCGGAACCCGGCCAGGGCCGCCTCGATCGCGGCCTCCGCCTCGGCGGGCGGGCCGCCGGCCCCCAGCAGGGTCTTGGCGCCCTCCAGCCGGGCCTGCGCCCTGACCCAGGGGTCCTCGTCGGCCAGCAGTCCCGCCCAGGCGTCCGGTGGGGCCGCCTCGCCCGTGTGCGCACCGCGCACCAGCCGGTCCAGGGGCTCCAGGAAGCGGACCACCGGGTGCCGGCTCCCGGTGCGTGCGGCGAGCAGCAGCCCCTGGCCGAGCAGTTCCGCGGTCCGCCGGTCGTCGCCGAGGCCGGCTGTCGCGAAGAGCGCCGCCAGCGCGCAGGCCACGGCGCGGGCCTCGTCGCCCCCGTCCGTCCCGCTGCCGTCGCCGTCGCCGTCGCCGTCCGTCTTGTCCGGGACGGGCAACGCGAGGGCCCGCGCGGCCAGTTCGGCGCCGTCCGCCTTGTGCCCGCCGAGCCACCAGTACCACCCGGCCGCGGCCACCAGCCGTACGGCCGCCCGCGCGTCGCCCGCCGTGATCGCGCCACGCAGTGCCGCCGCCAGGTTGTCGTGCTCTGCGGTGAGGCGTCCGAGCCACTCCAGCTGTTCCGCGCGCCGCAGGTACGGGTCCGCGGCCTTGGCCAGGGCGGTGAAGTACGCGGCGTGCGCGCGCCGGAGCGGCTCCCGTTCGTCGGCCTCCTCCAGTCGCTCCAGTCCGTACGCGCGGATCGTCTCCAGTAGCCGGTAGCGTCCGTCGCCCGCGGTCACCAGCAGGGACTTGTCGGCCAGCGAGGTGATCAGGTCGAGCACGTCGTACGCCTCGACCGGCCCGCCCGCGCAGACCTCCTCGGCGGCCTCCACCGTGGCCCCGCCGGGGAAGGTGGCGAGCCTGCGCAGCAGTGCCCGCTCGGCCTCCGTCAGCAGCTCCCAGCTCCAGTCGACCACCGCCCGCAGGGTCCGGTGTCGGCGCTGCGCCGTCCGCGCGCCGCCCGTCAGCAGCCGGAAGCGGTCGTCGAGCCGGGTCGCGAGCTGCTCGACGCCCATCGTGCGCAGCCGGGCCGCCGCCAGTTCGATGGCCAGCGGTATCCCGTCGAGGGCCCGGCAGATCCGGGTCACGGCGCGGGCGCTCTCCTCGGTGACGGCGAAGTCGGAACGGGCCGCCGCCGCACGGTCGTTCAGCAGTCGTACCGACGCGTACGACAGGGCCTGCGTCGCGTCGGCGTCCGAGGGCGGGAGGGCCAGCGGGCGCACCGGCCACAGGGCCTCGCCGGTGAGGCCGAGGGGCTCCCGGCTGGTCGCCAGGATGCGCAGGCCCGGGCAGGCGCCGAGGAGTCGGTCGGCCGTCGTGGCGGCCGCTTCGATCAGGTGCTCGCAGTTGTCGAGGACCAGCAGGGCGGTGCGGGTGCGCAGGGCCGCGGTGAGGCGGTCCAGCGCATCGCCGGTGGTGGCCGCCTGGTCCCGTAGGCCCAGCGCGTTCAGGACGGCCGGTGCCACGTCGGCCTCCGCGCTCAGCGGTCCGAGCTCCACCAGCCAGACGCCGTCGGGGAATCGGGCGAGGAGGGGGCGGGCGCTCTGGACGGCCAGCCGGGTCTTCCCGGCGCCGCCGGGTCCGGTGAGCGTGGTGAGCCGGAACCGGGCCATGAGGGAGTCGACCTGGTCGAGGTCCTCGTCCCGGCCGACGAAACTGGCCAGCCCGGTCCGCAGGTTGGTCGGTGGCGACGGTGACGGCGTCGGCGAGGGCGATGGTGACGGCGTCGGTGCGTAGGTGGCGGGCGGCGGGCCGGCGGGGACCTCGACCTGTCCGCGCAGTACGGCGGTGTGCAGGGCGGACAGCTCCGGTGAGGGGTCCACCCCGAGTTCCTCGGCGAGGGCCGTGCGCGCGTTCCCGTAGACGGTGAGGGCCTCGGCGGGCCGTCCGGCCGCGACGAGCGACCGCATCAGCGCCCCGACGAGTCTTTCGCGCAAGGGGTGTTCGGCGACGAGGGAGGTCAGCTCGGCGGTGAGCTCCCGGCCGCGTCCCACCCGTAGATCCGCCTCGACCCGGTCCTCCAGGACGGCCGTCCGCAGCTCCGACAGGCGGGTCACCGGAGCCCGGAAGAAGGGGGAGGCCGCGACGTCCAACAGGGCCGGGCCGCGCCACAGTTCCAGGGCCTCGCGCAGCAGCCGGGCCGCGGTGTCGGGGTCCCGGGCCAGTGCCCCGCGGCCCGCGGAGGCCAGCCGTTCGAAGCGGACCACGTCGACCGCGTCGGGTTCGACGACCAGGCGGTATCCGGCCGGATGCGATTCCACGTCGATGCCGGGCAGGGCCCGGCGCAGCCGCGACACCAGTGCCTGAAGGGCGTTGGGGGCGCCGGCCGGTGGGGTGTCCTGCCAGATGCCGTCGACGAGGAGCTCGGAGGCGACCACCCGTCCCGGTTCGAGGGCCAGCAGGATCAGCAGCGCCCGCAGGCGGGGTCCCCCGACTCCGACGCCGCTACCGTCCTCGCCCCGTACGTCCAGGGCCCCCAGCATCGAGATCCGCATGGCGACATTGTGCGGGGAGGCCCGGCGGCATCGCCATTTCGTTGTTCCGGACCGGTTCGTCGGGGACGGCGCCCGCGGGTGAATTCACGGGCGGCCGTCCTCGGTCGGGTCGGGCCGGTGGGTTATTTGTCGGAGTAGCTGAAGTCCCCGACGGTCCAGGCGCTCACGTCCTTGACCGCGATCCGGTACATTCCGCCGGTTTCCGGGATACCCAGGGTGCCCTGGAGGATGCGTGCCACGTGGAAATGAAGGTGCGAGGGTGCCCCGGTCTGCTGTCTGTCGCCGCGTCCGGGAGAGCTGAAGATCTCGGCGAACGGGGCCAGCTGGTCGGAGTCCCGCAGGACCTCGGCCACCCGCTGACGCCAGACGCTCTCGGGGGCGAGGCGGCCTGTGATGACGGCGCCGTGGACCACGACGGTCAGGGACATCTGATTGGTCTGCTCCGACTCGACCTTGGTGGCGAGATCGATGAGCAGGTCGTCAGGGATCGACATGGGCACGGACTCTAGCAAGCGTGCTCGGTCACGGGCCTGGCTTCCGGGGAGTGGCCTGTTCGGCGCGCTCCGGGACATGCGGACGGCCGAGGCCCGCACCCCAGGGTGCGGGCCTCGGCCGCGTCTGCGCGCCGACGCGGGCGTCGGCGTGGACCTCGGACGTCAGGCGTCAGGCGGGAACGATGTTCTCGGCCTGCGGGCCCTTCTGGCCCTGCGTGACGTCGAAGGTGACCTTCTGGCCTTCCTGAAGCTCACGGAAGCCGGAAGAGGCGATGTTCGAGTAGTGGGCGAAGACGTCGGCGCCGCCACCCTCCTGCTCGATGAAGCCGAAGCCCTTTTCCGCGTTGAACCACTTCACGGTGCCAGATGCCATATGAATTCTCCTTTGGGGCAGTGCCCGGATCCGCACTGTGCGGGACCGGTGTCGCCGTGATGATTGCCCCGACCGGAACGAGTACATTTCACTGCATGCACCGGAAATAAAAAGTGCGCCCACCGAAAATCCGGTGAGAGCACTTGTAAGTTTTTTGGGAACCACAACTGCAACGAACGTCACCGTAGCACAGTGGATGTCGGCGGCCATGGAAATGTCGGCGTGGCTCAGATTTGATTCCACGCCCGAGCGGTGGAAATTCGAGCCGGAAAATCATATGAGCGGCAGCGCGTTTTTTCGTGGAGCGTCTCCCGCCCCGGCACCCGTGTGGCGCAGATCACGGGAATGTTCGGCCGGTCCGCGCCCTCCTCCTTCCTGAGAGCCCGTCAAGAAGGAGGAGGCCCGATGAGCGGCGCAGCGGGTACGCAGGGGCGGGCCGACCTGGCCCCGCTCGTCCGTGCCGCCCAACGCGGCGACAGCCTGGCCACCGAAGAGCTGCTGGACCTGCTGACCCCGTACGTCGGCCGGCTGTGCGGCCCGATCGCCCTGCAGGACGGTCCGGACGCCACCCAGGAGGCGCTGATCGTGATCTTCCGGAACATCGGTCGACTCCGCGAACCCGCCGCCCTGTTCGGCTGGGCGCGGGTCATCGCCGTACGGGAGGCGGTACGGATCGCCCGCGCGGCCGCCCGGTCCGTACCGGACCCGCTCGACGACGTGCCCGCGCCCGACGATCCGCAGCTCGCCGCCGATGTGCGTGACGTGCTGGAGCGGCTCTCCCCGGCGCACCGCGCCGTCCTGGTCCTGCGCGACCTCGAAGGACTGGACGAGCACTCCGTCAGCGCCCTCCTCGGCGTGCCCGAACCCACCGTGCGGACCCGGCTCTTCCGGGCCCGCCGCACCTTCCGGAAGGCGTGGGAACGTTGAACGACTCCTGGCCGGTCGTCGCCGAACTCGACGCCGTACGCAGGCTGCGGGTGATCGCCCGCGCCACCCCCGGCACCACCTTCGCGGAGCGACCGGTCGGCGCCCCCTTCGACCGGGTCTGGGGGCTCGTCCGCGACCTGGAGCACCAGATGCCCCTCATGATCGGCGACATCCGCTCCTTCACCGTGACGTCCGCCGTCGGGGAGCGCCTGGAGGCCACGGCCCGCAGTCCGCTCGGCATGCGGGCGCGCTTCGACATCGTGCTGCGGCCGGGGTGGTGCCTGATGCGGAGCCGGTTCGTGATCGGCGGCATGGCGGCCGTGGCGGAGGGGGACGGCACCCGACTCGCCTTCTTCGGTGGCCTGCGCCTGCCGGGCATCCGACTGGCGCAGCCGGTGCTGCGCCCGCTGATGGCTCCGCTGGGCGCCAGGGCGTTGGGCCGGCTGACCGATCAGCTGGAGGGGCCCGGAGGGTGATGGCCGAGACCGCCCTCCTGGCGGGGCGGGCTCGGTTACCGTCGCTCGGGTACCCGCCGACCGGCGCGGGACCGGGGCCCGTCGCCCCGAATCCGTAGAGCAGGGAGAGACCCCGTGCCCCACGCAGTCGTCGACTACTCGGACTCGCTGACCGGTGCCTTCGACCGGCGGGCGTTCGCGCTCGAACTGCACGCGCTGGTGGTCGAGATCCTCGACACCGTGGTCGGCAACTGCAAGACGCGCTTCCACCGGCTGGAGGAGTCCGTGGTCGGGGAGGGCACCGACGCCCGAGCGGTGGTCGTCCACGTCGAGCTGGCCATCGCCCGTGGCCGCACGGCCGGGACGAAGTCGCGCCTCACCGCCGCGGTGCTGGAGCTGGTGGAGCGCCACACGGCGAAGGCCGCCGGCCTGGAGATCCACGCCTCGGTGGACGTACGGGACCTGGGCGAGGCCTACACCAAGAGCATGACGACCCCCTGAGGCGCCCTGAGGTGCCCCGAGGCTCCCGGCAAGATCCGAAAGAGGCGGCCTAGGCGCCGATGCGCAGCAGGGCCAGCGTGATGTTGTCGGGGCCGCCGGCGTCGATGGCGGCCCGCCACAGTTCGAAGGCCGCCCGGCCGTCGTCGTGGACCCGCAGCAGCCCCTCGATCTCCTCGGTCGGCACCGGGTCGGTCAGCCCGTCGCTGCACACCAGGTAGCGGTCGCCCTCGGACACCGGGAAGGCTTCGATGTGCGGGGTGATCTCGTTGTACCCGCGGGTGCCGCCGAGGACCTGGGTGACCGCCGAGGTGGTGCGGTGCCCGGGGGTCGGCGGCGGGCTGTCGTCCACGCTGACCTGGCGCAGCCCGTCCTGCCCGGCGTGGAACACCTTGCTGTCGCCGACGTTGAACATCAGCAGCGAATCCGCCAGGACGAGGGCCCCCGCGACCGTGGTCCCCATGGTGGCCAGCTCCGGCCGCCCCTCGGTGGCCGAGTACACGGCGCGATTGCACATGCTCAGCGCGTCACCCACGGCCTCCGCGCTGTCCAGCGTGGACCCGATCGAGGAGAGCTGGCGCACCACCAATTCGCTGGCGACCTCGCCGGCGGGCTGCCCGCCGAGGCCGTCGGCGACCGCGACGACGAGCGGTCGGCCGAAGGGGAAGACCAGGGTCTGCGGATTCTGGGTCACGGTCCCGCACAGGGTCCACGGTCCGATGACCAGGCTGTCCTCGTTGTGCTCGCGCACCAGCCCGACATGACTCAGGGCGGTCACAGCTATGTACGGCACCTCGACGTCCCGCCTCTCGGCCGTGGCCATGACCACGGCTCCGGCAACAGCGACAGCGACGGCAGCGCGACGGCGCTCGCGTCCGTCCTCACCATTGTCACGCCGCTCCGGCATGCGGGGGGCGGCGCGCCGGAGCACCCTGGTCGTGGAGCCGCCTGTTCTCCGACCGGTGGCCCTGCGAGGAAGGACTGCCGCAGATGTTCGCGAGGCTGAGCACCTACCAGGGATCACCGGTCCCCGCGGAGGGAGACGTGAGCGCGAATTCGGAGGCGATTGTCAGGCAGGTCCAGGACGTTCCCGGATTCCGGGGGGTCTACTACCTCGTCGACCGGGCCACGGGCGTGGCCAAAACGCTGACCTTGTGGGACGACGAACGGACGATGCTGGACAGCGAGGAAGAGGCCGCGCGGATCCGCGAGCGGACGGCGCAGCGGGAGGGCCAGCGGATCGTCTCGGTCGAACGCTTCGAGGTCGGCTTCAGCCACCTGCAGCCGTAGCACGAGAGCACAACGGCTCGACAGCTCGACGGCTCGACGGCTCGACGCAGCGTGGAACGACGTGATGCACGAGGAGCGATGGCCATGGGCAAGCTCTCGATCGACCAGTTGCGAGAACGGGTACGCGGCGCGGTCGTCACCCCGGACGACGCGTCCTACGACGAGGCGCGCAAGGTCCACAACGCCATGATCGACCGGAGGCCGGCGGCCGTCGTGCACTGTGCCAACGCGGGGGACGTCATGGCCACGGTGGACTTCGCCCGGGAGAACGGGCTCGACCTGGCGGTGCGGGGCGGCGGGCACAGCGTGCCCGGCTTCGGCACCTGCGACGGCGGCGTGGTGGCCGACCTGTCCGGGATGCGCGGGGTCCGCGTCGACGCCGCGGGGCGCACGGCCCGCGCGGAGGGCGGGGCGACCTGGGGCGACTTCAACGCCGCCACGTACGCCTTCGGGCTGGCCGCGACCGGCGGGATCATCTCCACCACGGGCGTCGGCGGCCTCACCCTCGGCGGCGGCATCGGTTACCTGGCCCGCGG
Source organism: Streptomyces virginiae (assembly GCF_041432505.1). Classification (GTDB taxonomy): domain Bacteria; phylum Actinomycetota; class Actinomycetes; order Streptomycetales; family Streptomycetaceae; genus Streptomyces; species Streptomyces virginiae_A. The sequence goes on from NZ_CP107871.1 coordinate 4,617,916, forward strand.
ACTGGGGCTGAGCTGCGACAACCTGATCTCGGCCGATGTGGTGACCGCGGACGGCCGGCTCGTCGTGGCGAGCGAGGACGAGAACGCCGACCTCTTCTGGGCGCTGCGCGGCGGCGGTGGCAACTTCGGCGCGGTGACCTCGTTCGAGTTCCGGCTGAGCCCCGTCAAGGACATCTACGGCGGGCCGATGCTCTTCGAGCTGGCGGACGCTCCCACCGTGCTGCGCTCCTTCGCCGACCACATCGCCGACGCGCCGGAGGAACTCGGCGGGTTCCCGGCCTTCCAGATAGCCCCGCCGCTCCCGTTCATCCCGGAGGACCGGCACGGTGACACCTTCGCGCTGATCGTGGCGTGCTGGACCGGGCCGCTCGACGAGGGGGAACGCGCCCTCCAGGCCTTCCACGACTTCGCGCCGGTGGTCGCCGAGCACGTCGGCCCGATGCCCTACCCGGCGCTCAACAGCGCCTTCGACGCGCTCGTACCGCCCGGCCTCCAGCACTACTGGAAGGCCAATTTCGTGACCGAGCTGACCGACGACGTGATCGACGCGCACCTGCGGCACGCGCCCGGCCTGCCCGCCGTGAACTCGACGGTCCACATCTACCCGATCAACGGCGCCTGCCACCGCGTCGCACCGGACGCCACGGCCTTCGCCTACCGGGACGCCTCGTTCGCCACGGTGATCGCCGGGATGTGGCCCGACCCCGCCGACAACGAGACCGCCACGGCCTGGGTGCGCGACTACTACGACGCCACCGCCGCGCACTCGGAGGAGGGCGGCTACATCAACTTCATGGCCGATGACGACCAGGACCGGATCCGGACCAACTACAAGGGCAACTACGACCGCTTGGTCGCGGTCAAGCGCGCCTACGACCCGGAGAACCTGTTCCACCTGAACCAGAACATCCGCCCCTAGGAGGCTCCGGCGGCGGCTCCGGCGGTGGCTCCGGCGGCGTAGCGGTCCGGATGCGGACTGTTCCTTCATCTGCATATTTTGGGCGGGTGTACCGAAAGGTCCCCTACGGCCGATTTGTCAGATAGAGGAAGGTCCCCATGAAGCGTTTCCCGGTGATCGGTGTGCTCTGTGTCGGCGCGATTCTCGGTCTCTCCGCCTGCTCCGACGACAGCTCCTCGCCCGCGGAGGAGGCCACCAAGGCCGCCGCAGACCTGTGCACCGACCTGAACGCGCTCAAGGCCGACAACGCCAAGCTGAAGGCGCTGAACCCCGCCAACGCGACCAAGGACCAGGTCAAGGACGCCTACGAGGCCGTCCAGAAGGACTGGGAGAGCGTCAAGGAGAACGCCACCCAGCTGAAGGATGCGGAGCGCGAGGCGGTCAAGTCGGCCGCCGAGGACCTCAAGAAGAGCTACCAGGACCTGCCCGGCGACACGACCGGCAAGGACGCGCGTACCCAGCTGCAGCCGCAGATCGAGAGTCTGGACCAGGCCGCCACGGCCGCCGCCACCGGCCTGCGCTGCTGACCGGTCGAAGGACGCGTACGAGGACCCCGCCCGGCTCTCCGGGCGGGGTCCCTCGTGTGTCGGGGTCAGGCGGCGGGCGCGGCGGGCGTGGCAGGCGCGGTGGGCTTCGCGGGTACGGCGGGCAGCTCGGGGATCGGGGGTCCCACCGGCAGCAGCTCGGTGACCACGAAGGCGACCACGGCCGAGATGATCACGACCGGGATCATCGCGGTGCCGCCGAGCATCAGGACCACCATCACCACGCTGCTCACCGGCAGCCGCAGCGCACTGGCGGCGGTCGCGGCCATGCCCGCCCCCATGGCGGGCACGATGCCGAGTCCGGGCAGCGGCCCGAGCAGGACGCCCGCCACGGCGCCGAGGCAGAGCGCCGGGAAGATGGGACCGCCGCGCAGGCTGCCGAGGCAGATGGCGTAGCCGGCGCCCTTGAAGACGAGTACGCCGATCAGCGCACCCACGCCCCAGGAGTGCGGGTCGGCGGCCAGTCTGCCGATCATCGCCTGGCCCGACCCGGTGACATCGGCGGGCGAGAGGCCGGTGATGAGCGCGTAGAGGCTCGCGCAGGCCGCGGCGGCCAGCGCGCACTGGACGGTCCGCAGGAGGGGCCGTTCCAGGACGTACGCGGCGATCAGCCGGGCTCCGGTGAGCACGGGGTGCAGGGCGAGGGCCAGGGCCGCGGCGATCAGTACCGCCCAGAGCACGTCGGGCACGTCCAGGTGGGGTACGGGGACGCCCAGCTCCAGCTTCAGGCTTCCGGTCTTCAGGCCGGTCCAGCGCCCGAGGCCCGTGAAGACCAGGTCACCGACCCCGGCGGACAGCAGTGACGGCAGCATCACGGCGAACAGCTGCGGCCCGCCCACGCCGGCCACCTCGATCAGCAGCACCGCGGCGATCAGCGGATTCCCGAAGATCGTGGCGATGGCCGCCGCGGCGCCCGCCGCGCCGACGAGCGCGGTGCCCTGCGGGGTCACCGGCGCCTGCGCGAGATTGCGGAACAGCAGGGCCAGGCCGCCACCGAGAGCGATCAGCGGAGCTTCGGGACCCAGGACCGCGCCGAGCGGCAGACTCGCGACCGCCGCGATGATGACGCCGGGCAGGGCCCCTGCCGAGGCCCCGCCGGTGTGCAGGCCGGCCGCGGGGAGGTGACCGCCGTTGCCGCGCATGTGCGGGACCACCAGGCCGACCACGACACCGGCGACGAGCAGCAGGGGCAGCGGCCACCACCAGGGCGGGACGTCCCAGCCCAGGGCCTCGGGGAGGTCCGTCCACATCACGCGTTCCATGTTGTGCAGCGCGGCGAGGAACCAGAACGACGCCAGGGACACCGGGATGCTGATGAGGGCGCAGAAGAACAGCAGCTTCAGGTATCCCGGGCTGCGGAGGGTCTGCCTCAGGACGTCGGCCTCCTGCGGCTGCGTTCCGGCGGGGGGCGGTTCGGATCGAGGGCGCGACTGCGGCATGGCTCACTTCCTTTCCGCTTCCTCGATGGTCCACCTCGGGGGCGTACTTCGCCGCTCAGGGCTTGTCACCCGGCTCGGCGGGCGTCGAACTGCGCCTGTGCATGCCGATTTTGACCGCGCCGACCAGGGCTTTGGCGATCACGCCGATGAGGATCAGGTCGGCGACCATCTGGAAGGTGACCAGCACCCGGCCGCTCTCGGTGGTGGCGACGATGTCCCCGAATCCCACGGTGGCGAACGTGGTGATCGTGAAGTAGAGGGCGTCGGTGCGGGACAGCGGCTCCGAGAAGGACGAGGGGTTCTGCGCCGCGAGCAGGTAGTACGTCGCGGAGAACAGCACCAGGAACAGGGGCACACCGGTGGCCATCGCCTCCAGGGCGCGCATCCGCGGGAACTGCGCGTGGGAGACGGCGCTGATCTGCCAGGCCGTCAGCAGCCCGAAGACGACGAGGCCGAGCACGAGCGTCAGGACGGTGGTGATGCCGAACCCGCCCTCCAGGGGGGCCACGTAGTAGAGCCCCGTGAGGATGGCCACCGAGAGCACCGAGCGCAGGAGGTGGCCCACCAGGACGCGTCGACGCTGTTCGGCTGCCTTGGGTGCCATGGATTCAGGAGAACGGTCGGGAGCCCATCGCGCGACCGGAGCGGGCCGCCGGAATGCGGACGGCCGAGGTGGCCGGTATGAATGAAGGACCGCGTACATGATCGGAGCCGAGCATGGACGATTACCCGCTGCTCAACGTCTTCTGGACGATGATGTGGTTCTTCCTGTGGATCATGTGGTTCTTCCTCCTCTTCAAGGTCATCACGGACGTCTTCCGTGACCACACCCTCGGCGGCTGGGGGAAGACGGGCTGGATCATCTTCGTGCTGGTGCTGCCGTTCCTCGGCGTCTTCGTGTACCTGATCGCCCGCGGGCGCAGCATGCACGAACGGGACCGGAAGCAGGCCGAGGAGCAGCAGGCGGCCTTCCGGTCGTACGTGCAGCAGACGGCCGGGTCCGGGGCGGGCTCGGCGGAGGAGCTGCACAAGCTCTCCGTCCTCAAGGACAAGGGCGACATCACCCAGGCGGAATTCGACCGGGCCAAGGCCAAGATCCTGGCCTGAGCGGGGCGGTACGGGGCGGCTCGGTCCGACTCCCGCCGCCCCTGTACTCCGGTTGCCGATAATCCGCGACGGATCGATTCTCGTTACCCTGGCAGGCATGACAGCCATGGCGCCCACGCGAACCGAACCGGACCTGTCCTTCCTCCTGGACCACACCAGCCATGTGCTGCGTACGCAGATGAGTGCGCGGCTCGGCGAGATCGGGCTCACCCCGCGGATGCACTGCGTGCTCGTCCACGCCCTGGAGGAGGAGCGCACCCAGGCGCAGCTCGCCGAGATCGGCGACATGGACAAGACCACGATGGTGGTGACCGTCGACGCGCTGGAGAAGGCCGGCCTCGCCGAACGCAGGCCGTCCGGCACGGACCGGCGGGCCCGGGTCATCGCGGTGACCGAGGCCGGCGCGAAGGTCGCGAAGGAGAGTCAGGGGATTGTCGACCAGGTGCACGAGGGCGCGCTCGGTGCCCTGCCCGCGGATGAGCGTGAGGTGCTGCTCCGGGCGCTGAACCGGCTGGTCACGGGGCATCTGGAGACCCCGGTCGAGGGTCCGCGTCCGGCCCGGCGGGCGCGTCAGAAGGGGTAGCCGGGAGCGGTCGACGGCGTTCGGCGGTGGCCGCGCAAGCGCTATATCCGTAAAAGATAGTCTGCAACAAAACTATCTGTTACGGTCTTTCCTGTTGCCTTCGACGAACGGGAGAGACCGCCATGCCCGCCCCCGCCAGCACGCCTTCCCCTTCCCTTTCCGCTCCTCCCTCCGCGCGTTCCCGCCGGCTCGCCCTGGGCGTCCTGGCCACCGGAATGCTGATGACGATCCTCGACGGCAGCATCGTCACGGTCGCGATGCCCGCCATCCAGGGCGATCTCGGCTTCACCCCGGTCGGGCTGAGCTGGGTCGTCAACGCCTACCTGATCGCCTTCGGCGCTCTTCTCCTGCTCGCCGGCCGCCTCGGCGACCTGATCGGCCGCAAGCGGATGTTCCTCGCGGGCACCGCGGTGTTCACCGCCGCCTCGGTGGTGGCCGGGCTCGCCACCTCACCCGAGATCCTGATCGCCGCCCGCTTCCTGCAGGGCGCCGGCAGTGCCATGGCCTCCGCCGTCAGCCTCGGCATCCTCGTCACGCTCTTCACCGAGCCGCGCGAACGGGCTGGTGCCATCGGGGTGTTCAGCTTCACCGGAGCGGCGGGTGCCTCGATCGGGCAGGTGCTCGGCGGTGTCCTCACCGACGCGCTGACCTGGAACTGGATCTTCTTCATCAACCTGCCCATCGGCATCGCGGTGCTCCTGGTCGCACTCCGGGCCCTGCCGGGCGACCGGGGCCTGGGCCTGAAGGCGGGCGCGGACGGCCTCGGCGCGCTGCTCGTCACCTCCGGCCTGATGCTCGGGATCTACACGGTCGTCAAGATCGAGACCTATGGGGCGACTTCGGCCCACACCCTCGGGTTCGGAGCCCTCGCGCTCGTCCTGCTCGCCGGTTTCCTCGTCCGCCAGGCCACCGCGCGCCATCCGCTCATGCCGCTGCGGATCTTCCGCTCGCGCAGCGTCCTCGGCGCCAACCTGGTCCAGATGCTGATGGTCGCCGCGTTGTTCTCCTTCCAGATCCTCGTCGCGCTCTACCTGCAGAACGTGCTCGGATACTCCGCCGCCGAGACCGGTCTCGCGATGCTGCCTGCGGCCGCCGTGATCGGACTCGTCTCGCTCACCGTCTCGGCCCGCCTGAACTCCCGCTTCGGCGAGCGCAAGGTCCTGCTGGCCGGTCTGGTCCTGCTGGTCGCCGTACTCGGCCTGCTGACGCGCCTGCCCGGTCGGCCCGACCACGCGGACTACCTCACCGACCTGCTCCCGGTGATGCTCCTCGCCGCCGGCTTCGGCCTCGCCCTCCCCGCGCTGACCTCGCTGGGCATGTCCGGTGCGCGGGAGGCCGACGCGGGTCTGGCCTCCGGGCTCTTCAACACCACCCAGCAGATCGGCATGGCGCTGGGCATCGCGGTCCTCTCCACCCTGGCCGCCTCCCGTACGGAGTCCCTCACCGCGGCGGGCGCTCCCGTCCCCGAGGCGCTGACCGGCGGGTACCACCTGGCCTTCGCGGTCGGCACGGGCCTGATCCTGGTCGCCCTGGCCGTCGCCGCGACGGTCCTGCGCGGTCCGAAGGGCTCCCCGCGGTCGGTCACGGTCGAGCCGCGGACCCCGCTCGCGGCTCGGTGAGGTTGCGGGTCATGCGCTCCAGGACGGTGACCGCGGTGACGTACTCCTCGCGGGTGATGCCCCGCCCCGACAGCTCGCGGAAGGCGTCCACGCGAAGGGCGACCTCGACGAGGCGGGCCCGGCCGTCGTCGGTCAGGACGAGGCGGTCCGGTCGCGGTCGGGTCACCCAGCCGCCGGCGAGCACCGAGGCGACGGCCGAGGCCAGGGCCCCGGCGTCGGCGCCCGCGGCCAGGGTGGTCAGGACGGTGGTGTCGGCGGCCCGCGGGTCGTCCTTGACGACATTCAGGACCTGCCAGTCGAGTCGGGTGAGGCCGAAGTCGGCCAACAGGGCGTCCATGGACGCGGTGAGGGCCTGGTCCGTGCGGTTGAGCCAGAAGCCGATGGGCTCCATGTCCTGCTCCTCAAGGGTCGGTGGCCTTCGGGCGGCGGCCTTCGGGTCGGCGGCCTTCGGGTCAGCGGCCGGTGAAGGCGTCCGCGTTCTCCGCGGCCCACTGCCGGTAGGTACGGGCGGGTACGCCGAGCAGGGTCTCGGTGGTCTCCCCGATGGCGGCCGGGCCGTGGCAGGCGGCCTCCCACAGGTCGAGCAGCGAGGACACCATCGGGGCGGGCATGTGCCGGCCCATCTGCTCCTGCGCCTCGGCCCGGGTGATGTGCTCGACCGTGATCTCGCGGCCGAGGGTCTGCGCGAGGACCGCGAGCTGCTCGCGGAAGGACAGCGACTCGGGGCCGGTCAGGGTGAGCGAGCGGCCGGTGAGGGATCCCCCGGTCAGGGCCTGTGCGGCGATGTCCGCGATGTCCTCGGGGTGGATGGGCGCGATCCGCGCGTCCGGGTAGGCGAGCTGGACCGGCATCGACCGGCCGATGGGCCACGCCCAGCCCAGCGAGTTGCCGGCGAAGGCATCGGGGCGCAGGAACGTGCAGGTCAGGCCGGAGTCGGCGAGGGCGCGCTCGACCCGCAGGCTGTGGCTCGCCAGTGGGTCGCTCTCGGCGCCCGGCGCGAGCACGGAGGACGAGGACAGCAGGACGACGTGCTCGACCCCGGCGACCTCGGCGGTCTTGATCAGGTCGTGGATGCCGGCGGGCTGGGGGTAGAGGAAGACCTGGCGGACGCCGCGCAGGGCGGCGGCGAAGGTCTCGGGGCGGTCGAGGACGAGCTCGGCGGTCCCGACCCCGTCCGGAACGGTCAGTTCGGCGGGGTGGGCGCTGGCGGCCCGGACGGGGAGGCCGGCGGAGTGCAGGCGGGCGGCGACCGCTCGGGCGACCCGGCCGCGGGCGCCGGTGATGAGGGTGGTCACGAGGGACTCCATTCGTTCGCAATGACATATGCATGCTCACATGCACACGTTTTCATGTCAACACATGTCTGCCAGGGCTCACATATGTACGATGAGGGGCATGACGAAGCACGAGCCGGCGACCGACGAGGAACTGCTGGACGCCGTGGGTCCGGCGTTCGGGAAACTGCGGCGCTCCTCGCTCCTGGAGGTCGAGAACCCGATCTCCCAGAAGGACCTCAGCCGCACCCTGGTCCTCAACATCGTCCTGGAGGCCGAGCAGGGCGACGGTCGTGAGATCACCGTCGGCGCCGTGGCCGAGTACCTGGCCGTCGACCCCTCGGTGGCCAGCCGCATGGTGTCCGACAGCATCTCCGCCGGCTACCTCGTCCGCGCCGCCTCCCAGCAGGACGGCCGCCGTACGATCCTTCACCTCAGCCCCGAGGGCCGGGACATGATGGACCGCTTCCGGCGCCACCAGCGCGCGGCCTTCGAGTACGTGACGGCCGACTGGAGCGAGCGCGACCGCCTCGACTTCGCCCGCCTCATGCTGAAGTACGTCGACTCCCAGAACGCGCTGCGCCACCGCTGACGACCACGGTCGCCGCCCCCGGGGCGGCGACGCAGCGCAGCCCCGGACCGACGGCCCGGGGCTGCGCTGCACTGGGGCGCGGTGGGAGCTATCGGAAGGAGACCCACTTGGCCGCGCTCGGCACCCCGTTCTCGTCCAGCAGGAAGACCATGTAGTAGCCGGGCGGGACGTCATTGGCCGAGGGCGGTGCCTGCAGGCGCAGGTTGTTCCCCTGGCGCTTGACGATGCCCAGCTCCACGTGGCGCTGGCTGGTGTTGAGCGAGTGCGTCGCGGTGGTCGGGGCCAGCAGGACGGCCTTCTTGACCTTGTCGGGCGTGGAGGTCCCCACGGTGAAGGCGGCGTCGTACCGCAGCGGCCCGTCGGGGACGCGGTCGAGGGCCGGGCGGCCGCCCTGGTGGAGGTAGGCCGGCTCGAAGATCTCGATGCTGCCGTTCATGTCGTCGTCGATCTTCGGGTCGTTGGCGAGCTGCTGCAGCTCGTCACCGGTGACCATGACCCGGCCGTCCGGGAGGACGACGGCGTTGGAGTGGTAGCCGCGCGGCAGCCGCTGCGCCGGGCCCAGCTTCCACTCGCCCAGCGCGTTGCGGGTCTCGATCTGCCGGTACTTCAGATCGGACTTGGGGTTGTAGTCGCCGTTGCCGTAGTCCCGGATGCCGTAGGCGCCGTTGACGGTCAGCAGGCTCGCGTCGGGGAGCAGCAGCGTGTCGTCCTGCGTCCGGCCGAAGGCGCGCGGCTGCTGCTTCTCCCAGGCGCCGCCGCTCGTGAGCCGGTAGGTGTTGGGGTCGTCCCGGTCGCCGCCGAGGACCAGGACGGAGTCGGGGCCGCGCAGTCCCGCGGGCAGCGGCACGGCGGAGCCGTAGCCGCGGTGGACGCCGTCGGGGCGCGCGGGCAGGTCCGTACGGGTCTCCGCGATCGGGTCGAAGGCCCACTGGCGGGTGGCGTGGCGGCCCAGCCCGTACACCTTGCCGTCGCGCAGGGTGAACAGGTGCGGGTAGTCGCTGTCGGCGCCGAACGGCGCGTCCACGCGCAGGGTGTCGGTCGGGACGTCCCTCGGGATCACCGTCTTCTCGAAGGGGACGGGGTGGCTCTTGGCCGGGAAGCGCTCGATGACGGAGGTGGAGGTGCCCCAGCCCTGGTCGGTGTGGCCGGACATGATCAGCAGGCGGCCGTCGGGGGCGGTGGCCACGGAGGGGTACCAGCGGCCGACCTCCATGTCCTTGTTCACGGACCAGTCCTCGGTCCACGGGTCGAAGACCAGCGACAGCTTGGCGCCGGCGCCGCCGCCGTAGCCGAGGTTGCCGCCGAAGACGCCGACCATGCCGTTGGGCAGGAAGGCGTGTCCGGCGCAGAAGAAGGGCGCAGGGCGCTTCTCGCCGGTGCCGTCCGGCACGACCAGCTCGGGCGGGGTGACCTTCTTGAATGCGTCCGCCCCGGTGCCGCGGCGCGGGTCCCACAGGAAGGCGCGGCCGGCGTTGGCCTTGCCCAGGGTGTTGGTCGGCGCGGGCTCCTCGGTCGGGTCGGTCTCCATGCGCTCGAAGGAGAAGAGCAGCACCTTGCCGGTCGGGAGCATGGCGATGTGGGCGGCGAAGTCCGGCGACTGGAAGTACTCGGCGAACTGCCCGAACGCCTTGGGGTGGAAGCGCGCGTTCACGTCCGCCTGGGACCGGGTCAGTGAGTTCAGGCTGTCGATCCGGGCGAGCTGGGAGTACCCGCCCAGCTTGACCAGCTGCTCGCGGACCTTCGTATGCTCCTGGGCGTGTTCGGCGCCGAGGGCCGCTCTCTCCTCGGGGCGGGCCGAACCGTCGTGCGCGGCCGCCGGAACGGCGGCGACCAGGGCGGCGGTGGCCGCGAGGACGGAGATCGCGGCCCGACGGGCGGACCGGAGGGCGGTCCGGTCGGCTGCTCGGTCGGCCGACCGGCGCGCGGCCCGGTTCTTGATGCGTGACATGTGACTCCTCGCCATGGGTGCTGGAGCGGCGGGTGTCCGTGCGGGGGCACAGGACACCGACGACGCCTTCGACGCCTACGAGCACAGACCTATGCCGAGCTGGTGGGCGCCGCACATCGGGAAGATCATTCGAGCTTCGGGCCGCCCGGGTGAAGGCACCCCGCTGAGCTGCGCCGACAGCGTCCCGAGGACCCGCTCCCAGGTCCCCCGCCCGGCCGCAACCCGTGGTGATCAAGGGCGCCGGCCCGACCCCCGGCGCCCCGGGTCGCCGAGCCTTCGGCAGGGGTGGGGGCGCGGCCCGTGGAAGGGCCCGGGATCGGTCCGGGATCGGTCAGGATTCGAGAAGCGCCCTTGGCCCGGGCGTAGTTACGGTGACGGACATGGACATCAGCATTCACATGAGCACCCTCCCGCAGACCGACCCGGACGCCGCCGTGGCCTTCTACCGCGACGTCCTCGGCTTCGAGGTCCGCAGCGACGTCGGCCAGGGCAAGATGCGCTGGATCACGGTCGGCCCCGCCGACCAGCCCGGCACGTCCATCCTGCTGGCCCCGCCGGCGGTCGACCCCGGTGTCACCGAGGCGGAGCGCCGCACCATCGCCGAGATGATGGCGAAGGGCACCTACGGCTGGATCCTCCTCGCCACCAAGAACCTCGACAGCACCTTCGAGAAGATCCAGGCCGGCGACGCGGAGGTCGTCCAGGAGCCGACCGAGCAGCCGTACGGCGTCCGCGACTGCGCGTTCCGCGACCCCGCGGGCAACCTGATCCGCATCCAAGAACTCCGCTGAACGGCTCCGTCGACGAAGGGGGTCCACCGTGTGTCGTCCCGCGTGGAGACAGGCACTCATCGAGGCATCGCACCTGGAGGACCTGGCGCGACTGCGTCGCGTCCGGGACCGGATCGACCGGGAGTACGCCCGTCCGCTGGACGTCGAGGAGCTCGCCCGCGCCGCGGACATGGCGGCCGGGCACCTCGGCCGCCGGTTCCGGCTCGCCTACGGGGCTTCGCCGTACGCCTATCTGACGGCGCGCCGCATCCAGCACGCGACGGCCCTGCTGCGGGCCGGCGACCTCGGGGTCACCGAGGTCGGCCGGGTCGTCGGCTGCGCGACCCCGGGCATCTTCCGCGCCCGGTTCACCGAGCTGGTCGGGACGGCTCCGGACACGTATCCGCGTACCGCGCGATGCCCGGCCCCGGCGGCCTGATTCCTGAGCCCGTCGAGCGGGCCGCCGGCTGATCCACCCGGTCACCGGGGTCACTCGGCGGGCGCCGGGGCGTTCTCCTCGATGAAGCGGCGCAGCTCCGCGCAGAGGGCCTCGGGGTTGTCCCACTGGACGAGCGTGCCTGCCTCGGGGATCTCCACGTACCGTCCCCGCGGCAGCAGTTCGGCGAGTCGGCGGCCGGTGGCGGGCGGCATCATGCGGTCCTCGGCACCCCAGGCGACCAGTGCGGGCCGGTCGAAGCGCGCGAGGTTCTCCGCGGCCCGGAGGTAGGTGTCCTTACGGGTGCTCCGGCAGAACGCGGCGAGGTCCCGACGGATCGCGCGCCGGGTGAGCAGGGGCCGGTACCAGCGCCGGACCAGCGCGTACGGGATCGGCCGCTTCGCCATCCCGCCCAGCGAGCTCCCCATCCGTACCAGGAAGGGGACGCGGAAGGACTGCAGCAGCAGGAACAGGCCGCCCGGGATCCGGCAGGCCGCGTGCAAGGTCCGGCCCTGGACGCCCGGCGGGTAGTTCTCCAGCGCCTCGCACGAGGTGAGCACCAGCCGGCCGACGCGTTCGTCGCGCACGCCCACCAGGAGCTGGGCCGTGCCCGCGTCGTTCTGGACCAGGGTGACGTCGCGCAGGTCGAGCCGCTCCAGGAACTCGGCCAGGAGCGCGGCGATCCCGTGCGCCGACAGGTCGGCGTCCGGCCGCATCGGCCTGCGGTGGCCGCCGATCGGCAGGACGGGCACCACCACCCGGTACGCGCCCCGCAGTTCCCGTACCACGTGGTCCCAGACCGACTCGTCGAAGCCGAGCCCGTGGACGAGCACCACGACCTCTCCCTCCCCGCCCGTGTCCGTGAAGTCGATGACGCCTGCGCTGAGTTCGATCTCGGGCAAGGTGCTACCTCCGACTTGATAGACCGATCTAGTGAGAGACTAGCGAGTGTGAGAACCACGGGCGACACCAGAGCACGCATCGTCACCGCCGCGACCGAGCTGTTCCGGCGCCAGGGATATGCCGCCAGCGGCATGAAGCAGATCGTCGCGGCGGCCGACGCCCCGTACGGCTCGGCCTACCACTTCTTCCCCGGGGGCAAATCGCAGCTCGGCGAGGAGGTGATCCGCACGTCGGGCGCGGCCTACCTGGAACTGATCGCCGGCCTCTTCCCCCTGCCCGTGCCACAGGGCGCGGACATGGCCACCGTCACCGCGGACGCCTTCACGGCCGCGGCGCGGACCCTGCGCGAGCTCGACTTCACCGACCCGTGCCCCCTCGCCACCATCGCGCTGGAGGTGGCCGGCACCCACGAGTCGCTGCGCCTGGCCACCGCCGAGGTCTTCGCGAGCTGGACGGACGGCCTGGCCGCCTTCTACCGCGCCGGTGGCATCGCGGAGCCCGCCGCGCACGAGACCGCGAGCTCGGTGATCGCCCTGCTGGAGGGCGCGTTCATGCTCGGCCGGGCCGCACGGAGCACGGACCCGGTCCTGGCGGCGTCCCGGGCGGCCGCGGCCGTCGTCCGTGCGGCACGGTCCGAGGCCGGCGCGGGAGACGCGTAGGGCGCGGTCGGGACGCGCGACGCCGGTGCGGGGGCCGGGTGCGGCGTCGGTGCCGGGTCAGGCGTGGGTCGGGGGTCTGAGGGCGGTGGAGATCAGCAGCGCGAACGCGAGCACGGCGGCGACGGTGCGGATGTCGTTGAACGTCTCCCAGTGCCGCAGGATCTCCGTGTGATCGGCGGGGGCCGAGGCGTGCGCCCACTCCTTGATCCGGCTGTTGATCGGGACGTTGCCGAAGCGGGTGACCAGGAGGGACGTCAGGGCCAGCAGACCGGCCCCGCCCGCGAGCAGTCGCGTACGACCGTGTGCCAGGGCGGCGAGGGTCAGCGAGCTGACGATCGAGATGCCCATCGCCGCCTGCATGGTGATGCCGTTCATCTTCATCAGTTCGGTGTGGAACGACAGCCGTATGTCGAGCGGTACCGCGTTGAAGGTGGGGACGAGGTTGGCCGCCCCGTACCCGAACGCGCCGGCGAGGAGTCCGGTGGAGAGGAGGGCCAGGCCCAGCAGAAGGCGTGTACGCATGTTCGTCGGCTCCGGTCGTGTCGGTGCTCACGGCGGTGGGGTGGGTGCGGCCGTTCGTGCGACGAGACGGATCGGTCGTGAGCGGTGGTTCCCCGGAACCGCTTCCCGGGTTCGGCCACGGGGGCGCACCCGCCTCCGCGAGACTGACCGCGCACGTATCCGCTGAGGTCCGAGTGGCCCGCCGGAAGGAAGCCGCCCATGACACCCATGCTCACCAAAGGCGGTAACACGCCGCTCCCCACGACGCGTTGTACGGTCACCGTCCCCGTCCCCGCCACCGCGCCCGGAGCCGCGACCGACGTCTGCGCCGTGCTCCTCGCGAAGGACGGCAAGGTGCGCGGCGACGACGACCTCGTCTTCTACAACCATCCGGCCCAGGACGGCGTGGTCCTCGACGGCCGGACCGTCGTGGCGGACCTGCCGGCGGTGCCCGCGTCGGTGGACCGGATCGCGATCGTGGCAAGCGTCGATCCGACGCTTCCGGCCGCCGCTCACTTCACCGCTGCCGATACCCCGAAGGCGGTGATCGAGTGCGGGGGAGTACGGATCGGGTTCGAGCCCCCGCCGTTCACGCATCGGGAGACGGCCGCCGTCCTGGTGGAGATCTACCGTCGGGACGGGGCGTGGAAGGTGCGGGCGGTCGGCCAGGGCTGGGACACCGGCCTGGCGGGCCTGGCGACCGCCTTCGGCATCGTGGTCGACGACGCGCCTCCGGCCCCGATCCCGGCCCCGGCTCGGGCTCCGATCGCGGCTCCTGCTCCGGTCGCGGTCGCGGTCCCGGTGCCGGCACCCGTCCACGTCCCGGTGCCGAGTCCCGCGCCCACCTCCGTCCCGGTTCCGGTTCCGGCGGCCGCCATGAGCCTGGAGAAGGTCCGGCGGGCGGCACCGGGGTTGGTCAACCTCTACAAGGCTGCCCAGGTCTCCCTGACCAAGAGCGGTGTCATGGGCCAACGCGCCGCCGTCTACCTGGTGCTGGACCACTCGGGGAGCATGAGCAGGTTCTACCGCGACGGCACGATGCAGCACCTGGCCGAGCAGGTCCTCGGGCTGTCGGTCAACCTCGACGACGACGGCACGGTGCCGCTCATGTTCTTCTCCAACGGCGTCGACCTGGTCGCGGACCTCAACCTGGAGAACTACCGCGGTCGGATCGAGCGGCTCCACGCACCGCTGGACTGGGGCGGCACCTGCTACACCCCGGCCATGCTGGCCGTCATCGAGCACTACCAGGCCACCGGCTCCCGCGATCCGGCCTTCGTGGTCTTCCAGACCGACGGAGAGCCCTTCGACCGCAAGGCGACCAGGGAACTGCTGCGCCGGGCCAGCGCGTTGCCGATCTTCTGGCAGTTCGTCGGCTTCGGATCGAGCCGGGATCTCCGCTTCCTCCGCAGCCTGGACACCCTCGACCGACGCACGGTCGACAACGCCGGCTACTTCGCGGCCGGCCAGCAGCCGGCCGCACGTTCGGACGCGGAGCTCTACGACCACCTCATGAAGGAATTCCCGGACTGGCTCAAGGCGGCCCGCGCCGCCGGGGTGCTCCGCTGAAGGCGTGTCACTTGCCGTCGGAGAAGTTGTGCACGCCCCACCAGCCCGTGGAGTCGCGGTACAGACCCACGCCGACCTCGGTGAAGTCCGGGTTGACCTGGGCCTTGTAGTGGCCGGAGCTGTGCCGCCACATCGACTGGAACTTCTCGGCGGCTTCCTGGGCGGTCATCGAGGCATCGCTGAACCAGACGATGTTCTCGCCGGTCCAGGTGCGCGAGCCCGTCTTCAGGTAGGCGCGGTCGTCCGACGAGGAGTGGGCGAATCCGTTGTTCCTCATGTGCTCGGCCCACTTGCGGGCGAAGGCGCTGAGGTCCTGCTTGAGCGCGAGCGGCGGCCGGCCGACGGCGGCCCGTTCGTTGTTGAGCAGTTGCAGGGACAGCGACTGGGCCGTCGCGAGGTCCTGGGTCGTGGTGCGAGGTCCGGGCACCTTGGGGTCCGGACCCGTCGGACCGTTCCCCGAGGTGCCGCGGGTCGGCGGGGTGCTGGGCGCCGGTGCGCGCTCCGTGGTCGGGGCTCCCGAACGCTGTTCTCCGTTCTCGGACCGCGTGGCGGGCGCGGGCGCCACCGCCGATGCCGATGCGGACGCCGACGCCGACGCGGAGGCACCGGTCTCCGGGCTCGCCGTCGCATCGGCCGCGGCCGTGGGAGATGGCGTGGCGCTCGGCGGGCCGTCCACCGTGTCCGGCCGGCCGGCGAGCGCCGAGGGGGAGCCCGTCGCCGCCGTGCCCCGCGGAGCCTCGTCGGATATGAGGGCGTAGGCGCTGGTGACCCCGGCCAGCAGGACCACGGCGGCCGCCGCCATCAGGGGAGTCCTACGACGGCCCTTGCGGTGGCCACCGGCCGCCCGGCCCGCGGCGCGCGCCCGACCGCGCCGGTCCGCCCGGGAACCGGTGGCGTCCACCTCACGGTCCGCGGCCGCGTTCACGTCCGCGCCGTACGTGAACTCATCGTCGTGAAACTGCATCGCATCTCCTCGAAGGTGACGGCCCACCTGGCCTGACACTGAAGGAGACTCACCAGGGCCCCGGCGATAACACCTTTCTCACAGGAATGTGCGGCCGGAGCGGCCCCTCACTTGCTCCGCAGCTCCCCCAGCGGGTCGACGTCCCCCTCCAGCGCGGCGACCGCCGCCTTCCAGTCGGTGTCCTCGGCGAAGAGGGCATCGCGCAGGAAGGCCGTGGTGAGCCGCTGGATCAGGGCGACGCGCGCCGGGCTTTCGTCCGTCGTCTCGGCGACCTCGTACCCGGGGATGCCTCCGAGCGAGTGCTCCGCGCCGAACAGGGTGAGCAGACTCTTGGCGCCCGGGCTGTGGGTGTAGGGGTCGGTGAACCAGTCCGGCCCGCGCGTGGACAGGTGGGACCGGTCGTCGTCCCCGGCGACGACGAGGGCCCGGGTGGTCATGGTGTCGAAGGACGGCCTCATGAAGGGGAGGTTCTCGGCGGCGAACGGGGTGAGGTCGTCGCCCAGGCCGGGCAGCGCGAGCAGTACGCCCGCACCGACCCTCGCGTCGGACATGTCCTCGCCGGGTACGCCGTCGGCGCCGAGGACGCGCGCGCCCAGCAGCGCGCTCGCCGTCTGGGCGCCCCAGGAATGGCCGGCCACGGCGATGCGGCCGCGCCCGACGCGCCCCGCCAGGCCCGGCACGGCGGCCTCCAGCACGTCGAGTCCGTCCAGCACGCGCGTGAGGTCCTCGATACGGATGCGCCAGATCCGTGGCGTACGGGGGTCCTCGTGCGGGATGCCGAGCGACCGCGAGTCGAGGTGGGTGGGTTGGACGACGACGAAGCCCTGGGCGGCCCAGTGGTCGGCGAGCGGGGCGTAGCCGTTCATCGACCAGCCGAAGCCGTGCGAGAAGACGATGACGGGCAGGTCGTCGCCGGTCGCCGGTGCGGACACCCGGACCTGGAGGTCCTCGCCGCGGTGCGGGGCCGGCAGGACGACAGGCTTCGCCGAGAGCACGGTGGTCGCGGTGTTCGAGTCGGACATGGAGGTGCCTTCCCTTCGTTCTCCACGGATCCCTGGCTCCGTGGGCCAGGGCACGACGGCATGGTCGGGGGGTCCCCCGATCTGCCATCATGAGCAAAACGGAACGTCGCTCCGCCGACGATACGGAACGCTGTTCCGGTTCGCAAGGTCGGATCGGATCATGGAAGGGGTGTCGCGGTGAACGACGGCGATCGGAGCCCGGAGGGCGCGGTGGGTGCGGCGGGTACGGCCGGATCCAAGCGCAAGGACGTCCGGCGCAACCAACAGACCCTGCTGGACGCGGCCGCGGCCGTCTTCGTCACGTCCGGCGTGGAGGCACCGGTCCGTGACATCGCCGCCGCGGCCGGTGTGGGGGTGGGCACGGTCTACCGCCACTTCCCCACCCGCGCGGACCTCGTCATCGCGGTCTACCGCCACCAGGTCGACGCCTGTGCCGAGGCCGGTCCGGCCCTGCTGGCGGCCGGTCCGACCCCGCACGCCGCCCTCGCGCGGTGGGCCGACCTCTTCGTCGACTTCCTGGTCACCAAGCACGGCCTGGCCGCCGCGATGCAGGCCGACAACTCCGGCTTCGAGGCGCTGCACACCTACTTCCTGGACCGCCTCCTGCCCGTGTGCGCCGAGCTGCTCGACGCTGCCGCCGCGGCGGGGGAGATCCGCGCGGACCTCACCGCGTACCAACTCATGCGCGGCATCGGGAACCTCTGCATCGGCACCGAGAGCGACCCCCGCTACGACGCGCGCCGGCTGGTGACCCTCCTCGTCGAGGGGCTACGCCGACCGAGCTGATCGGGTGTCCGGGGTGCGGCGCGCGCCTCGGAGGGCGGCGAGCCCCAGCACCAGGCAACCGGCCACCGCAAGGCCGCCACCGGCGGCGGTGCAGGCGAGGGTGGTGTCGGGGGAGGCCCCGGCCAGCCGGGGCACGGCGTTGACGGGTGCGGTGGCGTAGATCAGCAGGAAGCCCCAGCCGCGCAGCCGCACGGATGCCCGCCCGCCGCGCAGGAGGCGCGGTACCCGATCGACGATCATCGCCACCGCGAGGGGCAGCAGGGTGAGGGAGAAGACGACAAGGCCGATCCATTGCCACTTCATGGGCTGCTCCCTCTGTCGGTGCGGGTGGGGCCGTCGCTCGACCGGCGGTCGCCCGCGCGGCTCCCGCGCAGGCTACCCAGAGCCCCGATCGGCCCGGTCATCCGGCCGGTCGGGGCAGGCGGTGGTGACGAGGCGTACGCGCTCGCCGTACCCCTCGGTGGAGCGGGCGTCGGGGGACGCGGCGGCCGAGACCGCCCCCGGCGGCGAGGGCCCCGGCCCCCGCCTCGCGGGCGAGCGCGCCGCCGATGTGGCCGACGACCATCGGGCGTGCGTGCACGGTGCGTTCGACGCGCTGGAGCGCGCACTTCCCCGGGCGCGGTAGCGGCGGTACTCCCGCGGGAGTACGGGAGGGCCTCGGACGCCCGGGGGAGTACGGGCGATCTCCTGCGCCGGCGTGAGGGAACGGCCTCGTGCGGGCGGGACGCTGGTCAGGCGACCGGGCGCGCCGTCAGGGCCACCGGGCTGAGTCCATGCGGAGGGGCCCGAGATGGGGCAGACAGGGCGGACGGCCGGACACGGCAGGGTGATTCCGTGGGCCGTACTGGTGTTGTGGGTGGTGGCGATCGCCGTCGCCGGTTCGTTCGCGGGCAAGCTCGCGGACGTACAGCGTGACCGGCCGGCGGACTACCTGCCGTCGGGAGCCGATTCGACGCGGGTGGCCCGGCTCCAGGAGGAACTGCCGGGCGGCGAGGCGACCGGCCTCCTGCTCGTCTACCACCGCGACGGCGGACTGACCGTCGCCGACCGGGCCACCGCCGAACGGCAGGTCGCGGAAGTCACGGTGCCGGCGGGTACGGCGGATACGGCGGGCTCCGCCACGCCCGCCACGTCCCCCGCGTCGCTCGCCGCCTCGAAGGACCCCCGCGACTTCGCCGCCACCCGCCACGGACCCGCCGTCCCCTCCACGGACGGCACCACCCTCATGTACGCGGTGTCCACGACCGCGCCCGGCACCGACGACACCGCGAAGAAGGCCTTCGTCGAGGCCGTACGGGCGCACGCCCGCGGCGGCGACGGGCTGACCGTGCGGGTCGGCGGCGACGGAGCCGTCGACGTCGACGCCAAGGAGGTGTTCGGCTCCATCGACGGCACGCTGATGCTGGCGACCGGCCTGGTGGTGGCCCTGCTCCTGATCCTCACCTACCGGAGCCCGGTGCTCTGGCTCGTGCCGCTGGTGGTGGTCGGGGCGGCCGCGGTCTGCGCGCGGGCCGCCGTGTACGGGCTCGCCTCGGGCTTCGGGCTCACCGTGACCAGCCAGAGCGCCGGGATCATGACGGTCCTGGTGTTCGGCGCGGGCACCGACTACGCGCTGCTCCTCGTCGCCCGCTACCGCGACGAACTGCGCCGCACCCCCCTCCCGTACGACGCGATGCGCACCGCGCTGCGCGGCTGCGGGCCGGCGCTGCTCGCCTCCAGCGGCACGGTCGTGGCGGGGTTGGCCTGTCTGCTCGCCGCCGACCTCAACAACATCCGCGGCCTCGGCCCGGTCGGCGCGGTGGGCGTCCTGTGCGCGCTGATCGCGATGACCACGCTGTTGCCGGCGATCCTGGTGCTGCTCGGCCGGCGGGTGTTCTGGCCGCTGATCCCCGCGCACGGCAGCCGGCCCAAGCAGGGCGGACCCGACGTCTTCGCCGCGATGGGGAGTTCGGCGGGCAGGCGGCCGGTCGCCGTGCTCGTGACGGGGATCGTGCTGCTGGGCGCGCTGGCGCTCGGTGTGTTCCACCTGCCCGGGACGCTCAAGCGGGAGGACAGCTTCACCGCCGAGCCCGAGTCGATCGCCGCCATGGCCACGCTCGCCGAGGCCTTCCCGGATCGCGGCACCCGGCCCGTCGAGGTCATGGCACCCACCGCGGCCGCCGACCGGATCCTCGCCGAAGCCAGGTCCGTCGAAGGGATCGCGGGCGCCGAGAAGGGCCGTAGCGGCGGCGGCTGGACCGAGATCGCCGTCACCGCCGAGGCCCCGCCGGAGTCCGCGGCGGAGAGCGCCGCCATCGAACGGCTCCGGGCCGAACTCGACGGCGCGCACGTGGGCGGCGCGAGCGCCCGACAACTCGACCTGGCCACCACCAACGCCCATGACCGCCTGCTCGTCATCCCCCTCGTCCTCGTCTCCGTGCTGCTCGTCCTCGTCCTGCTGCTGCGCAGCCTGGTCGCCCCGCTGCTCCTGGTCACCGCCGTCGTCCTGGTGTGGGGCGCGGCCCTGGGCCTGGGCGGACTGGTCTTCGGCCCGGTCTTCGGCTTCACCGGCGTCGACCCGGGCCTGCCCCTGCTGACCTTCGTCTTCCTGGTCGCCCTCGGCGTCGACTACGGCATCTTCCTGATGCACCGCACCCGCGAGGAGACCCGGGCCGGCGCCGACCCGGCGCAGGCCGCGCTGACCGCGCTCCGCACCACCGGCGGTGATCGCCTCGGCCGGCATCGTCCTGGCGGCGACGTTCGCCGTACTCGCCTCGCTGCCGCTGGTGATGTTCGTGGAACTGGGCACGGTCGTCGCGGTCGGGGTGGTCCTGGACACCTTCCTCGTCCGCACCTACCTGGTGACCAGCGCGAGCGTGCTGCTCGGCCGCACGATGTGGTGGCCGGGCCGGCCCGGCGGCCCCTCGGCCCCGGCCGCCGCACCCGCGGTCGCACCCCCACCCGCGTCCGACCTGGTGGCCGAGCGCCGATGAGGGCGACGATGTCCGGGTGGCAGAAGTGACCGAACCCCCGAGCGCGGCCGAGCGCCTCCTGCGCGCACTGCACCAGGACCCCTTGGCGGCCGCGCACCCGACCCGCAACGACGCGGTGCTCGCGGCCGGTGTCGCCCTGCTCTGCGGGGCCTTGGCGTACGCCGACACCGCGATGCGACCGGACGGGCTCGGGTGGGCCCTGCTGGCCTGCTCGGTCCTGGTCCTGGTGTGGCGGCGGCGCCGGCCGGTCGCGGTGGTGGTCGCCACGGTCGTCTGCATCGCCCCGTACCAACTGCTCGACAACGCCCACGCGGCGCCGGTGCCGGCCGGGGTGGTCGCCCTGTACACGGTGGCCGCCACCGGCACCGTCCGCCGTACGGTGACGGTCGGCGTGTGCGTCGTGGGCTTCGCGGTGAGCGCCATGTCCTCCAACGGTGTCCACCGTGTCCTGGACGTCCTGCGCACCTCCGGCTGGCTGGTGGCGGCCCTCGTGCTCGGTGTCGCCGTCCGCAACTACCGCAAGTACCTGGCCGAGGAGCGCACCCGGATCGGCCAGGCCACCGACCGCAGGATCGCGGAGGAGCGTCTGCGCATCGCCCGCGACCTGCACGATCTGCTGGCCCACAGCATCACGCTGATCGGGGTCCGTACGGCGGTCGCCGCCCATGTGCTCACCGTGGACCCGGACCGGCTCGACCGGGCGGCCGTCGCCGAGGCGCTGGACTCCATCGCCGACACCTGCCGCGAGGCCCGCGCGGAACTCCGTACCACCTTGACCGTGCTCCGCGCCGACGAGCACGGGCCGCTGCCGGACCTCGCGGGGCTGCCCGATCTGGCCCGTACGGCCGAGGCGGAACTGACCCTGGACACCGGCGGGGTCCATGTCCCACCGGCCGTGGGGGCGGCCGCCTACCGCATCGTCCAGGAGTCGCTGACCAACGCGGTCCGCCACGCGGGTCCCACCGCCACCGTCCGCGTCCGCGTGGCGGCGGCGGACGGGGCGCTGCGGCTCACCGTCAGCGACGACGGCCGGGGCCCGGGAGCGGGTTCCGCCACCGCTGCGGGCTTCGGCATCGTCGGCATGGGCGAGCGGGCCCGCAGCGTCGGCGGCACCCTGCGGACGGGCCCCCGCGCCGGCGGCGGCTTCGAAGTGGCGGCGAGCCTGCCCCTCCCCTCCCACCCACCCCGTTCCTCGGAGGCATCCGCGTGACCACCCCACCCCACGGTCAGGACCGCGTCATCCGGGTGCTGCTCGCCGACGACCAGACGCTGGTGCGGGCGGCCTTCGCGATGCTCATCGAATCGGCTCCGGACATGACGGTCGTCGGACAGGCCGGCGACGGACGGGAAGCCGTGCGACTGGCCCACGCCGAGCGGGCCGACGTGGTCGTCATGGACATCAGGATGCCGGGCACCGACGGCATCGAGGCGACCCGGCTGATCGCCTCCACCGAGGACCTGGCCGGGGTGAAGGTCCTGGTCCTGACGACGTACGACACCGACGAGAACGTGGTCGAGGCGCTGCGGTCCGGAGCCTCGGGCTTCCTGGTGAAGGACACCAGGCCGGCCGAACTCCTCTCCGCCATCCGCACGGTGGCCGGCGGCGAGTCGCTCCTTTCGCCGGGGCCGACGGCCCGGCTGATCGCCCGGGTGCTGCGCAGCCCGCGTACCGGCCCGGCCCCCGCCGCCCTCGACCCGCTCTCCGACCGGGAACGGGAGGTCCTCACCCTCGTGGCCCGAGGCCTCAACAACACGGAGATCGCCGACGCGTTGGCCCTGAGCCCCCTCACCGCGAAGACCCATGTGAGCCGCATCATGGGGAAGTTGCGGGTACGCGACCGCGCGCAGCTCGTGATCGTGGCGTACGAGTCGGGGCTCGTGGCGCCGGGAGACGGCGGATCATGACGGTGCGCCCCTGACCGCCCCTGACCGCCCCCGACGTCACCGAGGCCCGTGTGATCGGCGCGGTCCCGCACGCAGGCCCCTGCCTGATTCCGGTGTTCTCCGGCGTGGGCCTGCTCGCCGGCGTGCTCGTGCCCCTGCGGATGGACGTGGTCGTCGAGCCCGACGGCCGGGGCACCTGGACGACGTGCCGGCAGATCGACTTCGACCTTCCTCGGCCCACAGGGACCCCCGTGCCCGTGGGTGAGGCTGTGACCGGCGGCGCCGAGGAAGACACCACCGTGGCGATCGACGCGCCGACGGGCGCGGTCGTCGGCCCGAACGACCGACCCTTCAGAGGGTGTCGCTCGTGGCGGGGTCGAGGGAGTCGATGTCCTCCATGAAGGACAGCATGCGGGCGTTGACGACGTCCGGGTGGTCGATCTGCGGCCCGTGGCCCGTCGCCGAGATGATCTCGGCGCGGGCGCCGGGGACGAGCCGCGGTACGCGCTCCAGTTGCCGCTGCGGGTGCACGAGCAGGCTCCGCTTTCCCATGATCACGTAGAGCGGTGTGCGGATCGAGCGCAGTGCGTCCTCGGCCAGGGGGAGGGGCGCCGGCCGGCGGATCCGGTAGGCGCGGGCGCCCGCCTGGACCCAGGTGCGCAGCTCGGGGACGGAGATGACGGGCTGCTCCAGCCACTTGGCGAGCCGGGGGCGCAGGGCCTTGGGGGCGAAGCTGGCGAAGAGGCTGACGAAGACCCAGGCGAAGAAGCGCAGGCCGACCTTCTCCAGGCCGCCGGGGTCGAGGGCGGTGACGGAGGCGAGCCGTTCGGGGCGCCGGTGGGCCTGGTTGAGCACCAGCCAGCCGCCGTAGGAGGAGCCGACGAGGTGGACCCGGTCGAGGCCGAGCGCGTCGAGGGCCTCGTCCATCCACTGCGCGGCGCGCTCGGGCTGCCACATGGGCTCGCGGTGGACGCTGCGGTTGGCGTCGCCCGGGGTGTCGAGGGCGTAGACGGGGCGTTCGCCGCTGAGGGCCGGGGTGTTGGGGTACCACATCGCCGAGCTGTAGCCCGCGCCGTGGATCAGCACGACCGGGGTGCGGGACTCGGCGGCGGGGTCCGTGGGGCCGTACCGGTAGACGTGGGTGGTGCCGAAGCTCGTCTCGACGTCCGTCTCGGAACGGATCGGCGCGCCCATCGCGTAGAGGGCGTCTGCGGTGGCGAAGTAGCGGTCGCGCAGCGTGTCGTTGACGTAGCGGCCTACATCGCGGCGTACGCGGGTCCTGTTCTCGGGCACGGCGGCACCTCCTGTGAAGATCCATTCTTCGTGGTACGACCGTACCATGTTCGTGATACGGCGGTACCATCAAGGGGTCCGTGGAGCGCACCGCGACCCCACCATCCACGGGCGGAAAGACGGGAACATGCCGAAGCGCGTGGATCACGAGGAGCGGCGCGCCCAGATCGCCGAGGCGCTCATCCGGGTCGCGGGGCGGCGCGGGCTGCACGCGGTCGCCATGCGGGACGTGGCCGCGGAGGCCGGGGTGTCCCTGCGTCTCGTGCAGTACTACTTCGAGACCAAGGGGAGGCTGCTCTTCTACTGCCTCCGGCACCTGACCGACGGCTTCACGGCGCGGGCCGGCGCCCGACCGGCCGCCTCGGGGCCGCACCCGGGCCCGAGGGCCGCGGTGCAGGCGCTGCTGCTGGCCTCGCTGCCGACCGATGAGGAGAGTCGCACCTTCCACCTGCTGTACAGCTCGTACGCGATCCTGTCGGTCACGGACGAGACGCTGGCCGCCCAGCCGTTCGTCGACGACCCGGACGCCGCCGAGAACACCGTCACCGGTCTGGTCGAACGGGCCCAGGCGGAGGGCTCGGCCGACCCCGGCGTCGATGCCCGCATCGAGGCGATCGGCCTGCTCGCGATGGCGGCGGCCCTGGGGACCGGCATCCTCGTGGGCCAGCGGAGCGCGGAGTCGGCCGTCGCGGTGCTCCACCACCACCTGGACCGGATCTTCACGACGACCTGATGCGCGGCACGTACACATCCGAACCGGAGAAGAGGAGCGGCATGGTCATGGCGGAAGAGGAGATGTTCGACCCGGAGGAGATGCAGGCCCTCTACGCGTCGGTGGACCGGGAGGGCTACACCCGCGACGTCGACAGGCTGTGCCGGGGCCTGGCCAACTCTCACCTGGTCGTCACGGCGCGCAACGATGCGGGAGCACTCCTCGGCCTGGCCCGGACGATCTCCGACGACGAGCACATCTGCTACGTCCAGGACGTCGTGGTGGACCCCGCCCACCACCGGCAGGGCATCGGCCGGGCCCTGGTCGAACACCTGATGCGGCGGTATTCGCACTGCCGCTTCTTCCTCCTGTCCACGGACCACGCGGCGTCACCGGAGGGCAGGCGCAACCACGCCTTCTACCGCAGCCTGGGTTTCCTGTCCTACGAGGAGAAGGAGATGGCGGGCTTCGGACTCCCCCGGAACCGCCCCGACCTGCGCGCAGCGATGCCCTGAGCCGCCGGCGGGCGCCCATGGAGCGCTCGCGGACGGCGGCCGATCATGGTCGGGGAAGGTCAGGTGCGCGGGGTCGGCGGGAGCGGGTACCGTCGTTGTCATGTTCTTCCGGACGCCGCATCACGAGGGAGAGCGCTCCCCATCGGCGAATCCGTAGACCACTCACACCATCACCGGGAGAACCCGTGACCGACAGCAAGAACATCAACAACCCCGTGGGCCAGGGCGGCGGACAGCGCAAGAGGCAGTCCCGCGCCGAGCGCCAGAACAACGGTCCGCACCGCAACCTCGACCGCAAGAGCGCCGCCGACCAGAAGGCGGAGCTGGTGCGCAAGATGCGCGAGAAGGCGGCTGCGGCCGCGGCTGAGACCGAGGACGGCGCCGCTCAGAACTGACGCAGCGCTGCCGCGGGACGGCAGCGTACGAGGCAGGGCCCGGACCGCGACGCGCGGTCCGGGCCCTGCCGCCGTGACGGGCGCAGCCGCTCACGCGCCCGCTCGGCGCCTTGAGGCGAAGGCGTTGAGGAGTGTGGCGCCGCGTTCGGCGTCGTCGACGCTCACGGCGAACTCCGAGCCCGTGCGGGGGCGGATGACCAGGCATTCTCCGGACCGGAGCATGACGGTGGTGCCCAGCCCGCCGAGCCGGTAGCCCCAGCCGCCCACCTGCGCGGGCCTACGGTCCTCCACGCGCGCCGAGACGATGTCACCGGCCGCCCAACGGCGCGCCGGCCACCCCAGGGGTCCGAAGGCCACCTCCAGCCCGGCCTCCGTCACGCGCGCTTGCACCGAGGCGGAGGCGAACATGGCGAGCGAGGCGAGCGCGAACGGTGTGACCAGCGCCCACTGCGCACCGATCAGCCCGCACGCGGCCGCCACGGTGCCGGCCGCGGTCACCATGCCCGTGAGCGCCCCGATGAGGTGGAGCCAGGGGTTCGACAGGCGGGAGAGCCAGACGCGGCGCTCACCTGCCGGGATCTCCATGACGGCGCCGCCTTCGGCGGGCCGGGCCGGCGTGGTGGGCGGCGCTGCGCGACGACCGGCCAGCCAACCGAGCGCGCCCGCCACCACCGCGACGGCGGCCGTGATCCCGATCCCCGTACCGACGGGGGCGGCGTCCTGCCAGTCGGTCACGTCCAGATTGGCCCGCACGATCGACGCCTGGGCGCCCGCCAGGAGCACCCCGCCGGACAGCAGCGAGGCGCCCACCCAAGGGCCCGCGGGGAACCCTCCACGCCGGCCGATGAACGCGACGCACACTGCGAGCGCGGCCCAGGCCAGTGCCGGGAGCAGCGCGGCCGCCCACAACGGCATCGAGCCGTTCGGGGCCGAGCCGCCCCAGTGCGTGGCGAGCCGGTCCGGCAGGCGCCCGCTCGCGGCGAAGGGCAGGGCGGCCAGCACCCCCGCGACCCCGACCACCCATACCCGCGCCCCCCACCGGGCGCCGTTCTTCTTCACGCGTTCCGTCACGAAAGCCCCCTGATCATTTCGATGAGATCGCTCTTGCCGTACCCGAGGTGTGCCGCGTCGGCCACCAACTGCCGTGCCCTCTCGACCAGCTGTGTCCGCTGGTCGGCGGCCTCGGCGACGGTGACGCCGCGGCCGCGCCGGAACTCCAGCACCCCCTCGTCGCGCAGGGCGCGCAAGCCGCGCAGCACGGTGTTCGCGTTCACGCCCAGCGCCCGGGACAGGTCCCGAGCGGGAGGCAGCCGATCCCCCGGCGCGCACTCTCCCTCGGAGATCGCCCGTCGGATCGCCCCCGCCACCTGCTCGTGGAGGGGGCGGGTGTCGTTGGTGTCGAGTCTCAGCAGCATGGTGCTAATGAAAGTAGCACCATGCGCGTCATTCCGCAGGGTCGCGTGAGAGGGTCTCCAGGCCTGACGTTCCGGGCAGCCGGGGCGCGGTGCGGGGGCGCGCGGTGCTCGGACAGGCGCACGCGCGGGGGACCCGGTGACGGTTCACCCGCTCGTCGAGGCCGAGAAGCCCGCAGGTCACAGCGTCAAACGGGCGTGCGGGCCGATGAAGGTCCCCAGGTCCGCCTGCCACACGCCCGCATTCCGCCCTCGGCGATACTGCCGGAGACAACGCAGCTGTCAGACACGGGGGAAACGTCACTTGAGCACAGCCATGCCCGGACCCGTTCCGGCCCCACCGCCCGCTCCCGGCGGCCCGCCCCACCGAGGTCGCCGGGCGGAACTCGCTGTCGACGCGCTCGTCACCGCGGCGGCCGCCCTGGAACTGCTCACCCTCCATGGCGCCCTCGACACCACGTCCGCGCTCGTGTGCCCGCCCGCACTGCTCGCCCTCCTGCTGCGGCGCAGGTTCCCCGTGACGGTGTTGCTGGTCACCCTCCCGTCCATGGCCACCGGTCACCTGTGGCTGGCCCCCATGATCGCCATGTTCACGGTGGCGTCCGGTACCACCCGCCGCCGCGTGGTCCTGGGTGCCGGGGCGGCCCTCTTCGGGGCGACCATGTGGTCCGGCAACACCGTCGACGATGCGCCGATGGCGTGGGGCGACCACCTGGTCGTCCTCCAGGTGGCCCTCATGTTCAGCGTGGGCCCCGCCGGGCTGGGTCTCCTGACGCAGACGAGATCCGAGCTACGGGCCCGCCTCGCCGACCTCTCCGCATCACAGGCGCACGGCCGCCACCTGGAGGCCGAGCGGGCCGTCGCCCAGGAGCGCACGCGCATGGCGCGCGAGATGCACGACACCGTCTCGTACCACCTGGGCATCATCGCCGCCCAGGCCGGAGCACTGTGGGCCACCGCGCCCGACGACACGGTCCGCGAGGACGCCGAGGCGGTACGCCGCCACAGCGGCTACGCCCTGGCGGAACTCCGCGACATCGTCGGCGTCCTGCGTCACGCCCGGGTCCGGACCGACGACGGCGACCCCGCCCGCCTGGCCAACCTGCGCACCCTTGTCCGGGACGCCCGCCTGGACGCGGTCCTCCACCTGGCCCTCGACCTCCCCGACGGCAGGACGTGCGTACCGGCCGTCGAGCGGGCCGCCTACCGGACCGTCCAGGAGGCCCTCACCAACATCCGCAAGTACGCCCCGGGTGCCCGCATCGACATCACCGTGGGCCCGTCCGCCACGGGCGACGACCTCCTCGTCGAGATCCGCAACGGCCCCGGACCGCGGACCCACGTGCCCGGCAGCTCCGGTGCGCCCACCGGCGGCTTCGGCCTCACCGGCCTGGAGGAGCGCGTCGTCCTCGTCGACGGCACCTTCCACGCGGGCGCCACCCCGGAGGGCGGCTTCGTCGTACGCGCCGAACTTCCGCTGGCTCAGAGCGCCTTCGCCCAGGGGGAATCGGGGTCCCGCTCGTACACCGACACGTGCCGCAGGCTGGACGAGGTGTACGGGGTCCCCGCCCAGTCCTCCGTACGCTCCACCAGCCGCAACCCGGACAGCTCGGCCAGGAGGTCGATCTCGAAGGGGAAGGCGTAGCGCAGCAGGTGCTCGTAGGTCTCCGGTGCGCCGCCGTCGATGATCGTGTGGGTCGACAGCATGAACTGCTGGGACCGGTCCACGGTCAGGGTGTCGAGCATCACGGACCGCTCGTCGAGGTGGCGCATCGAGTGGTCCGTCTTCTCCATGTGGTGGTACGGCGCCGGATCGAAGGCCTCCAGCACGAACCGGCCGCCGGGCGCCAACTGCTCCCGCACCCGCCGCAGGCAGCCGAGCTGCTGGTCCTTGCTGATCGCCACGAAGAACGTGTTCAGCACCAGCGTCACGGTGTCGAAGGTGCGCCCCGTGCCGTCCTCCGTGAAGTCGCCGGTCTGCGTGGTCACCAGGCCTTCCGGGTCGCGCGCACGCAGCTCGGCGAGCATGGGCTCGGAGCCGTCGATCCCGTGCACCGTGAAGCCCTGCCCGGCCAGCGGGACGGCGATCCGGCCCGTGCCGACGCCGAGTTCGAGCACGCTGCCGCCGGGCGGGGTGAGCGCGGCCACGAACGCGACGGCCTGCTCCGTGTCGTGGCCGATCGGGTACATGCGGTCGTACACGCTCGCCAGCTTCTGGTCGTACAGCGCGTTGCCGAGGGTCATGCGGGGTGTCACTCCAAACGGGGTGCCATGAGGCACGGTCGGGACAAGGGTTGTTCGGGACCGTGAAAGGTCGGGTCCCGTCCCCGCCGCCGCACGGCCTCGGCCCGGGTGGACCTCGGCCGTGCCTCAGCGGGTGCCGGCCAAGGCCGGCGGGCGCGACTGGCCGGGGGCGGACGCCGCGCGGTGGGCGACGACAGCGGCCTGCACGCGGTTGGCCAGGCCCAGCTTGGCCAGGATGGCGCTGACGTACTCCTTGGTCGTGGACGCGCTCAGCAGGAGCCGGCGCCCGATGTCGGCATTGGTCAGGCCCTCCGCCAGCAGATCCAGAACCTGGTGCTCCCGCTCCGTGAGCGAGTCCAGGCGGGTCTCCAGGCGCGGGTCCAGCTCGTTGTGGCCGGGACCGCTGCCGAGGTAGCCGTCCACCACGATGCGGGCCGCCTGCGGCGACAGCACCGTTCCGCCGGACGCCAGCACCCGTACCGCGTGCACGAGTTCCTGCGGCGTCGCGTCCTTGAGGAGGAAGCCTCTGGCTCCGGAGCCCAGCGCGGCCGCGATGTCCTCGTCGGCCAGGAAGGTCGTCAGGATCGCCACGGCCGGTGGATCCGCCAGCGCGCCGAGGCCTGCCAGGACGGCGAACCCGTCCACCTCCGGCATGCGCAGGTCGAGCAGTACGACATCCGGCCGGTGGGCCTCGATCGCCTCCAGGGCCGCCGGCCCGTCGCAGGCGACCGGCACGTCGATGTCCGGCTCGCTCTCCAGAATGCGCTGCATGCACGACCGCAGCAGGACTTCGTCGTCGACAATCATCACGCGGACCATCACGCCCCCTTTGAGCGGCCACCCCGTCAGGCCGCACCTTCACCAAAGTATCAACTCGGTAAAGTGGGTTGACGTCTCGGGGTAGGGGTGGGGGGAATCCGAGGGACCGGTTAGGGAAGTCCGCTCACCTGGTCCGCGCGGCGGGCTCAGGCCCCCGCGTCGATCGACTCCGTGATGAGCGCGACCATGGTGGAATCCCAGGTGAGGACCAGCAGTTCGGCCTTCTCGCCCGCAACGGTGGTGCAGGTCAGCGCCGTTCCGCCGCGCCCGCCGCCGATCGCCGCGTCGGACGGTCCGGCCAGCCGCAGCCCGTTCGCGCCGGGCCCGTCCAGGACCGCTCCGGAGCGGAGCAGCGTCAGCTTCCCGGGTTGCATCCCGGACGCCCCGGCGCCCGTACGGTACCGGCAGCGCAGGGTGACCGGCTCACCGCGCCGGAACGCGGCGACGCGGCGTGCGGAACGGGCCCGGTCGAGCCCCTTGCCGCCGATCCACAGCACCAGGTCCATCAGGGAATGCAGCGCGAATTCCAGCAACAGCAGCATGTGATCGTTCGCTCCTCAACTCGGATGACTCGGGGACGGCTTGTGCAGGTGCGGCCCGCTCGCCCGTACGTGCGCGCACGCACGGGGCCGTCATCGGGCGCGGGCCGCGGCCCGGTCGCGTACCGCCTCGGCGATGGCCCGTACATCGGCCAGTGCTGCCTCGGGACCCTCGGTCAGCAGGACCCCCGCACAGCTCAACGCGATCTCCGTCGCCCCCGCGTCACCGTAACGGGTGAGCCGGTCGGCCACCTCGTCAGGTGTCCCGTACGCGAAGACACCGCCGTCGACCAGCGCACCCGCCCCCGCCCACGGATCGGACACGTCCACGTCGAGCCCGGCCGACCGCAGCATGGCCGCGTAATGCTCCCCGCTCAGGTGCAGTTCGTGCGCCGCGAACGCCAGCTTCCTGGGATCCCGGCCGGGCCTGCGCACCGCACACGGCACGATCGACGTCACGCCGGGCACCGCCCGCCCGCGGGACGCGGCGCCCCGCGCCAGGGCGGGCACGATCTGTTCCTCCAGATGGGAGGCCGGGGTCAGCAAGGTGATCGCCACGTCGGCGACCTGCCCCGCCGCGTACGCCATGCGCGGACGGAGCACGCCCGCGCCGAGCGACACGACCGGGCGCGCCCCGGTGGGGTGCGGCTCCGGCAACACTGCGTCGTCGAGCCGTACGTACCGCCCCCGGAAGTCCTCCACCGCCTCGCCGTCCAGCAGCCGCCGCATCACGGTCAGATACTCGGTGACGGCCGTGAGCGGGCTCTCGTACGGCTCCCCGCGCAGCGCCGCCACGAAGTCCGGGTCCCCGGCGCCGAACCCGGCGACCACCGGCTGCCCGGTCAGCAGCGCCAGCGACCGCGCCTGCACGGCCGCGTCCAGGGGATGGCGGAGCGCGGTCAGCGCGACAGCGGTCCCCGCGGGCACCCGGATGCCGCGCCCGGCGAGGTGGGCGAACGCCTGGTGGGTGTCGACGATCAGGGACTGCCCCAGGTACAGGCGCTCCAACTTCAGGTCGAGGACGGCCCTGCCGAACGCGGCGAGCTCGTCGAGGTCGGACGCCATCAGCGGATACATGAGGGACAGCGCCGGCGGGGTGTTCGTGGTCATGGGTGTCCTTCGTGGACGTGGGCTGTCGGACGGCGAGGTGGGGGCGGGCGGGGCGGTCATACGGGAACCTCCGTGCGCTCGGTCCCCAAGGGCGTCACATACGCCTCGGCCTGCAGCCGGAAGAGCCGGGCGTACGTTCCGCCGAGGGCCAGCAGGTCCTCGTGGGTGCCCTCCTCGATGAGCGAGCCCCCGTCCAGCACGAGGATCTTGTCGGCGATCCGGACGGTCGAGAACCGGTGCGAGACCACCAGGGACGTCGCCCGGGAGCAGATGGTGCGCAGGCGGCCGAAGATGTCGGCCTCCGCCTCCGGGTCGATCGCGGCGGTCGGTTCGTCCAGGATCGCGATCGGCGCGTCCCGCAGGAACGCCCGCGCCAGGGCGATCTTCTGCCACTGCCCGCCGGACAGCTGGTGGCCGCCCTCGAAGTGCCGTCCCAGCACGGTGTCGTACGTGGCGTCGAGCTGTTCGACGAACGGGGCGGCGCCGCTCGCCTCGGCGGCCGCGCGGATGCGGTCGGTGTCGTCGAGCTCCGCGACGCGCCCGAAGCCGATGTTGTGGCGGACCGGCATCTCGTAACGGATGAAGTCCTGGAAGACGACGCCGATGTTGCGCTGGAGGTCGGCCGTGTCGTACTCCTCGATGGGCACCCCGTCGATGAGGATGCGGCCCTCGGTGGGCTCGTAGAGCCGGGTCAGCAGCTTGACGATCGTGCTCTTGCCGGCGCCGTTCGCGCCGACGAGCGCGCAGCAGGTGCCGGCGGGGACGAAGCAGCTGAAGCGGTTCAGGGCGGTGATCTCGGTACCCGGGTAGCGGAAGGTCACGTCCTGGAACTCGATGCCGTGGGTGAGGCGGCGCGGGAAGGGCCGGGTGCCTCCGGCGATGCGCTCCTCCGGCAGGGACAGGTAGTCGAAGAGGTTCCCGGTGAACAGCGTGTTCTGGTACAGGGTGGCCACGCCGAGCAGCAGCCCGGTGGCCGCCACGTGCACGGCGCCCAGAGCCTGCAGGTACCCGGCCAGCTCGCCGAGGCGCCCCGTCGACACGGTCGAGGTGAGCGCGAAGACCAGCGCTCCGGCCGAGCCGGCCACGCTGACCAGTCCCAGTGCCGCCGACCAGCCGTGCCGCCGCCGCGCCAGCCCCCGGTCCACGCGGAAGAACCCCTGGACCAGAGCCCGGTAGCGGTCCACGAGGTACGGGCCGAGCTGGTACAGCTTCACCTCCTTGTAGGACGAGTCCGTCGTCGTCAGGTCCTGGTAGTAGAAGGCACGGCGGCGGTCCTGGGCGCGGTGGTACTCGACGGCGTAGCCCTCCTTGCTGAACACGATGTGCGCGGCGAGCGCGGGCACCGGGGCGAGGAGGATGACGACCGCGAGCCAGGCGTTCCAGGAGAACAGCACCGAGCTGACCATCACGAGCGACGCCAGCGAGGTGAGCGTGCGCAGCATCTCCTCGAAGACCTCGAAGGCCGTGCCGCCCCCGCTCTCGCGCAGGGCGCGCTGCAGCCGGTCGTACGCCTCGGGGTCCTCGTAGGCGCTGAGGTCCATGCGGGTGCCCTTGACCATGACCTGCTCGCCGATCTCGGCACTGAACTCCAGCTGGAGCAGGGAGTTCAGATACTGCGCGACCGACGACAGGACGTGCTCGGCGACCGCCACCGCGACCATCCCGGCGGCTGCCCCGGTGAGCCGGTCCCCGGCCCCCGGGACGTCCTCGACGGCGTCGGCGACGGCCTGCACCGCTTCGGCGGTGAGCCAGATCCCGGCGGCCGGCACGGCGCTGGTCAGCAGCGTGAGCAGGGCCAAGGCGGTCACCCGCCGCGGACTGAGCCGCCAGAAGGAGCGCAGCACCAGCCACCAGTAGCCCAGGTCCCGGGAGAGCCGGCGGTGCGCCTGCGGCACGGTGTCCCCGTCCCCGGTCGTGGATGACTCGGTCACTGGGGCCTCCCGCGCAGGCAGTTCAGGACGTGCCCCCACACCAGGTAGCAGCGGTTCTCGGCGGGCCGGTCCATCGGCAGCAGCCGGTTCACCTGCATGTGCGCCAGGCTGGCCAGGATGGCGTCCCGCGTGCCCCACAGCGTCCCGGCGGCCTCCGCCTCGGCGACGGCCAGCGCGGCGCGGCGCACGGCCGCGGCCTGGGCGTCGAGGACGGCGGCCAGCCGTTCGTGGTGGGCGCGGCCGAGCGGGTGCGGCCGGCGGTCCCAGGGCCGGAGCAGCTCGCACAGGTAGTCGCGGTCCTTGCGGTATCGCTCGCGGGCCTCCGCGTCCTGCGCCGGACGGGGCATGGCGTCCAGCCGCTCGCGGATGTCGAGCCCCCACTGCGCGTACAGCGCGTCCACGGCGGCGATGACGACGGCCTCCGGCTCCAGGCCGGGCTCCTTGTCCCACAGGAGGCGCAGCAGCCGGCAGGAGACGGCCGAATTCGCGGCGAAGAGCTCTTCGACGCGGTCGTACACGGCCGGGCCGCCGTAGCGGCTGACCTCGGGGTGGTACGTGGCCACTTCGAGGCGCTCGGCGAGCCCCCGGCGTACGAGCCCCTCGCCCCAGGCGAACAGCGCGGGCAGCGCCGGACCGGACCCCGTACGGGTCCTGATGCGCAGGTGGGCGTCGGGATCGGCGTAGCGGATGTAGAACCATCGGTCCGGGGCGGCGTCCGCGGCACGCATCTGCTCGACCAGGGCCGGGAGTTCGGTGGCGGCGATCTCGTCGTGAAGGTCCCGGGCCGCGTACAGCTTGAGGTACGACCATGCGGAGCCGGGCAGATGGGCGGGGTGCGCCGCCGGTACGGCCTTGCGCCGGATCTGCTCCGCGGTGCCGCGCGCACGGTCCTGCGGGGGCTGAACCCCCGGGGACGCGATGAGCGGGACGACGACCTCGGACAGGTGGCCGTGCCCCGAGCCGTCCCGCAGCCACATCGCGTCCGGGCCGGGCAGGGCCTCCTGGAGGGTGACGCGGCCGGTGGCGGTGCGCAGGTCGGCGAGGAGTTCCTCGACACAGACCGGGTGTTCGAGGTCGAGGAGCAGGCGGTTGTCGTCGTCCGCGAGGTAGACGTGGCAGGGGACCCCCCAGGTGTGGCGCCAGCGGGCCACGTCGTCCGCCGAGCGCGGCACGGGGACCGGCCCCGCCGTCGCGGGGGCGGCCTGCGCACCGGCGGGGTACAGGTTCCACTCGGCGGGGCGCACGACGACGCGGCCCCGTACGACGCGCGGCAGGTACGGGGCGCCCTCGACGGGTCCCCAGGTGAAGCCTGTGGGTGTGGCGTACCGGGCCCGGGAGACCTCCAGGAGGAAACGGCAGACATTGGGTGCGCCGTAGGGGCTGAGCATGTGGTTCTGGACGACGACCAGCTCGCGCCCGAGCCGGGCCGAGTAGAGGCGCAGGCCCTCGTCGGTGGCGCCCACGTGGATGTCGGCGAGGTCGATGACATGGTCCGGGGCGGCCGTGGGCGCGACGTTGACGGGGATCTCGTAGGCGTGGACCGCCGGCCGGATCGCCACGTTCGCGCCGCGGCCGTTGGCGGGCAGGTACGCCAGCTCGGCGACGACGACGTCCGGCTCCAGGGCCTCCCGGGCGCGGGCGTAGGCACGGAGGCGGTCGGTGGCGTCCGGTCCGAGGAGGTGGAAGAACCGGCCGAAGGTCCGGCCGCCCTCGCCGAGGCCGTCGCCGTTGAGGACGGCCCGCCATGCGCCCCGGTCGATGGCCTCGGGGCTGTCGGCGGCGATCTGGACGTACGCGTCGACGCCGGGGCAGGCGGGGCGGCCGGGAGCGGCTGCCTCCTGGCCGTCCTGGGGCAGCAGGCGCCGGAGCACCTCGTCGGTCAGCTCGACCTCGTCGCGGCCGTGCCGCCACGCGTCGGCGGCGAGGGCGACGAGTGCCCGGTGCGTGTGCGGGTCGCCCTCCGAACCGTGCTGGTTCATCACCATCGCGCGGGGCGGCGTGAGGTAGCTGTTGGGTGCGTCCAGGCCGCGTTCGGCGCCGAGGAGGTCCAGGACGGGGACGAGGGCGTCGGTGCCGAACCGCTCCATGAACGCCTGGTGGTACGTGGCGAGGTGGTCGTATCCGCCGGGTGCGGCCCGACCCAGCCGGGCCAGGCAGCCGACGGCTTCGGCGACCTCGTCCGCGACCTGGCGGTTCAGGACGCCCGCCGGGAGATCGAGGGCCGAATCGAGCTGCAGGGGCTGTGCCTTGTGGCCGGGGACGAGGGCGCGCTGCGCGGTGCGCAGCCGCTGGAGGGCGGCGGTGTCGCCGTACGGGGCCCGGCCGGTCAGTTCGGTGATCTCCCGGAGGGCCGCCACGGCGGGGTGGTCGGCGCCCGCGGTGGTGAGGCGATCCAGGACGTACGCCTCGGGGCGCGGTTCGGTGACGGGCGGCCGCAGATCGGTGACGAGCAGACCCAGCCCGACCAGCTCGGTGACGAGCGCGCCGATCCGCTCCGGGCCGGCATCGGGGAAGCTCGCGGTCAGCTCGGTGAGCAGCGTGGCGTACGGGACGGGAGCGGCGGGCGGGGCGAGGCTTCGGATCCGGGCGACGGGAGCGGTGTGGCGGACGCGTACCGCCCGGCGGTCGGAGGCGTCGCCGTGCACTCCGGAGGAGGGCAGGACGAGCCGGTCGCCCACCCGGTGGGCCATGGCGTTCATGGAGACGCCGAGCCGGCTCAGGACCTCCGGGTCCCCCTCAAGGCGTTGGACGAGGGCGAGGAGCCAGCCCATGTCGGTCCGCACGTGCGCGGCGCCGAGGGCGGTGTCGCCGAGGCGGGCGGTGGTGGTGTCGCCGAACGTGCCGAGGGCGACACCGGAGAAGGCGCCGAAGGGGGTGGGGCGGGTGCTCATGCGGGTGAGGTAGCGCAGGGCACGTGAGTGGACCCGCCGGGCTTCCTTGCCACCGGTGTCCGCGCCCGCGTTCCTGCCGGGCGCGTCGAGCTTCGCCAGCCCGTCGAGGAGCCCGCTTCCGGCGGCGACCAGTCCGTGCCGCACACGGGGGTCGTCGGCGAGGGCGCGCAGCCGGGCGCGGGTGCGGTCGCGGTCGCCCCCGTCGAGGGCGTCCCGCCAGACGTCGACGGGCAGGGCCGGCGCGCGCAGGAGGTGGAAGTCGAGGGCGTGGTATCGCGGCATGGGTGGGTCGGGTCCTTGAGGGTCGCGGTCATGGTCGGTTCGCCGCATGGTGGGTTCGCCGCGTGGTCGGTTCGCCGCATGGTGGGGTGACGGCGGGTTCACCCCATGCCAGGTCTCCGCAGGTCGGTCACTGGGGGAGCAGCACGGTCCACCAGCCGGGCCGGTGGCCCGTGGCGAGCGCGCGGAGGGTGAGCGCGATGCCGGCGGCGCCGGTGAGGAGGCCCGGGTTGTCGACGATGTGCCCCGTGGTCTCGTGGTCCCGGTAGAGGAGCGGCAGGTCGGGGTCGGCGGCGTCCACCAGCCGTCGGGCGAGGCCCGGGAGGGCGCGGGCAGCCCCCTGGCTTCCGTGGGAGGCGAACTCGTGGGCGAGTACGACGAGGCCGGCGAGGCCGTGGCACACGGTCGGCGAGCGCGGTACGTCCCCGGCGGCGACCCGGTCGAGCAGCCCGTCCAGCGCGGCGAACGCCCGGTCCTCCAGCCCCCGGTCGCCGGTCGCCCGGGCCACGGCCAGCAGCCCGGCGGCGACGCCCCCGGTGCCGTGGCACCAGGCGGGTGCCGCTTCGCGGTCGTCGGCCGGTACGGTCCGGGGCCACCGCAGACCGTGCCCGCCGCCACGGCCGACGGCCAGCAGCCACGCGGTGAGCTCGTCCAGGGCGGCGCGCTGCCCCGGGACCCGACGGCCTCGACGCCAGGCGGCGGCGAGGGCGGCGGCGATCCCGGCGGCGCCGTGGGACATGCCGGTGTCGAGGCGGCCGTGTACGGCCCAGTGCCCGGCGGTGGCGACCCACACGAGGTACCGGAGGCACCGGTCGAGGGCCTCTTCGACGGCCGAGGTCACGGGTGAGGCGGAACACAGCTGCACGGTGATCCCGGCGGCTCCGTACACGAGGTCGTAGTGGTGATCGGCGACGGCACCGGGCAGCCGGGGCCAGTCGGTGGCGATCACCTGCCGGGCGAGTTGTTCGTGCAGCCTGCCGAGACCGGGAAGAAAGCGCGACTCGTCGCGGGAGACGTCCTGCAGGGCGAAGGCGAGCCCGGCGGTCCCGTCGAAGAGACCGGGATGGTCCAGCGGGTTCTCCCGGGTGGCGGAGAAGGCGGCCCGTACGAATGCGGAGGCGCGATCGACCCCTGTGTGCCGGTGCAGGAGGGCGAGGCCGGCGTGCCCCTCGCTGAGGGAGGCGCCCGACCAGAAGGACATGTCGGTCTGCCGGGCGGCGCGCACGGCGGCGGCGTCGGCGCGCGCCGGTGTGGCGAGTCGCTCACCGATCAGGTCGGCCACGGCGCCGGCGCGAGCGGCGAGGCCGGGCGGAAGAAGTGCTGCGTCGGACATGTACGGCCCTGCCGGCTTCGGGGTCGGCCCCCGGCCGACGACGGCCGGGGGACCTACCACTCGACGTGAACGGACGGTGTGGTCAGCACTTGCCGTTCGTGCGGACGGCGGCGCAGGCCGCGGTCATCTTGATCGTCTGCTTGATCGTCTGCTTGATGACGGCCTTGCTGACGACGCGCGAGGCGATGCCGGCGGCCGGGGACAGCTGCGTCTCGGCCGGGTCGGCGGAAACGGTCACGCGGGCGTCGATGTAGAACTCGTCCATCGGTACTGCACCTTTCATCTCATACAAAGGGCCGCCCCCCGTGACGGAACACCGGGAGGCGTTCCGGTGGCGGCCCGGAAATGAAATTACCGACGGGCAGGAGACGGGTGAACCCGCCGAATTTCCTTTTCCTTCCCCGTCGTTCGGCGGGGAAGGACCTGCCGGTTCGCGGGTCAGCGCGACTGGAGGGCGTCCAGCCCGACGGCCATGCAGAGGGCGAGGACCCGGTCGAGGGAGGGATCCTGGACGCGGATGACGTAGCGGTCCCGAAGGCCCCACTTCCGTTCGACGGACAGGACGGGCTGCCCCTCCCGCACGAAGTCGAAGTGGTAGACGAACGGCACGGGCGGTACGGGTATCACGGGCACGACGAGGTCGAGGACCTCCCAACCGCGCCGGGCGAGGGCGACACCGAGACTCCGCTCCTTGCCGACCGCGGCGGCCCCGGCGCCCTCGGTCAGGTGCCAGGTGGACCGCACGAGCGAAGCCTTGGCGTCCTTGCGGAAGGCTCCGACGGACTCGCCGTCGGGCCCCGTGACGTCGTACGTGGCCCTGAAGTCGATGACCTGCCGGGCCTTGAACCCCCCGAGCTTCCGGGTCCGGTCCTCACCGCTCCAGAGGGTCAACTCCTCCTTGAGCGCGAGCCGCTTCTGCTCGGCGAACGCGAGCACCTCCCCACCGTCCGGCGGTGTGATCACGTAGCGGTTGACCAGCGGGGTGATCTTCTGCGTCATCAGATATTCGCTCAACTGCTCCATACGGGAACACTAGGCAGCCCGGAAGCGCCCCCTCCTACGCCTGAGGAGGGATTGCACGGGCCCCCACCCCCGCCGATCGGAGGGGTCGCCCCTCCGACCGTCCCCCGTACGCCCACCACCGGGGCCCGGCCGGGCGGCACACTCGGCGTAGCGCTCACGCCCGTTCGGCATCCCGCAGGCCGGCATGCCGGGGTCTTCCGGCACCGGCTTCGGCGCATGAGGAGGCACGGAGTCGAACCTCTCGGGCCGGAACGAGCAGTGAAGCTCCTCGGCGAACATGAGCGGCCGGTGCGCGTAGGGCTGATCGATTCCGTCGATCGGGCATGGCACTTCCTGCCTGCGCCGGCCGGAGGCGGGTTACCGGAGAATCACCGCCCCAGGAGAGCGGCTGCCCCTCCGCGCCCTGACCTGACCTGACCACAGTCCCGCACCCGCACCCGCACCGCCGCTACCGCCGGCGCCGCGCGTCCCTGGGGCGGAGGTGCAGGTGGCTCACCTGCACCGCCTCCGTATGATCCCCGCATGTCCTGGATACGCCGTCGCCCGCGCCGCACCGAGCCCCCCGCGGGCCGACTGCCCGATCTCGACTTCCTCGCCCTGGTCCGCGACGCCCTGGAGGAGGTCGCCCCCGGCTGCACGGCGGGCGCCGAACTCCAGGGCAACTCGCTCGAAAGCCCCCAGGGTTGGGCCGTCGCTGTCGGACCGCCGGGGCACGGGGACGACCGGCACTACGACCTGATCGCCTTCCCGGACGTGAGCATCCAGCCCGACGTGCCCTGCTTCGTGGACTGCGTGGTGGTGGTCACCACCGCGCGCGACGCGGCCGGCCTCTGGGCCCGTTCCGCCGGTGCCTGCCTGCTCGAGCTGCTCTACGCGCATGAGGAGCTCGCCGACCACCGCGGCCCCGACGACGAGCACGGTGTGCCGGGATGGCGGTCCATCAGCTCGGGCGCGCTGGCCTATGGGCTCTCCGACCAGGAGAACCTCCGTCTCCAGAACGCACTGGTGGAGGCGGACGTGCTCCGCGAGATCGCCGACACCTTCACGGCCGACCTGGAGCCGGTCCGGTTCAACGGTGTCCGGGTCTTCTACGGCGGTGTCCCCGGCGCCATGGAGGCCGAGGTGCGGGTCAACGGCGAGCGACACGAGGCCGCCTCCGCCGCGCTGGCCGCGCTCGGCCTGCCCGAGCCGACGGTCTTCACCGTCGCCCGGTCCTTCACCTTGGTGCTGCCCGCCGGCTCCGGCGAGGAGGCGCACGGCCACGGGACCGACGGGTGCGGGTGCGACTGCGGCGGCACCTTGGACCCGGAGCGCCCCGGCTTCGCCCACCCTCTCCCCCACCT
The DNA here is from genome assembly GCF_041432505.1 of Streptomyces virginiae. Lineage (GTDB taxonomy): Bacteria > Actinomycetota > Actinomycetes > Streptomycetales > Streptomycetaceae > Streptomyces > Streptomyces virginiae_A. The sequence continues at coordinate 4,658,286 of NZ_CP107871.1, forward strand.
GATCGGCGAACTCTCGCCGGCCGAGCAGGCGGAGCGGGTCACCGTCGACACCGGCGCGGTGATGGTCGCCGAAGGTGTCGGCAACTTCCTCAAGGTCCGGCTGCCGATCCGCCTCGACGACGGCCGCACCGTGGTCCACCTGGCCTGGGTGCGCCTGGCCGCCGAAGTGATCGAGGACTACACCCGCCGGGTGCACGCCGGCACCTTGGAGGGACTCCGCTTCGAGGGCCGCTTGGGCAACGCCATCGAGCCGTGGGGCGAGGAGCTGCTCCAGGCACCCGTCCTCCTCGGCGGCCAGCGGGAAGAGGCGGGCGGCTCGATCCGGCCCAGCGAGGTCATCGACTCCGAGCACCCCCTGCTGGCCCGGATCCTGCGCGAGAGCTGGCCGGCCGCCTTCGTACTCGGCGACCGCGACCCCCGGCGGCCATCCCGCTCCTGACCACGGCCAGGTGCCCCACAAGCGCTGCCGACTCCCGGCGACAAAGCCACGGCCACGCACAGGCACGGCACTTCAGCGCTTCTGCGCCCTGTACCGCTTGAGAAGAGCCGTGACTGGGCTCCCGACGGCAGTCGTCGAACGGCCCCGGAGACCTTCGCGACGAAGACCGATGCGCAGGACCGGCTCACGCTCACCAAGGCGGACATCCAGCGCAACCACTGGACCGACCCCGACGTGGGCAAGGTCAACTTCGAGGCGTACGCGCTCGAGTGGGTGGACGAGCGAGGCCTCGCGGCCACCACGGACGAGCTGTACCGCTGGCTCCTGCGCCTGCACGTCTTGCCCGGCTTCGGTGACCTCGACCTGGACGAGATCGCCCCGTCGACCGTGCGGACCTGGCGGGCCGAGCGTCTGGCCGCCACCGGCGCCACGACCGTAGCCAAGTCCTACCGGCTGCTGAAGGCCATCATGGAGACGGCGATCGACGACGAGCTGATCCGCCGCAACCCGTGCCGCATCAGGGGCGCGGGAAGCGAGCAGGCCAAGGAGCGCTCGACCGCGACCGTCGCCCAGGTCGACGCCCTCGCCGAAGCCATGGGCCCGCGCTGGCGGCTGATGGTCTACTTCTGCGCCTACGGCCCGATGCGCCCGGAGGAGCAGGTGGCCCTGCGCCGGACCTCGGTCACCCTCGACCCCCTCGCCGTACGGATCACCGAGGCTGCCCCGGAACTGAACACCGGCCGCCGCGTCGAAGGCGACACCAAGTCGGCGGCGGGCGTCCGCACCATCCACCTGCCGGCCTTCCTCTCCATGGAGGTCAAGCGGCACCTGGACTGGTTCGCGGAGAAGGAGCCCGACGGGCTGCTGTTCGTGGGGGAGAAGGGGGCGCCGTTCCGGCGCACGTCCTTCGGCCGCAAGTGGGCCAAGGCCCGCGCGAAGGTCGGACTGTCGAAGGACTTCCGCTTCTACGACCTGCGCCACACCGGCCACACCCTCTCCACCCAGTCCGGCGCGACCCTCAAGGACACGATGGGGACCCGAACAGCAGCGGCGGCGCTCGTCGATGGCCCGTCTGCGGCCGTACCGTGTCGAGAGGAGACTGGCGCTCAGACACACCTCCATGCGTCGAGGAAGGCTTTCCGCTCAGCCGGATCAGCTGATTTGTGGTCCGCGTGCAGGACCCGCCAGGCGGTGAGTTCGAGATCCCGGAGCCACAGCTCGCCGATGACCTGCGTCTTGAGGTCGGGGAGGTGGTCGGATTCGGCGAGCGCCTGGCCGATTACCTCTCCGGCTGCGACGCGCTGGGGTGGGGTCATCTCGTCGACAGCCGAGAGGATCTGACCGGCCAGACCGGTGCCTTCTCCGGCCAGCGAACTCAGCACGAACGTTTTGATGTTGGCGGGCAGCAGGTAGAGGGAGCCTGAGGTCCTCCACAGGTCCGACCAGAAGCGTTCTCCGGCCTCGGTGGGAGCGGGGAGCGCGGCCAGCAGTCCGAGGAGGTGCGCGGTGGCCGCGTACCCATCGGAGTGGGCGGATGCGACGACGGCGATGTCGGCGACGCGCTCGACGTCGATTCGGCCCGCTTCGAGGCGTGGGTCCAGTCCCAGTCGCTGTTCCAGCTGGTGGGAAAGGGGGGCGGATGCGTGGGAGCGGAACTCGGGAAGCATCGGCGGTCCTTGAACGTAGGAGAGCGGAGAGGCCCGTTCGGAAGCCCTGATCGTTCCCGTGGCCCGCCGACTTACACGACTTCCACGGCCCCAGTTGGCGGCAGGCCTCCAGGGCCGGAACCATGGACGGCTGAACAAACCGTGTCCGGCGGTGCCGGCCCGGTGGTCCGAGGCAGGCCTCGGGCAATGCTCCTGCGGGCAGGCTCCTAACATGAGCACGTGGTTGCCAGTGACGCCCAGCAGTCCGAGGCAGGAAGGGAAGCAGTGTCCCGCGACGACGTCGAAACCGGCGGTGTGTCTTCCGCACCGACGGTCGGAGGCTGTGAGGCAAGTGGCCCTCCCTCCGGATCGCACTGTGACAAGGCCGCCGAGGACTCCCACCCGGTTGCCGACCTGGTCGAGCGAGCGGCCGATCTGGTGGAGCCGATCAAGCCGAAGCTACGAGGCTGGCTTCACGCCGGAATGGTCCCCGCATCGCTGGCCGCGGGCATCGTCCTCATCTGCCTGGCTGGGACGCCGCACGCCACCCTGGCCTGCACCGTGTACTCCGTCACCGCCTGGATGCTGTTCGGGACGAGCGCCGTCTACCACCTCGGCACGTGGGGACCACTCGGTGAGGCCGTTCTGCGTCGCCTCGACCACGCCAACATCTTCCTGATCATCGCCGGCACCTGTACCCCGCTTGCCGTGCTCCTTCTTCCCCCTGACCAGCGGTCCGTCCTGCTGTGGATCGTGTGGACGGGCGCTCTGGCCGGCATCGCCTTCCGTGTCCTGTGGGTCGGAGCTCCCCGCTGGCTGTACACCCCCTGCTACCTGGCCCTGGGTTGGGCACCGGTGCGTTACCTGCCCGACTTCCTGGACAGTGGTGGGACGCCCGTACTCGCCTTGATCGTGACCGGCGGGCTTCTCTACAGTGCGGGCGCGGTTGTCTACGCCCTTCAGCGCCCCGACCCCTCGCCCCGCTGGTTCGGCTTCCACGAGGTCTTCCACGCCCTGACCGTGGCAGCCTTCACCGCGCACTACATCGCCATCTCGTTCACCGTCTACTGAGCACGGCAATGTTCTGCCCGGGGGCTGCTGTCGCCCTGGGGCGGGCGAGTTGCCGACTGGCTTCGGGTCAGGGTGCGAGGGGGCGGCGGAGGGAGAGGTAGTAGTTGCCGACGGCGGACAGATAGCGGTGGTCAGCCGTTTCGCTGTCGGTGGTGAACTGGGGAGCGGCTTTGATCTCTTCCCGGGTCCCTGACACCTTTACCGTCCGTGTTTCGGTGTCGATGCCGGCGACGGCGCCGGCCGGGATCAAAATGCTCTTGCCGAACACCCACACGCCGGTGTCGACGACCAGGTGTTGCATGCCGGGCTGGTCCTGCTGGCGGTCCACGTGCCCGATGGTTCCGTCAGCCGCCTCAACCGTGAACCCCACCAGTGACTGCCGGGACGTGTAGCCGCTGTCCTGTGCGTACATCCACACACCGCTCACAACCCCGTCTCCTCACGCTCGGCTCGAAGGCGACGGCCACAGCCACACCGCCGACTTGACTCGTCCATCCCCATGCCCCGGTGCTTGCCCCGCAACCGGGTCCTCTGAGGATTCCGGGCGTGTGCGCTACACCGGTGGCCGGGCGGCGTCCCCGAGAGGGCCGATGCCTGCTGTTCGGGTGAACCAGTCAGGCAGCGCGGACTGCACGGGCAGCAGCAGCCACCTGGCGTGCGGGTCCTCGGGCAGGGTTGAGGACGGTCGGCCCTGAGGGTTTCTCGGATCTGTCCCGGCCGTGGTCACGGGCTGCGACCCCGGATGGATGGCTTCGACGAGGCAGTGGGGGCCGACCGTAAGGCCTCGGGCGCTCGGAAGGAGCGTCAGGGAGCAGTTCTCGTGGAGGGGCCGGTCCCACGGTGTCGGAGGAGGAGAGGAGCGGTCATGCCCCCGACCGAGGAGCGAGATCCAGGCGCCCATCAGGGACGCGCCGGCGGAGAGCAGCTGGTGGAGGTGGACCTTGCGGGCGTGCTCGCGGCAGCGGAATCCGCCTCCCCTGTGGAGTCACTGGACGTCGTCGCACGGATGCTCAGGGACCGCCTGAACGCTGCTGCGGTCTCGTTCCTGATCGTCGACTTCACCGGGTCGTCAGTGGTGCGGCTCGGGGCAGCCGACAGCGTCGAGTCCGACGAGCCCCCTGAGCGCGTCGCTCTGCCCGGCACCCTCTACGCGGACGCGTTGCGCACACAGCGGCCGGCCCTCCAGCGAGAGGGCAACAGTCGGGTCAGGGTCGTGGCGCCCGTCACCAACCGCGGCGACGCCATCGGCCTGCTCGAACTCTTCCTGCCGGATCACCCCGACGACTTCGCGATGAGGCAGATCGGCGCGACCGCTCACGCCCTGGCCTACATCGTGATCGCCAATCGGTCCTTCACCGACGTCTACCAATGGGGTCGCCGTACACGGCCCCTGAACCTGGCCGCCGAGATCCAGCACCGACTCCTGCCCACCTCACTGGCGTGTGAGGCAGCCCAGTTCACGGTCGCCGGAGCGCTGGAGCCAGCCACGCACGTCGGCGGTGACACCTTCGACTACGTCGTCGACCGCGACACCATGCAACTCTCCGTCACCGATGCCATGGGCCACGACGTGGAAGCCGCGCTACTCGCCACCCTCGCAGTGGGCGCCCTTCGCAGGGCCAGGCGTGCCGGCGCCGAGCTCGAAGTACAGGCCTTGGAGGCCAACCGGGCCGTCATCGACCACGGCAGGCGAGGCTTCGTCACTGGGCAGCTGCTGCGCATCAGCCTGCTCGACGGGACCACTCAGTTCGTGAACGCCGGGCATCCCTGGCCGCTCCGCCTCAGGCGGGAAAGGGTCGAGCAGATGGTTCCCGAGGTCGATCTCCCCTTCGGTATCCAGCCGCGTACCGACTATCGGGTGCAGCGGCTGGACCTGCAGCCGGGTGACCGCCTCGTGATGCTCACCGATGGCATGCTCGAGCGCCGCGCTGTGGAGGTCGATCTGCCCTCTCTGGTTGTGCGCACGGGCGATCTCCACCCCCGCGAGGCCTCCCGCGCTCTGGTCGCCGAGATTCTGCGCGCGCATGGTGGCCGTCTCCAGGACGACGCGACGGTCATGTGCCTGGACTGGCACGGTACCCACCAGGTCACACGCAGCGCTGACGCCGGGGCGGACCTGGCGGAGGCGTCCGCACCCGAGTAGCACTCCTTCGACGACCGAGGCCCGCCGATCCCGACGGGCACACTCGGGTCAGGTTGAGGACGGCGACGCGGAAGATTCGGCGGCGCGGCGGTACTCGGCGTTGATGCGCTGCGCCTCCTCGAGCTGATCTTCGAGGATGATGATGCGGCAGGCGGCCTCGATGGGGGTGCCCTGGTCGACGAGCTCCCGGGCGCGGGCGGCGATGCGCAGCTGGTAGCGGGAGTAGCGGCGGTGGCCGCCCTCGGAGCGGAGCGGGGTGATCAGGCGGGCTTCGCCGATGGCGCGGAGGAAGCCCTGGGTGGTGCCGAGCATGGCGGCGGCCCGGCCCATCGTGTAGGCGGGGTAGTCGTCATCGTCGAGACGGCCGAACGAGTCGTCTGCTGTCATTGAACCTCTCTCATGGAACGCATGGAGGGGCCCTGGTGCCGTACGGCACCAGGGCCCCGAAGGAACTACTACACCATCTGTCGGCCCTGATACTGCGCCGACCCTGTGTTTCCGCCGACCCGGCCGACACGCTGCCGGGAGTGCGGGGATCGCGGTTGCTTGACCGGAGACCACCTCACTATCGATGTCCTGCGGTACCCGGACTCAAGGCTTCCGCCCGGGCGATCCTGATGGTGCTCGGCTCCTCCGTTCTTCCCTCGGTGATCAACTGCTTACTGCTGGTACTCCGTAATGCTCAGTGGCCTGACCCGGCGCCACTCTTCGGCAGCCAGCCCCGTTGCCCATCCTGCGTCTGCTCTGGCGTAGAACCCCACTGCCGAACTTCCCGGTGCGCGCGCCCACAGCTGACGCCTTCACCGAGGTGCTGCTCACTACTTCACTGCTGGGTACTGCGCACTGCACTTACAGGTACTGCCACTGCGTACTGCTGGTACTGCTCATGGCGGCCCCTGATCACTGCGGGCCACCCGGTCCGGTCGTCAGTCCCGTCGCCGTCCTGCAACAACCCTGGCTTCGGAACTCCACCACCGCACCGTCCTGCGCACTGCAACTTCGGGTACTGCTGCCCGGCAGTTCGTCTCTGCCAGGCCCTGCTGTCTCTCTGGGCTACGAGAGAAACCATAACCGTGCCACAGCCCAATGTCTACTCCGGCCGTCATAGATTTTCGTGCCTGTCGAGGAAAGCTAGAACTTCACGGTCGGCCCAGGATGCGCAGAGCAGCCTGCACAACAGGTAAGGGGCTTGGGTGATTCGCAGCTGAGCGCGTGCGGCCCCACGTCTCGTCGGTTGGCGTCGTGCTTCGACTGCTCTTCGATCCCTTCTTTGAGACCTGAGTCGGGTTGGCGTGCAGTGGGGTGGGGCACAGGGGTCAGGTAGGCGAGGGCCGGACGTGGACGATGCAGAGACCAAGGTGACCTGATGAACACAATGGCCGAGAGCGTCACAACCGTGCTTTCCACGGCGGCTGTTGCAGATGCACGCGATGCCGCGCGAGCATTCCTCGACCGTCTTTGTCTGCCGGCGATGGCCACAGAAGCCGCAGACACCGTGGTCTTGGTCGTGTCCGAGCTCGCCACGAACGCCGTGCGCCACGGCGGGGGCGCCTGCACCTTGGAACTGACGGCCCACGCGGAGAGCATCGAGGTGGCCGTTCACGACTCCAGCCCGCACACGCCGCGTATGCGAACCCCTGACCTGGACGGCGGTACCGGTGGGTTCGGCTGGCCCATGGTCAACCGCCTCGCCCGAGCGACCGCTGTCACCCGTCGAGCCTCCGGCGGGAAGACGGTGAGTGCTCTTCTCGACCGGTAGTCCTCCCCGTCGAGAGAACGGGACGACCGGTGCATAAAATCGGCTCCCATGTCGAAGCCTGACGAGCTGCTCGTTGACGTTGCCACCCTGGTGGAGTCCGGGCAGAGCAATCAGATGTCCCTGACCGTTGTCACCGGTGGCGCTGTCATCACCGGTCGGCTGGCACCCGAAGCCGTGTGGAGGCAGCGGGTGTCGGAGGTCCTGACGGATTCCGCCCGCCTGGGCCAGTTCGCCGCCATCTTCACCGCCACGACACCCCACGAGGGGCCGCCCACCCATCTGCACTTCCATGTGGCCCGCATCCTTCAGGGCACGGTGGGGATCCCGGAGACGGGTGGGATGTACCGCGTCTCGATCGCGGATGTCAGCGCCTGGACCATGGGCGACTTCAGCTACTCCGACCACTGACCGACATCGCGTAAGAACCCCTGGGTACGCGGGAGGGCCCGACCGGCGTGTGCCGGTCGGGCCCTCCTCGCTGTTCGGGTGTCGGCTCGCGCCGGTCCTGTCCGTCAGACGGTCACCGGGATGCCGAGCATCGTGGAAGCCTGCTGGAGCGGGCTGAGGACGCGCGTGGGCACGGCGGCCCGGGGAAGGCTGCGGCAGGTGAACCCGAGCTGGGTCATGGCCCGGAGGACTTCACCGGCGCTGAAGTCGCGGCGGTCCTGGCGCGTGATGACCTGACCGACCTGCTTGACGGGGTAGGTACGGCGCCCGATGATCACGGACTCGCCGACGACCTGCTCGGGCTTGATGCCCTTCATCGACTCCAGGACACCCCTCTTGGTCAGGTCGAACGGGAAACGGGCGATGACGCAGCGCATGTTGCCTCACAGGAAGGAGAAAGGGGGACGGTCGTGCCGTGGTGAGGCGGTTCAGCGGGCAAGGGCGAGGACGCCCAGAGCACTGCCCTGCTCATCGACGACCGGCAGGGCAGCGAGCCGGCGGTAGCGCATCGCGTGCTCGGCTTCGGCCATCGTGGTCAAGGGCGAGGTAACCGGCCCGCGGTCTCCCAGGAGGTCGCGGATACGGACCTGGTCCGTGTACGCCGCGCTGCCGCGGACGGTGGCGAGCCTGGCCTGGGTGACCAGTCCGGTGCACAAGCCGTCCTCGTCGCAGACGAGCAGATGACCCGCACGGGCACTGGCCATGACGGCCAAGGCCACCTCGACTGTCATGTCGTCACAGACCTGTGGACCGGCCGCCTCCATCGCGTCCTCCACCGTCCGGTGCACAGGGTTGGTGTTCGCCGAGCGGGGCTGCATCTGGACCAGCGTCAAAACGTGCCTCCTGCAGAGATGGGCCAGTTTCCTGATCACGTGCTTCTCAGGCCGCCGCATCGAAGGCGGACTGCCGCTCGCTCACGCGCCGGGCCGTCGAAGCGGGCCGACGCCTGCCACGGGAGGCCGCGCTGCGCTTGGCGCGTTCGACGACGGGTGCGGTGATGACGACGGGGATGCCGGAGGGGGCTTGGGCGCCGGTGATCCGGGTCAGTGCCTCTTCGCCGGAGCGGACCTGGGTGGTCTGCGGGGTGATGCCGGCGGCCTGCATGAGGCGGGTCATGTCGCGGCGCTGGTTGGGGGTGACGAGGGTGACGACGCTGCCGGACTCGCCGGCGCGCGCGGTGCGGCCGCCCCGGTGGAGGTAGTCCTTGGGGTCGGTGGGCGGGTCGACGTTCACGACGAGGTCGAGGTGGTCGACGTGGATGCCGCGCGCCGCCACGTTCGTCGCGACCAGCACGGTCACGTGCCCGGTCTTGAACTGGGTCAGGGTGCGGGTGCGCTGGGGCTGCGACTTCCCGCCGTGCAGCGCGGCGGCCCGGACACCGCTGTTCAGTAGGTCCTCGGTCAGCCGGTCCACGGCGTGCTTGGTGTCCAGGAACATCATCACCCGGCCCTCGCGCGCCGCGATCTCCGTAGTCGTCCGGTGCTTGTCGGCGCCGTGGACGTGCAACACGTGGTGCTCCATCGTCGTCACCGCACCGGCCGAGGGGTCCACCGAGTGCACGACGGGGTCGGTGAGGTAGCGCCGGACCAGCAGGTCGACGTTGCGGTCGAGGGTGGCGGAGAAGAGCATCCGCTGGCCCTCGGGGCGCACCTGATCGAGGAGGGCGGTGACCTGCGGCATGAAGCCCATGTCGGCCATCTGGTCGGCCTCGTCGAGGACGGTGATCGCGACCTGGTTCAGCCGGCATTCGCCACGGTCGATGAGGTCCTTCAACCGGCCGGGCGTGGCCACGACGACCTCCGCGCCTCCGCGCAGCGCTCCGGCCTGCTTGCCGATCGACATGCCGCCGACGACCGTGGTCAGGCGCAGCTTCACGGCGCGGGCGTACGGGGTGAGGGCGTCGGTCACCTGCTGGGCCAGCTCGCGGGTGGGGACGAGGACCAGGGCCAGCGGCTGGCGCGGCTCAGCGCGCTGTCCGGCGGTGCGGGCCAGCAGGGCGAGGCCGAAGGCGAGGGTCTTACCGGAGCCGGTCCGTCCGCGGCCGAGGACGTCGCGGCCTGCGAGGGTGTTGGGCAGGGTGGCTCCCTGGATCGGGAACGGCACGCTCAGGCCCTGCGCGCCTAGGGCAGCAAGCAGCTCCGCCGGCATGTCGAGGTCGGCGAAGGCCTCGACGGCGGGCAGCGCGGGAGTGATGGTCTTCGGCGGAGCGAACTCGCCCTGTACCGCTGCGGGTCGGCGGCCGTAGCCGCCCGAGCGGCGCGGACCCCCGGAACGGCTCGGGGCCGACGAGCCGAAGCGGCTACCCCGCTCCGAACCGGCGGCAGCGCCGAAAGCGGGGCCGCCGGTGCGGCTGCGGGTGCGAGAGGAACGGTCGTTCGTACGTGTGCGGTTCATTCAGAACCTTTCCTTGACGCGGCGCGTATCAAGGAATTCCCGCAGCGAAACGCAGCGCGGGGAATCACAAGAACGGGCCGAATGGAATGCGAAGGCGAATCTGGCCAACAGAAATTCTGTACGGGCGCATGCGCTGAGATGAGGTGGCGTCACGGGGGCGCGAAACCAAGAAATCGAGTGGGGTGAAGCGCCGAGCAGGCTGTAACCCTGAAATGCTTCATCCCGCAGGTGACACCACTGCGGGAAATGCGTGCAGCTGGGGCCCGCACCCCGAGGGATGCGGGCCCCAGCTACGAAATGCGCGTCAGCGTCAGGCGGGAACGATGTTCTCGGCCGTCGGGCCCTTCTGGCCCTGCGCGATGTCGAAGGTGACCTTCTGGCCTTCCAGCAGCTCGCGGAAGCCCTGGGCGGCGATGTTCGAGAAGTGGGCGAAGACGTCGTCGCCGCCACCGTCCTGCTCGATGAAGCCGAAACCCTTAGCCGCGTTGAACCACTTCACGGTGCCAGATGCCATGTCATATCTCCTTCGGGGCAGTACACCAGCATCCGCACTGTACGGACACCGTGTCGCCGCGATGATGCCCCGCCGGAAAATGACCGGAAATATGAAGCACTCGAATTGTGGCGCGGAGGCCGACTGGAGCGCTTGAAGTTTTTGGGTACCAAAACTGCAACCGAGACCGACAGTAGCACGCTGCAGCGGTTCGTGTGCGTTAAATATCTCCATCGTGTGCGGGGCGGAAAAACTCTCCCTGCGGGGTCCATTAAACTCTCTGACCGCCGGGATAGATATTGATTCCCCCCGAGTGCAGCGTTTCGCGAGCAAGGGCGTCCGCAGCTGCGACGTGCGGTCCAGGGGGCGTGAGCCTGCGGGGTGGGTCCGCAGCGCCGTCCCTGAGGGATCAGCAGCTCGCAGGGCTCCAGGGCGGTCTCGGGGGGCGTCCACGGCAAGGCGGCGCGGCCGGCCCCGCGCTCGCTACACGTCTGTTCCGCAGCGCCTGACTGTCACTGCGGTCGTTCGCGAAGCCGCTCCCGCAGGTGGAGGAGAACCTTGGTGTCGGCGATGTCGACCAAGGCTGCCAACAGGATCCGGATACGAGCGTCATCGCCATGGTGCACAGCCCGCACGATGGCCTCGACGGTGGCGGCCGCCTGGACGGGAAGGCATGGTGGGCCGGCCGTGGCCCACACGTGAACGGCAGGACCGGCCCTGCCCGGCCGTTCTGCCGGAGTGTCCTGCTCAGGGTCACTGCCTTCATCCACCGGCACCCGTGGGAACCTCCTGACGAGATGGTCGGCTCAACGGTGATCTCAGTGACCATCTCACTGGCACGGCTGGACCAGGCCGCCCCCGAGTCCCGGTGCGCCGCTCTCTTCGAGACTTGCATCAGTGGGGACCGGTGTGTGGAGCCTGTTCCGCTGAGAGGAGCCAACCCCTCCGACCAAACGCCCCTTATGAAAAGGGAATTCACGCGACGGAGACGGCGGGGTGGCGCAGGTCATCGAGGACGTGTCTCGCGCCGCGAGACCGGAGGGGGCTCGTGTGGTGCAAGTGGTGCGCGAACAGCCCTCCGGCCAGGGAGTTCCTGCGAGTTGGGGCACGCGGAGGGCGCGGCGAGGGGTGAGAGGTCTAGACAACGAAGAAGGCCCAGGTCGCTGACCTGGGCCTTCTTTCAAGAGCGGATGACGGGAATCGAACCCGCGCTATAAGCTTGGGAAGCTCATGTTCTACCATTAAACTACATCCGCACAGCGGGCCAGTTGCCTGGATCCCTGGCTTTGCTCACTCTACCTCATGATCGACCCCCGGTGAATTTGCCGCGGGGTCGTTGTCGTGTGTGGCGTACACCGGGACGTGTGGGTGCGGGAGTTGGGGCGTACCGTGTGATGCGGAGCGGCGGCTGGAGTGGGTGCCGATCATCCCCTAATGTGGCGATTCGTCGCAGTACGGCTCGTTGGGGAAAGGGACTCGATGGAGCACACCGTCGTCCGTTGTGCCGAAGGGCACGTTTTCAGTACCGCCTCCTTCCCGCTGCAGCACCTCGGTGCCGGCCGGATCGGGCCCGGGCGGCTGCTGCGGTGTCCGCGGTGCGCGCGGTTGCGGCAGGCGGTGCCCGTGGGTGGCGCGAAGCGGTAGTCGCCGGGCGGGCGCGCGGGGCGCCGCTCCGATTGGGGGTGGCCCGCGCGCTCTGCGTATCCTCGGGACGTGCTTCTCTCTGACAAAGACATCCGGGCCGAGATCGACAGCGGACGGGTTCGCATCGACCCGTTCGAGGAATCGATGGTGCAGCCCTCCAGCATCGATGTACGTCTCGACCGGTTTTTCCGGGTGTTCGAGAACCACCGCTACGCCCACATCGATCCGGCGATCGAGCAGCCGGACCTGACCCGCATGGTCGAGCCGGAGGGTGACGAGGCGTTCATCCTCCACCCCGGTGAGTTCGTGCTCGCCTCGACGTACGAGGTCATCTCGCTCCCCGACGACATCGCCTCCAGGCTGGAGGGGAAGTCCAGCCTGGGCCGCCTCGGCCTGGTGACGCACTCGACCGCCGGGTTCATCGACCCCGGGTTCTCGGGGCACGTGACCCTGGAGCTGTCGAACCTCGCCACCCTGCCGATCAAGCTCTGGCCGGGCATGAAGATCGGGCAGCTGTGCATGTTCCGGCTCAGCACGCCCGCCGAGTTCCCGTACGGCAGTGAGCGCTACGGATCCAGGTACCAGGGGCAGCGCGGGCCGACCGCCTCGCGCTCCTTCCAGAACTTCCACCGCACCCAGGTGAGGCACGAGGCATGAGCGACGTACGCGAGAACCTGACCTACGACGGCTTCGGGCGTGCCGTCCGCGAGCTGGCGCAGACGATCGCCGACGACGGCTACGAGCCCGACATCATCCTGAGCATCGCCCGCGGCGGGGTGTTCGTCGCCGGCGGCCTGGCGTACGCGCTCGACTGCAAGAACATCCACCTGGTGAACGTGGAGTTCTACACCGGCGTCGGGACCACGCTGGAGATGCCGGTCATGCTGGCACCTGTGCCCGAGGCGATCGACTTCACCGACAAGAAGGTCCTCATCGCCGATGACGTGGCCGACACCGGCAAGACGCTGAAGCTCGTCCACGACTTCTGCCTGGGTCACGTCGCCGAGGTGCGCTCCGCCGTCATCTACGAGAAGTCCCACTCCCTCGTGAAGTGCGAGTACGTGTGGAAGAAGACCGACGAGTGGATCAACTTCCCGTGGTCGGTCGAGCCGCCCGTCGTCAAGCGTGAGGGCCAGGTCCTCGACGCCTGACGGGCGGACGACAGCACCACGCAGAGGGCCCGCCGCGCACAGTGCGCGGCGGGCCCTTTCGTCTGCGAGGTACGAGGTGCGGGGGTGGGCTAGATCGTGCCCAGCTTGATGATCGACAGCAGGGCGACCAGCTGGATCGCGGACGCGCCCAGGGCCTTCGGCCACGGCAGGTCGTGCGACTTGCTCACCAGTGAGGTGAACAGGGCGCCGGCCGCCACCCAGGTGGCCCAGCCGAGCACCTGGACGACCATGTTGTCGCCGCCGAGGAACACGGCGAACAGCAGGCGCGGCGCGTCCGTGATGGACATGACCAGCATCGACAGGCCCACCGTCGGCTGCCACGAGCCGTCGCCGCCCAGCTGGCGGGCCAGCGTGTGCGTGACCGCGCCCAGGATCAGGCCGCAGATGACGAAGGCCACACCGGCGGACAGGACGATCGGGATGGCCTTCGGCACGGTCGCCTTGATGACGTCCTCGCGGGCGTCGTCGAGGCCGAAGACCGCGAGCAGCCCGTAGAGGAAGGTCACGATCAGCGCCGGACCCCAGACCGCGTAGTCGCGCATCTGGAGGAAGGTCTGCCCGGGCCGCGTCACGATGCCGCGGAGCAGTTCCTTCCACGGCAGCCGCGGTCCGGACGGCGCCGCCGAGGCCGCACCCGCCTGGTAGGTCGCGCCCTGGCCGTACGGGTCCTCGCCGACGGCGAAGACCTGGGTGTGCCCCGGGTTGTCGTTGTAGCCTCCGCCACCCCCGTGGCCTCCGTGGCCGTGCGGGGGCTGCTGCGCGTGCGGCTGCTGCTGCCCGTACGGGTCGAAGTACTCCGGCTCGCCGTGACCTCCCGGGCCCGGCTGCGGCCACTGCTGCTGCGGTGGCGGGCCGCCGACGGGAGGGTAGGGCGGGCGGCCGTACGGCGGCGGTTGCTGCTGACCGTACGACTGCTGCTGCTGCGGGGGTTGTTGCGGAGAGCGGTTGTTGTCCCTGCCGCGTCCGATCCTGAATCCAGCCACGTGATCGAACGTACCTGGTCCGGCGAGCATCGGTGGACGGGCAGCCGGAACAGCCACCCTTTGCGGCTGACCTGTGACATCCCTTAGGGGATCCCGGAGGGGCTGTCCTCACCCTGTGTGCGACCCCACTGCACGCCCGATTTACGGGGTTGTGGTGTGTTCTGCGGTCCTTCGTTACATTCTCGATGGGTTGCGCACATATCGGGTCCGTAGCTTCGTACTCGTCGCCGCCAGGCGGCACGAACGAGCACGAACGAGTACGAGTACGAGCACGAATAACGAGACACGAGAAGAGCCCTCACATGCGCACCACTCGCCGAACCACCCTTCGCAGCGCCGCCGTCGTAGTCGGCGCGGCCACCGTCCTGGCTGTCCCCGTCGGCTCCGCCTTCGCGTACTCGCCGGCCGGGTCGTCGACCGGGCCGGCCGCGAGCGTCCGCGCGTACGTCACCACCGTGAAGCTGGCGGGCGGGTCCGTCGCCAAGGTCTACAAGATCGGCGACAGCCACTTCGAGGCGGACCTCTTCGCCGGCTCCACGAAGCTGGACAGGCTCGTCAGCAAGGGCGGGGCGGCGTCGTACGGGCAGAACGACGGCCTGCACGTCGTGCTCCAGCCGAACGGCACGGTCACCTCCTGGACGGACGGCGTGTCGAAGCCGCAGCCGAGGCCCGCCTCCGAGAAGGAGATCAGGAAGGAGAGCTCCGTGCGGATCACCCTGACCGACGGGCGGATCGCCGAGCTCGTGGACGGCCCGAACGGCAAGCGCGTCGAGCTCTCCACGCCGAAGGGCCACGCCCTCGCCACGATCGACCTGCGACGTCCGAGCGTTCAGCACGACGGCTGGACGTACAAGCTCGTCCGTGACGGCAAGCACGTGAAGTTCGTCGTCATCGACGGCAAGGGCGGCGGGAACAGCTGGGTCTACGACTTCGACGGCAAGCTGATCGAGAAGTACACGGTGGACCCGACGGGGGTCGGCCGCCCGGTGCTGGTCTCCTCGGGCGGCGGCACGGCGGCGGCCGGCGCGGCCGGGCTGGGCTTCACCGCGCTGAGCCACCAGGGCTGAGGCCCTTCCCTCGGCTCCCCGCCTGTACGACGGAACGGCCGGTCCCCCGGGTGGGGGACCGGCCGTTCCGGTACTGCGGGTGTCCTGCGTGCTACGGCCTACGGCCTACTTGGTATCGGCCTCGGGCTTGGTCTCCGGCTCGGCCTCCGGCTTGACCTCAACCTCGGGCTTGGCCTCCGCCTCGGCTTCCGGCTTGGCCGCTGCCTCCGCCTCGACCTCGGCCGCCGCTTCCGGCTTGGCCTCCGCCTCGGGCTCGGCTTCCGCCTCGGTTTCTGCCGCAGCCTTCGCCTCGGCTTCCGCCTTGGCCTTCGCCTCGGCTTCCGCCTTGGCCTTCGCCTCGGCTTCCGCCTTGGCCTTCGCCTCGGCTTCCGCCTTGGCCTTCGCCTCGGCTTCCGCCTTGGCCTTCGCCTCGGCTTCCGCCTCCGCCGCGGCCTTCGCGGCAGCTGCCTCCGCCTCGGCCACGGCTGCCGCCTCGGCCTCCGCCGCCAGTGCGGCCAGCTCCTCCTCCGTCGGGCCCGGGGCCTTCACGGAGTCGAGCAGCAGCTGCGCCACGTCGACGACCTGGACGTGTTCCTTCGCCTGGCCGTCGTTCTTCTTGCCGTTCACCGAGTCGGTGAGCATCACGAGGCAGAAGGGGCAGGCGGTGGAGACGATGTCGGGGTTCAGGGACAGGGCCTCGTCGACGCGCTCGTTGTTGATGCGCTTGCCGATCCGCTCCTCCATCCACATCCGCGCGCCACCGGCGCCACAGCAGAAGCCCCGCTCCTTGTGGCGGTGCATCTCCTGCTGGCGCAGGCCCGGGACGGCCGACATGATCTCGCGCGGCGGCGTGTAGACCTTGTTGTGCCGACCCAGGTAGCACGGGTCGTGGTACGTGATCAGGCCGTCGACCGGCGTGACCGGCGTGAGGCGGCCCTCGTCGATCAGGTGCTGCAGCAGCTGCGTGTGGTGGATGACCTCGTACTCGCCGCCCAGCTGCGGGTACTCGTTCGCGATGGTGTTGAAGCAGTGCGGGCAGGTCGAGACGATCCGCTTCGCCGACTTCGGCTTCTTCGTCGACGGGTCGTCGTCGTCCTCGCCGAACGCCATGTTCAGCATGGCGACGTTCTCCTGGCCCAGCTGCTGGAACAGCGGCTCGTTGCCCAGGCGGCGCGGCGAGTCACCGGTGCACTTCTCGTCGCCGCCCATGATCGCGAACTTGACGCCCGCGATGTTCAGCAGTTCCGCGAAGGCCTTCGTGGTCTTCTTGGCCCGGTCCTCCAGGGCGCCGGCGCAGCCGACCCAGTAGAGGTAGTCGAACTCGGAGAGGTCCTCCGCGTCCTTCCCGATGATCGGGACCTCGAAGTCCACCTCCTTGGTCCACTCGACGCGCTGCTTCTTCGCCAGGCCCCAGGGGTTGCCCTTCTTCTCCAGGTTCTTGAGCATCGTGCCCGCCTCCGACGGGAACGCGCTCTCGATCATCACCTGGTAGCGGCGCATGTCGACGATGTGGTCGATGTGCTCGATGTCGACCGGGCACTGCTCCACGCACGCACCGCAGGTGGTGCAGGACCACAGCACGTCCGGGTCGATGACGCCGTTCTCCTCGGCGGTGCCGATCAGCGGGCGCTCGGCCTCCGCGAGAGCGGCGGCCGGGACACCGGCGAGCTGCTCCGCCGTGGCCTTCTCGTTGCCCTCCATGTCCTTGCCGCCACCGGCCAGCAGGTACGGGGCCTTGGCGTGCGCGTGGTCGCGCAGCGACATGATGAGCAGCTTCGGGGACAGCGGCTTGCCCGTGTTCCAGGCCGGGCACTGCGACTGGCAGCGACCGCACTCCGTACACGTGGAGAAGTCGAGGATGCCCTTCCAGGAGAACTGCTCGACCTGGGAGACACCGAAGGAGTCGTCCTCGCCCGGGTCCTCGAAGTCGATCTCCTTGCCGCCCGAAGTCATCGGCTGCAGGGCGCCGAGGGCCGTGGAGCCGTCCGCGTTCCGCTTGAACCAGATGTTCGGGAAGCCGAGGAAGCGGTGCCAGGCGACACCCATGTTGGTGTTGAGGGAGACCGTGATCATCCAGGTGAAGGACGTGACGATCTTGAGTGCCGCGAAGAAGTACGTCAGGTGCTGGAGCGTGCTCAGGCTCAGCCCGTCGAAGGCGGCGATCATCGGGTACGAGGCGAAGAAGCCCGGCTCCCAGCCGTCGACGCCGTGCTGGGCGCCTTCGAGCGCGCGCAGCGTCATGATGCAGATGCCGACGATCAGGATGACGGCCTCGACGAAGTACGCCTGGCCGGTCTTGGAGCCCGTGAAACGGGACTTGCGGCCCGCCCCGCTCGGCCGGTTCAGCTGCCGGATCACGATCAGGGTGACGATGCCGAGCACGGTCATCAGGCCGAGGAACTCGGTGAAGATCTCGTACGGCAGCCAGTCACCGATGATCGGGATCAGCCAGTCGGCCTGGAAGAGCTGGCCGAAGGCGTTGACGATCGTCAGCAGCAGTGAGAAGAAGCCCACCGCCACGAACCAGTGCGCGAAGCCGACGATGCCCCAGCGGTTCATGCGGGTGTGGCCGAGGAACTCCTTGACCAGGGTGATGGTGCGCTGCGTGGGATCGCCGGTGCGCGTGCCCGCGGGCACTGGCTGGCCGAGTCGCACGAAACGGTAGATCTGCACGGTGGCACGGCCGAACAGCGCGACGGCCACCACCGTGATGACCAGCGACACGATGATCGCGGCGAGTTGCATGGAAGGGCTCCTCGGGCGGCACTTACTAAGCGGTAACTTATGAAGTCAAGGCTTGAGGTTACCCATTCCCGACGCCGCAATGTAGCCGAGCGTGCGGTGATCTGTGTCGCTCAGGCGACCCTTTGCCGGTACGCCGCACGCGGAGTCTGCGCCAGGATCGCGAGGTCCATCCCGAGCCAGTGGTTCTCCACATAATGCCGGTCGAGCAGGTCCATCTCCTCCCAGGGGAGGTCCGAACGCGCGCTGACCTGCCACAATCCGGTCATTCCGGGGCGTACGAGCAGTCGTTCGGGGCGGTCGGTACGGGCCTGCGGCCGCGGCCCGACCAGCGACATCTCGCCGCGGATCACGTTCAGCAGTTGCGGGAGGCCGTCGAGGGCGCAGCGGTCCAGTGCCGCGCCGATCCGGCCGGCGCCGTCGTCGGTGCGCAGCCGCCAGGTGCGGAAGGGCCTGCCGCCCAGGCCCGCCGCGACCTCCCGCGCGAACGGGCGGCCGCCCAGCGCCACGTAGAGCAGCCCGGTGATCGCCATGAGCGGCAGGCCGAGGGCTGCGAGCAGTACCACTGCCCCGACCAGGTCGAACACCCGCTTCGCCGGTGGGACGGCGGGGGTCCGTACCCGCGGGGCGGTGAGTGTGAGGGGCATGTCAGCACGCTGCCGCATGCCTCCGGCGGTCTTGCGGTGGCGCGCGGCCACGGTGACCCGTTCGGCCGCCCCTCCGTTGCGGGATCCGAGGCGGAGCCTCAGGGGGCGGCGGCGCCCGAGGCCCCAGGGTTGCGCGTAAGTGCGACCTAAAGGTTGAGCCGACTCGACTCAGCTCTGTTGACGCAAGCGCCGCGATACGGCATGGTTGAGTCTGTTCCACTCAAGTCAGCTGGAGGAATTGAAATGGCACGTGCGGTCGGCATCGACCTGGGCACCACTAACTCCGTCGTCAGCGTTCTGGAAGGCGGCGAGCCCACCGTCATCACCAACGCCGAGGGCGCCAGGACCACGCCGTCCGTCGTCGCCTTCGCCAAGAACGGCGAGGTCCTCGTCGGCGAGGTGGCCAAGCGCCAGGCGGTCACGAACGTGGACCGGACCATCCGCTCCGTCAAGCGCCACATGGGCACTGACTGGAAGATCAACCTGGATGGCAAGGACTTCAACCCGCAGCAGATGAGCGCCTTCATCCTGCAGAAGCTGAAGCGCGACGCCGAGGCGTACCTGGGTGAGAAGGTCACGGACGCGGTCATCACCGTCCCGGCCTACTTCAACGACTCCGAGCGTCAGGCGACGAAGGAGGCCGGCGAGATCGCGGGCCTGAACGTCCTGCGTATTGTCAACGAGCCGACGGCCGCCGCCCTGGCCTACGGCCTCGACAAGGACGACCAGACCATTCTCGTCTTCGACCTCGGTGGCGGCACCTTCGACGTGTCGCTCCTGGAGATCGGCGACGGCGTCGTCGAGGTGAAGGCCACCAACGGTGACAACCACCTCGGTGGTGACGACTGGGACCAGCGCGTCGTCGACTACCTGGTGAAGCAGTTCGCCAACGGTCACGGCGTGGACCTCTCCAAGGACAAGATGGCGCTCCAGCGTCTGCGCGAGGCCGCCGAGAAGGCGAAGATCGAGCTGTCCTCCTCCACGGAGACCACGATCAACCTGCCCTACATCACGGCTTCCGCCGAGGGCCCGCTGCACCTGGACGAGAAGCTCACGCGCGCCCAGTTCCAGCAGCTGACCGCGGACCTGCTCGACCGCTGCAAGACCCCGTTCCACAACGTCATCAAGGACGCCGGCATCGCGCTGTCCGAGATCGACCACGTGGTCCTGGTCGGTGGCTCCACCCGCATGCCGGCCGTCGCCGAGCTCGTCAAGGAGCTCACCGGCGGTCAGGACGCCAACAAGGGCGTCAACCCGGACGAGGTCGTCGCCATCGGCGCCACCCTCCAGGCCGGTGTGCTCAAGGGTGAGGTCAAGGACGTCCTGCTCCTCGACGTGACCCCGCTGTCCCTCGGTATCGAGACCAAGGGCGGCATCATGACCAAGCTCATCGAGCGCAACACCACGATCCCGACCAAGCGGTCCGAGATCTTCACGACGGCCGAGGACAACCAGCCGTCCGTGCAGATCCAGGTCTACCAGGGCGAGCGCGAGATCGCGGCGTACAACAAGAAGCTCGGCATGTTCGAGCTGACGGGCCTGCCCCCGGCCCCGCGTGGCGTCCCGCAGATCGAGGTCTCCTTCGACATCGACGCGAACGGCATCATGCACGTCACGGCCAAGGACCTCGGCACGGGCAAGGAGCAGAAGATGACCGTCACCGGCGGCTCCTCGCTCGGCAAGGACGAGGTCGACCGCATGCGCCAGGAGGCGGAGCAGTACGCGGACGAGGACCTGCGCCGCAAGGAGGCGGCCGAGTCCCGCAACCAGGGCGAGCAGCTCGTCTACCAGACGGAGAAGTTCGTCAAGGACAACGAGGACAAGGTCCCGGCCGACGTCAAGACCGAGGTCGAGTCCGCCGTCGCCGAGCTGAAGGAATCGCTCAAGGGCGAGGACACGGCCGAGATCCGCACCGCGACGGAGAAGCTCGCCGCGGTCAGCCAGAAGCTCGGCCAGGCCATCTACGCCGACGCGCAGGCCGCCCAGGCCGCCGGTGGCGCCGGTGACGCGGGCCAGGCCAAGGCCGACGACGACGTCGTCGACGCCGAGATCGTCGACGACGAGAAGCCGAAGGGCGGCGCTGCCTGATGTCGGAGGAGACCCCGGGCTTCGACGAGAAGCCCGAAGTCCCCGACGCCGGTCAGAACGACGCCGAGCCGAAGGCCGCCGACTCCGCCAAGGAGGAGGCGGCGGCCCCGGCCGGGGACGCAAGCCAGGACGTGGCTCTGCTGGCGCAGCTGGACCAGGCCCGCACCGCGCTCTCCGAGCGCACCGCGGACCTCCAGCGGCTCCAGGCCGAGTACCAGAACTACCGCCGCCGGGTGGAGCGGGACCGGATCACCGTCAAGGAGATCGCGGTCGCGTCCCTCCTGACGGAACTGCTCCCGACCCTGGACGACATCGGCCGGGCGCGGGAGCATGGCGAGCTGGTCGGCGGCTTCAAGTCGGTGGCCGAATCGCTGGAGACCGTCGCCGCGAAGATGGGCCTGCAGCAGTTCGGCAAGGAGGGCGAGCCCTTCGACCCGACGATCCACGAGGCCCTGATGCACTCGTACGCGCCGGACATCACGGAGGACACCTGCGTGGCGATCCTTCAGCCGGGGTACCGGATCGGCGAGCGTACGATCCGTCCCGCACGGGTCGCGGTGGCCGAGCCCCAGCCGGGCGCGGCCCCCAAGTCCGAGTCCGCGGAGGGCGAAGCGCCGGACGGCTTGGACGCGGATGCCCCCGACAAGGGCTGATGCACCACACGTAGAAACACGAGAGGAGGGACACCGGGGATGAGCACGAAGGACTTCGTCGAGAAGGACTACTACAAGGTCCTCGGTGTCCCGAAGGACGCCACCGAGGCCGAGATCAAGAAGGCGTACCGGAAGCTCGCACGCGAGTACCACCCGGACGCCAACAAGGGCGACGCCTCCGCCGAGGAGCGCTTCAAGGAGATCTCCGAGGCGAACGACATCCTCGGCGACGCCAAGAAGCGCAAGGAGTACGACGAGGCGCGCGCCCTGTTCGGCAACGGTGGCTTCCGCCCCGGGCCGGGCGGCGGCGGCTCGTTCAACTTCGACCTCGGCGACCTCTTCGGGGGTCAGCAGCAGGGCGCCGGCCAGGCCGGCGGCTTCGGCGGCGGCCTGGGTGACGTCTTCGGCGGCCTCTTCAACCGCGGCGCCGGCCCGGGTACGGGCACCCGTACCCAGCCGCGCCGCGGCCAGGACATCGAGTCGGAGGTCACCCTCTCCTTCACGGAGGCGGTGGACGGGGCCACGGTCCCGCTCCGGATGTCCTCCCAGGCCCCCTGCAAGGCCTGTTCGGGCACCGGCGACAAGAACGGCACCCCCCGGGTGTGCCCGACCTGTGTCGGCACCGGCCAGGTCTCGCGGGGCAGCGGCGGTGGCTTCTCGCTGACCGACCCGTGTGCGGACTGCAAGGGCCGCGGCCTGATCGCGGAGACCCCCTGCGACGTCTGCAAGGGCAGCGGGCGTGCCCGTAGCTCCCGCACGATGCAGGTCCGGATCCCGGCGGGCGTCTCCGACGGCCAGCGGATCCGGCTGCGCGGCAAGGGCGCTCCGGGCGAGCGCGGCGGTCCCGGCGGTGACCTCTACGTGGTCGTGCACGTCGGTTCCCACCCGGTGTTCGGCCGCAAGGACGACAACCTGACGGTGACCGTGCCCGTGACGTTCGCGGAGGCGGCGCTGGGGGCCGACATCAAGGTCCCGACCTTGAACGGCCCCTCGGTGACGCTGAAGCTGCCGCCGGGCACCCCCAACGGGCGCACCATGCGGGCCCGCGGCAAGGGAGCGGTCCGCAAGGACGGCACCCGCGGCGACCTGCTGGTCACGGTGGAGGTCGCGGTCCCGACCGAGCTGTCCGACAAGGCCCGCGAGGCCCTGGAGATGTACCGCGAGGCGACGGAGTCGCAGGACCCGCGCTCCGCGCTGTTCGAGTCCGCGAAGGGAGCATGACATGGACGGCCGCCGACGACAGTCCTCCCGTCTGGGAAGTGGTGCCTACCAACTCACCGACGAGACTCCGGTCTATGTGATCTCGGTGGCCGCCCAGCTCTCCGGTCTGCATCCGCAGACCCTCCGCCAGTACGACCGTCTCGGCCTGGTCTCCCCGGACCGTACGGCCGGCCGCGGCCGGCGCTATTCGGCCCGTGACATCGAACTGCTCCGTACGGTGCAGGCGTTGTCGCAGGACGAGGGCATCAACCTGGCGGGCATCAAGCGCATCATCGAACTGGAGAACCAGGTCGCCGCGCTCCAGCAGCGCGTGGCCGAGCTCGCCGCGGCCGTGGACGGGGCTGCGGCCACGCTGCAGGCCCGCGAGGCCCAGGTGCACGCCTCGTACCGGCGCGACCTGGTCCCGTACCAGCCCCCGCAGCCGGGCAGTGCCCTGGTCGTCTGGCGGCCCAGCCCCAAGCGCCCGATGGACTGACCGGCAGCCCGGTCCCCCGTCCCGCACACCCGCAGGCCCCGCCCCTCCCAGGGCGGGGCCTGCGGGCTTTCGGGGCCTTCGCGGCCCGCGCGCCTCTCGGAGCGCCCGCGGAGTCCCAGGAGCCCTGAGGGCCCTCAGAGGCCTTCCGGGTCCGGCTCGTGGTCCGGATGTCCGTCGGCGTCCTGGTCCGGGCCCGAGGGCCGGCCCAGGATGCCCGCCTGGGCGATGAGGTAGCCGAGCTGGGCGCGGCTGCCGCTGCCGAGGGTGGTGGCGAGCTTGGCGATGTGCGCCCGGCAGGTGCGGACGTTCATGCCGAGGCGGCGCGCGATGGCCTCGTCGACGTGGCCCTCGATCAGGAGCTGGGCGATGGTCCGCTGCACGCCGGAGATCCCGCCGGGGGTGCTGCGGTACGTCACTTCCTCCTGGAGCGGCACGGCCCGGTGCCACAACTGCTCGAAGACCTTGATGAGGTAGTCGACCAGGCCCGGGTGGCGCAGTTCCAGGGCGACCCGACGGTCGTCGCTCACCGGGATGAAGGCGACCGTGCGGTCGAAGATGATCAGGCGCTCTATCAGCTCTTCGAGGGTGCGGATCTCCACCTTGCCCGTCGAGATCCGCTCCACGTAGGCCAACGTGCCCTGGCTGTGCCGCGCCGTGTGTTGGTACAGGGTCCGTATGCTGACCCCGCGGTCGATCAGCGGCTGGTCGCGTTCCAGGGCCTGGGTGAGGGCCAGGGAGGGTCGGGCGCCGCCCGGCTGGACCGTCAGCACCTCGGTGTGACATTCGGCCGTCGCGAGGTTCAGGGCGGCGTTGATCTGTTCGAAGCCCTCCAGCACCGTGATGGCGTGGGTGTTGGCCGGGCTCTGTGCGCTGATGGCGAGGAAAGGCTCGAAAGTGTCGGTGAGATCTACAGCGCTGCGTCGGCGGTCCTGGATCTCGCGTTCAATCGGATGGAGCCGTTGAGCCAAAGCTACGGCTGGCGGAACCGGACGGAGCTGGTTCGCGTCATCCGGGTCGGGCTGCAGAAGAGCGAATTCAAGCAGGCAGGGGGCGTTCTGGATCTCGCCCCGGGCGATCCGGCCGGTGCTCAACGCGGTCGCGTAGAGCCGCGTCCCCTCGGCACACATGGACGTCACAGGGTGGGGATGTGTCGCCATTGTCTCGTTTCGCGTCAAATCTCCACCCCCCAGGGTCCTGAACATGCAAGAACATGATGCATCGTCCCTGTGGCATTGACGTGCCTGAATGAGCCATCGTCTGTCACGCGGGGGAGAGGATTCCATCAAGTGAGGACGAAGCCGACCATGTACAAGAGAATGCTTCGCTCGGTGCTTGCCATAGTTTTCTCCGCCGTTGCGGTTTTTGGGGCAGTCAGCGCCGTCGAAAGTGACGCGGGGAGCGCTAGGGACGGTCAGGGCACGAGCCTGACGAGCACGGACGACACGGGCTGGACCACGGCGCCCGCGGGTAAGTACGCGGACACCGGCTGGACCAGCCACCAGCTGGGCGGGAGCGGCGATACGGGTTGGACCGACGCCCCTGTGACGGTGTCCGCGTGACCCCCGACGACCGCGGCTTCCGCCGCGAGATGGCCTCGGCCTACCGGTCGGGCTGGCAGTTCATCGATCTCGCCACGGCCATCCCCCACCCTGGCGACTCGTTGATGGTCACCCTGTTCGGTCAACCGATCGTCGTCGTGCGCGAGGAGGACGAGGACGTACGTGCCTACCGGTGCCTGCGCCGCCCGCGGGGCGCGCCGCAGCCCGTCCGCTGCGAGGTGCGCTACGGAATGGTCTTCGTCAATCTCGATCAGCGGGACCACCAGCTCTTCGAACCCGATATCACCACCGCCACCCCCCGCAGTGCCTGACGCGATTCCCCCGTCGTTCCAGATCGCTCAGGCGCTACCCCCACACAACGGCGCCATCGTGGACCTGACCACGATGGCGCCGTTGTGATGTCCACGTCCAGTGCCTGAACCGGACAAGATGAAGCATCAACGGCTTACGCGCGCCCCATGGCCCGGTCCAGGGTGATCTCCATGACGACCCGGTCGGGATTGGGTGACGGGGTGCGCCCGTAGCGCTCCGCGTAGCGCGCCACCGCGTCGGCGACCGACGCCTCGTCCGTGCGGATCACCGCACGGCCCTCCAGCGTGGCCCAGCGGCGCCCTTCCATCTGGCAGACCGCGACCCGCGCGCCCACCTCCCCCGCCTCGGCCTGCGCTTCCTGCGCCGCCAGGATGTTGCGCACCTTCTTGCTGTGCCGGTTGCTGATCACCCGGGCCAGGCCGGCCTCCGGGTCGTACGTCACCCCCACCGGCACCACGTGGGGCGTGCCGTCGGGGCGCGGGGTGGTCAAGGTGCAGACGTGCCGCTCCCGCCAGAAGGCGAGGTACTCGGGCGTCGGGTTGAGTACGTCATGGGACATGGCCCGAAGGGTACGGCCCGATCGTGGCCTCATCTGCCTTGAGTGGAATAGACTCAACTTTGCATACGCTGACATTGTCAGTGTTGTTGTCGGAGCTACCCCTTGGGGAGAGGAGAGGACACCGTGGACGCCGAGCTGACCAACAAGAGCCGGGACGCGCTGAACGCGGCCACCAGCAGGGCCGTCAAGGACGGCCACGCGGATCTGACTCCCGCGCACCTCCTGCTGGCCCTCCTCGCCGGCGAGGACAACGAGAACGTCGTCGACCTGCTGGTCGCCACCGACGCCGACCAGGCCGCCGTGCGGACCGGAGCCGAGCGGCTGCTCGCCGCCCTGCCCAGCGTCACCGGCTCCACGGTCGCGCCCCCGCAGCCCACCCGCGAACTGCTCGCCGTACTCGCCGAGGCGGACGCGGAGGCCGGCAAGCTCGGCGACGACTACCTCTCCACCGAACACCTCCTCATCGCCGTCGCCGCCAAGGGCGGCGCGGCCGGCGAGGTCCTTTCCACCCAGGGCGCGACGGCGAAGAAGCTGCTCGACGCCTTCGAGAACGCACGAGGAGGACGGCGGGTGACCACCCCCGATCCCGAGGGCCAGTACAAGGCCCTGGAGAAGTTCGGAACCGACTTCACGGCAGCCGCGCGTGAGGGCAAGCTCGACCCGGTCATCGGCCGTGACCAGGAGATCCGGCGCGTCGTGCAGGTGCTCTCGCGCCGTACGAAGAACAACCCCGTGCTCATCGGCGAGCCCGGCGTCGGCAAGACCGCCGTCGTCGAGGGCCTGGCCCAGCGCATCGTCAAGGGCGACGTCCCCGAGTCCCTGAAGA
Organism: Streptomyces virginiae; assembly: GCF_041432505.1. Taxonomy (GTDB): domain Bacteria; phylum Actinomycetota; class Actinomycetes; order Streptomycetales; family Streptomycetaceae; genus Streptomyces; species Streptomyces virginiae_A. The sequence continues at coordinate 4,684,605 of NZ_CP107871.1, forward strand.
ACAAGCGGCTCGTCTCCCTGGACCTCGGCGCGATGGTCGCCGGTGCCAAGTACCGCGGCGAGTTCGAGGAGCGGCTGAAGACCGTACTCGCGGAGATCAAGTCCAGCGACGGCCAGATCATCACCTTCATCGACGAGCTGCACACCGTCGTCGGCGCGGGCGCCGGCGGCGACTCCGCCATGGACGCGGGCAACATGCTCAAGCCCATGCTGGCCCGCGGCGAGCTGCGGATGGTCGGCGCGACCACCCTCGACGAGTACCGCGAGCGGATCGAGAAGGACCCGGCGCTGGAGCGGCGCTTCCAGCAGGTGCTGGTCGCCGAGCCGTCCGTCGAGGACACGATCGCGATCCTGCGCGGGCTCAAGGGCCGCTACGAGGCCCACCACAAGGTCGTCATCAACGACAGCGCGCTGGTGGCCGCCGCGACCCTCTCCGACCGGTACATCACCTCCCGCTTCCTCCCCGACAAGGCCATCGACCTCGTCGACGAGGCCGCGTCCCGGCTGCGCATGGAGATCGACTCCTCCCCGCTGGAGATCGACGAGCTCCAGCGTTCCGTGGACCGCCTGCGGATGGAGGAGCTGGCCCTGAAGAACGAGTCCGACCCGGCCTCCATCGAGCGCCTGGAGAAGATCCGCAAGGACCTCGCGGACCGCGAGGAGGAGCTGCGCGGACTGACCGCCCGCTGGGAGAAGGAGAAGCAGTCCCTCAACCGGGTCGGTGAGCTGAAGGAGCGCCTGGACGACCTGCGCGGCCAGGCCGAGCGTGCCCAGCGCGACGGCGACTTCGACACCGCGTCCAAGCTGCTCTACGGGGAGATCCCGACCCTGGAGCGCGAGCTGGCCGAGGCCACGGAGGAGGAGGCGGAGGCCTCCAAGACCGGAAGCTCCAAGGACTCCATGGTCAAGGACGAGGTCGGTCCCGACGACATCGCCGACGTGGTGGGCGCCTGGACCGGCATTCCGGCCGGCCGACTGCTGGAGGGCGAGACCCAGAAGCTGCTCCGGATGGAGGACGAGCTGGGCCGCCGGCTGATCGGCCAGGGCGAGGCCGTACGGGCCGTCTCGGACGCCGTACGCCGCACCCGGGCCGGTATCGCCGACCCGGACCGCCCGACCGGCTCCTTCCTCTTCCTCGGCCCGACGGGCGTGGGCAAGACGGAGCTGGCCAAGGCCCTCGCCGACTTCCTCTTCGACGACGAGCGGGCCATGGTCCGCATCGACATGTCGGAGTACGGCGAGAAGCACAGCGTGGCCCGGCTCGTCGGCGCCCCGCCCGGCTACGTCGGCTACGAGGAGGGCGGCCAGCTCACCGAGGCCGTGCGCCGGCGCCCGTACAGCGTGGTGCTCCTGGACGAGGTGGAGAAGGCCCACCCCGAGGTCTTCGACGTCCTGCTGCAGGTCCTGGACGACGGCCGGCTCACGGACGGCCAAGGCCGGACCGTGGACTTCCGCAACGCCATCCTGATCCTGACCTCGAACCTGGGCAGCCAGTTCCTGGTGGATCCGCTGACCCCGCCGGAGCAGAAGAAGCAGCAGGTCCTGGACGTGGTGCGGGCCTCCTTCAAGCCGGAGTTCCTCAACCGGCTGGACGACCTGGTGGTCTTCTCCGCGCTGACCCGGGACGAGCTCGCGCACATTGCGGAGCTCCAGATCGGCCGCCTGGCCCGGCGCCTGGCCGACCGCCGGCTGACCCTGGACGTCACGCCGGAGGCCCTGGCCTGGCTGGCCGACAAGGGCAACGACCCGGCGTACGGCGCCCGGCCGTTGCGCCGCCTGATCCAGACGGCGATCGGCGACCGCCTGGCGAAGGAGATCCTCTCCGGCGAGGTCCGGGACGGCGACACCGTACGGGTCGACGTGGCGGGCGAGGACCTGCTGGTCGGCAAGGCGCTCTGAGCGGGGCGGCCGCGGGCCGCTCGGCTCGCCTCAGGAGGCCTCGGCAGACCTCGGGTCGCCTCAGGACGCGTCGAAGCGGACCTTCGCGGTCGTCCCGACCTCCGGAGTGATCCGCAGCCGCAGCCCGGCCGCCCGGCCGGGCTGCGGCGCGTCGTGGGCCAGGGTGAAGCAGCCCTCGCTCTCCGGGTCGTAGTTCTCCGGATGGGGCCCCGGGCAGGCGACCCGCTCCGGAGTCTTCGGGAAGGACGCGACCCAGGCCTCGACATCGGCGTGCTCCATGCGGAACGTGCCGAGGACCGTCGCCCGGCCGTCCGCCGTCGCGCTGCGGTCGCACCTCCCGTCCCGGAAGTCCGCCGGCGGGGCCATCCGGGCGAACGCCAGGACCTCCGCGCAGTCGGCCGTCCCCCGGGGCCCGTCGGGGTCGTCCGGATCCCCCACGACCGACCACAGCACCGCGGCTCCCACGGCGACGCCGACGGCCACCGCCACCCCCAGGACCGGCTTCGACGCACCGCGCGTGACCATGCATTCCCCTTACTCGGTTCTTACTCGTTCCGCCCGGAGCGGATCGTACGTGCGGGGCTGGACACAAGGTGGGCGCGATGGGGGAGGATGCAGGTATCCGCACGAAGGGAAAACACGGTGAGCATCGACCCGGCCTCGATTCCGAACTTCGGAGGGCAGCAGCCCGATCCGCAGGCCACAGGACCGGCGGGCCCCGTCGTCCCCGACCAGGATCTGGTCAAGCAGCTGCTGGAGCAGATGGAGCTCAAGTACGTCGTCGACGACGAGGGTGACCTCGCGGCGCCGTGGGAGGAGTTCCGCACGTACTTCATGTTCCGCGGCGAGGACGAGCAGCAGGTCTTCTCGGTGCGGACCTTCTACGACCGTCCGCACAAGATCGACGAGAAGCCGCAGCTTCTCGAGTCGATCGACGACTGGAACCGCCGCACCCTGTGGCCGAAGGTCTACAGCCACACGCACGACGACGGCTCGGTCCGTCTGATCGGTGAGGCGCAGATGCTGATCGGCACCGGCGTCAACCTGGAGCACTTCGTGTCCTCCACGGTCAGCTGGGTCCGCGCGTCCATCGAGTTCGACAAGTGGCTCGTCGAGCAGCTCGGCCTGGAGCAGGACATCGACTCCACCGACGGCGACGACGACAGCGACGGCGACAGCAACAACTAGCCGTTACAGCGGTACGCGGGCGATGAGCAGCAGATACAGCCCGTAGCCGTAACCGAGCCCGGCCACCACCACGGTCACCATGACCGCGGTGCGGGGCCGGGCTCTCGCCATGACGGCGGCCATCGGCAGGAGCAGCGGGAAGGCCGGCAGCAGGAAGCGCGGCTTGGACTCGAAGAAGCCGGCCCCGCCGAAGCCGATGACCAGCAGGACCGCGGTGTAGGCGAGCAGCGGCAGCGGGGTGCGGTCCAGGAGCAGTGGTATCGCCAGCAGCCCGGCCACGGCCAGCAGGACCACCGTCACGGTGGTGGCGAGCGGCACGTGCCCGCCGGTCACCACCCGCTCGGCGGAGCGCAGCGCCCCGACGCCGAAATCGAAGCGGGAGCCCCAGCCGCGCTGCACGGCGAAGTAGCCGCCGAAGGGGTCGCCCACCTTCACACCGACGGCCAGGACGTACGCCGTCCAGCCCGCCGGAGCCACCAGCCCGGCCAGCCACACCTCGGGTGCCCGGGATCTTCGTACGAGGACGGCGTGCAGGGCCACGACCGAGACGGCGGCCGCGACGGCCAGCCCGGTGGGCCGGGTCAGCCCGGCCAGGACGGCGAGACCGGCGGCCCACAGCCAGCGGCCGCGCAGCAGGGCGTACAGCGCCCAGGCGGCGAAGGCGGCCAGCAGGGCCTCGGTGTAGGCGAGGGTGAGGACCACCGCGTGCGGCAGCGCCGCCCACAGCCCCACGAGCAGCAGCCCGGCGCGCGGGCCGATCACCCGCTCCCCGACCCGGTAGATCCCGAGGGCGGCCGCGGCGGCGGAGACCCAGGCGACGAGGAGCGCGGCGGGGACCGTCCCGCCGGGCAGTATCGCGGAGACGAGGCGTATCAGGGTGGGGTAGAGCGGGAAGAAGGCGTAGTCGCTCTGCACGGGCCCGGTCCCGGTGGCGATCTCGGGCCACATCAGGGTCCGCCCGTAGCCGTGGGCGGCGATCCGCAGGTACCAGTCCGAGTCCCAGGACCTGCCGAGCACCTTCAGCGGATCCCGCCCGGCCCACCAGGCCCCGAGGCCGAGCACCAGCACTCCGGCCCCGCGCACGGCGGCGAACACCCCGAGCGCGATCACCGTGGTCGGCGCGGCCGAGCGCACGGCCCGGACCGCGCGCATCTCCAGCGGCGACGCGGACACGCCGGCTCTGCCCGTTGCCATCGATCCCCCGACTTTCCCGCTCCAGGTGGTCCGCTCACCCGGCGGTGAGGGCTTCGGGCACGCGCACGACGCACAGCTTCACACCGCCCCCACAACCCCGCAAGGACGCGGGATGTCCGTTGTCGGAACGGCCCGTCCGACCGCGATCCCCGGGGCCGCGGTCAGAGCCGGCGCAGCCGCTCGGCGGCCTCGCGCAGGACGTCCTCGCGCTTGCAGAACGCCCAGCGGACCTGGGTGGCGCCCGCGCTCCTGTCGTCGTAGAAGACCTGGTTCGGGATGGCGACCACGCCGCAGCGGTCCGGCAGGGCGCGGCAGAAGGCGAGGCCGTCCTTCTCGCCGAGCGGGGTGATGTCGGTGGTGATGAAGTACGTGCCCCGGGGGCGGAAGACCTCGAAGCCGGCCGCCGCGAGGCCGTCGGCGAGGATGTCGCGCTTGGCGGCCAGGTCGGCGCGGAGGGTGTCGTAGTAGCTGTCGGGGAGGGCGAGGGCCTCGGCGATCGCGTACTGGAAGGGGCCCGAGGAGACGTAGGTCAGGAACTGCTTCACCGAGCGGACCGCCGTGATCAGCTCCGGGGAGGCGGTGATCCAGCCGACCTTCCAGCCCGTGAACGAATAGGTCTTCCCGGCCGAGGAGATGGTGACCGTGCGCTCGCGCATGCCCGGGAGGCCGGCCAGGGGCGTGTGGGCGCCCTCGAAGACCAGGTGCTCGTACACCTCGTCCGTGACGACCAGCAGGTCGCGCTCGACGGCCAGCTCGGCGATCGCCGTGAGTTCGGCCGGCGTCAGGACGGTACCCGTCGGGTTGTGCGGGGTGTTCAGGAGCAGCAGGCGGGTGCGCGGGGTGACGGCGGCGCGCAGTTCGTCCAGGTCGAGGGTGAAGGCCCCGGCGTGCGGGCGCAGGGTGACGGGTACGCGTACCGCGCCGGCCATGGCGATGCAGGCCGCGTACGAGTCGTAGTACGGCTCCAGGGCGATGACCTCGTCGCCCGGCTCCAGGAGGGCGAGGAGGGAGGCGGCGATGGCCTCCGTGGCACCGGCCGTGACGAGGACCTCGGTGTCGGGGTCGTGGGCGAGACCGTAGAAGCGCTGCTGGTGCGCGGCGATCGCGGTGCGCAGCTCGGGGACGCCCGGCCCCGGCGGGTACTGGTTGCCGAGTCCCGTGAGGATCGCGCGGGAGGCCGCCTCGGCGATCTGCGCCGGGCCGTCGGTGTCGGGGAACCCTTGGCCGAGGTTGATCGAACCGGTGCGCGTGGCCAGCGCCGACATCTCCGCGAAGATCGTCGTGCCGAAGGCCGCCAGACGGCGGTTCAGGAAGGGGCGGTCGCTGCTCACGGGAGTGCTCATGGTCGTCATCCTGAGGGCAACCTCTGGACTTCCTCAAGTGTGCTTTGGGTCGCGCGGCCCGGGGGCATTCCCCCTTCACGCGGGACGCGGGGATCCCGCTCCCCCGGGAAGACCGGGGCGTGAGAGAGGTGGCGGACATGGGGTTCGTCTTCGTTGTGTTCCTGCTCATCGTCGCGGTGTTCCTCTTTACGAAGCTGGGCCGGTCGTCCATGAGGCGCGGTTCGGCCCGCCGCGGCGGGCGCCGCAGCCACCGCAGCTGGTGGTCGGGTGACGGCGGTGGTGACTCGGGGGGTGGCTGCGGGTCCTCCTCGTCGTGCGGGGGATCGTCCTCCTCGTGCGGCGGCGGTGGCGGCGGGTGCGGTGGCGGGTCCAGCTGACACCGGGCACCGTGGATCGGGCACCGTCGGGCACGCGCCCGGTACTCGCCGAGCGGCGTGCCCGGCATCCGCGCGGCACCGCGTGGACGAGGGCGTTCGACGGTCCGACTGCCGTCCTGCGCCCTCTCGTTCGCCGATGCATGACGACGCGCGGGACGCAACCTGTTGAACACGTGAACTGCGGAGCCCCCGGGGGGATGTAAACCCCGTCAAGTTGGGTAAAAACGCTGTGAGTGCCGTGCCTTTCATGATTCCCTCGGTTGAGTAGACCAGTCCTCGGACCTCCCGGGACTTCCTGTGGACCCGTGCCGGTTTCCCCCCACCCGTGCTTGCTACCGCTGGCGGGCCCCGGCCCATCTCCCTCGCGCGTTTGCGGAGCCGACTCATGCTCACGACCCTCCAGACCTCATACACCGACACGCGTGCCGCCGATCTCGCCTGGGCCCTGGGTCGGGACCGGTTGCCCGCCCTGGCCGTACTGAACCTCGAACTTTCGGGGGCGAAAGTGGAGTTGCGCCTGCTCGGGGCGTCCCACCAGGTGCTCCTGGAGGAGGGGGAGGTGCTCTGCTCGGAGACCGTCGCCTGTATGCCCGGCAGCAGTACGCCGCTGCCGCTCGGCGTGGCCAAGCGGGTGGGCGACTGGGAGTACGAGTTCGCCGCGCGGGTCGAGACCCTCTCCCGCGGCTCCTTCGCCGGGCGGGCCCAGGAGTTGCTCGCACTGGTGGCGGATCACCCGAACGGACTAGCGGGGACCTTTCCCGGAAGTCCGCACGCCTTCACCGCCATGCTCGCTCAGCGTTACGAGGGTCAGGTGCGTTGGCGGACCTGGCACGCGTACCCGCAGGAGGGCCAGCTGGTGGCCACCCGCACGCGGGTGGGCGTGCGGATCGGCGCGCCCGCGGCGGCGGCCCTGGAAACGCCCGCGCTGCTGTAGCGGGCGCCGGGGCGCGATTATCCCGCCACGGTTACGCCAACTGGCGGGATCAGTACGTCACTTGCACCCATGTGGGTGACCGGATGTGAGTGGGTGGTGACGTACGGTTCGCTTCATGATCGACCGTTCCGTCCCGCGCCGGGTACTCCCGGCCCCGGAGCCGCGGGGCGCCGCGACCGTCCCGGCCGCCCTGCCCGTACGGCCCCGGACCGGCCGACTCCTCGTCCTGGCCACCGTGTTCATCTGCGCCGCCTGCGGGCTCGTGTACGAGCTGGAGCTGCTCGCCCTCGGCACCTACCTCATCGGCGACTCCGTCACCCAGGCGTCGGTCGTGCTGTCCGTCATGGTCTTCGCCATGGGAGTCGGCTCCCTGCTCGCCAAGCGCTTCCGCCACCGGCCCGCCTTCGGCTTCGGCGCCATCGAGGCCGGGCTGGCCCTGCTCGGCGGGCTGTCGGCCATAGCGCTGTACGCGAGCTTCGCCTGGCTGGGGGAGTCCCGCCCCGCGCTCGTCGGCTTCTCCTTCGCCATCGGGGTGCTCATCGGCGCCGAGATCCCGCTGCTGATGGTCCTCATCCAGCGGATCCGCAGACAGGACGCGGGCGGGGCCGTCGCCGACCTGTTCGCCGCCGACTACGTGGGCGCCCTGGTCGGCGGCCTCGCCTTCCCCTTCCTGCTGCTTCCGATGCTCGGCCAGCTCACCGGCGCCATGGTCACCGGCACCGTCAACGTGATCGTCGGCGGTGGGCTGGTCCTGTGGCTGTTCCGCCGGGACCTGAGCAGACGCTGCCGCTGGCTGCTGATCGGCGCGAACGTGACCGTCCTGGCCGTGCTCGCCTCCGCGACCGTCCTCGCCGACGACTTCGAGCGCAACGCCCGGCGCGCCGTCTACGGCGGGGAGGTGCGGGTCGCCGTCCGGACCGAGGTGCAGGAGCTGGTGCTCACCGGCCCGCCGACCGGCTCCCCGCGCTCCCTCGACCTCTACCTGGACGGCCGGCTACGGGTCAGCGGCTACGACGAGTACCGCTACCACGAGGCCCTGGTCCACCCCGCGATGACCGGCCCGCACACCCGCGTCCTGGTCCTCGGCGGCGGCGACGGACTCGCCGCGCGCGAGGTGCTCCGCTACCGGGACGTCTCCTCCGTCACCGTCGTCGAACTCGACCCCGGCGTGGTCGCTCTCGCCCGCACCGATCCGATGCTCTCCGCGCTCAACGCCCGGGTGTACGAGGACCCACGGCTGGCCGTCGTCACGCAGGACGCCTTCCGCTGGCTGCGGGGACCGGCCTCCGGCGACCGCTTCGACGTCATCGTCTCCGACCTCCCCGACCCGGGCATCACCCCCAGCACGAAGCTGTACTCGCAGGAGTTCTACGGGCTGGCCGCGCGGGCCCTGCGCCCCGGGGGCCGCATCGCCGTGCACGCCGGACCGATGACCACGCGCCCGCATGCCTACTGGACCGTCGACTCCACCCTCCGCGCGGCCGGCCTGCGCACCGCCCCCTACAGCGCGGGCGGCCGCCTCGCGGGCTTCGCCGCAGGGCCCGACCGCACCCCCCACGGCGCGACCGACGTACCGCCGCAGGACTGGGGCTTCGTCCTGGCCGCCCGGGACCAGGACCCGCCGCTGCGCGTGGACCGCGACACGCCCGCGCTGCGCTCGCTCTCGACCCGCTCCCTGCAGGACGCCGCACGCGACGCGGAACGCACCCGGGTGCCCGGACTCCCCCCGTCGACCCTGCCGCACCCGCGGTATTCGTGACCCGGTGCGGGTCTCGTCGGTAGGCTCGACCACATGGAGCATCAGGTGTTCGTCCCGGTACCGGCAGACGATCTCCGCGCCGTGCTGCGCGACCCCGCCCAGGTGGCCCGGTGCGTGCCGGGACTCCAGCAGGACGCCGACACCGACGCCGGACCGGTCTCGGGCCGGCTCAAGGTCCGGGTCGGTGGGAGCACCGTGACCTACCGGGGCGCCCTGACCGTCACCGAGCGGGCCCCCGGGCACTTCGTCTTCGACGGCGCGGGCACGGAGGTCCGGGGCAGCGGAACGGTGACGTTCTCCCTCGACCTGCGGCTGACCCCGATCCCGGACGGGACCCGGCTGGACTTCACCGCCGGGGCGACCGCGGACGGGCGCGCCGCGACCTTCCCGCCCGAGGCCGCGGCCACGGCCGTGGTGCGGCTGCTGGACCGGGCAGCCGGAGCGCTGACCCTCGCCGCCGCGCCCGACGTCGTGAGCGACCCGGTGGCCGAGGCCGAGGAGGCGGAGGGCGGAGCGGACGGGCCGGGCCCCGGACACGTCGAGGACGACGTCACCGAGGTCACCGCCTCCGTCTTCGAGACCGACGTACCACCGCCGTCCCTGGACCCGTTCCTCGCCGGTCGGTTCGAGGGCTCCGACGGAGCCCCGAGGCCTCCGGCCGAGGCCGCCCACGCCCGCCGCACCATGATCGGCCGCAGTGCGGAGGAGGTGGACCACGCGCCGCCGCGCGGTCGGTACGCCCCGGTCCCCGCGCCGGCCTCGGCAGGCGCCGGCGACAGCCTGCGGTGGATCGCCCCGGCCGCCGCCTTCGCGTTGGCCTCGGCGGTCGTCATCGGCCGTGCCCTGCGCCGTCGTCGCTGATCCGCGGGCCCTGCCGCATTAGGGTCGACCGCATGAGTACGCAACTGAGCGCCGGCGGCGCCGAGGTGACGGTCGACCAGGAGAACGGCTGCCGGATCAGCAGCCTGCGCATCGACGGAACGGAACTGCTGCGCCAGGGGCCGAGGTACGGGGCCTTCCCGATGGTCCCGTGGTGCGGCCGGGTCGCGAACGGACGGTTCCACGACGGCGCGACCGTCCATCAGATGCCGCTCAACCACCCGCCGCACGCGCTCCACGGCTTCGGCCGCGACTCGCCCTGGCGCCCGGCCGGGGCCACCGCCACCGAGGCCGCCTTCTCCTACGACCTCGCCGACCCGTGGCCGTACCCCGGCCGGGTGACGCAGGTCGTCACGCTCGCCGAGGACTCGCTGACCCTCGCCATGGGCGTCGAGACGTACGGGGACTCCTTCCCGGCCCAGGTCGGCTGGCACCCCTGGTTCCTGCGCAACCTCGGCGCAGGCGGCCCGGACGCGGAGGTCTCCTTCGAGCCCGGATGGCAGGAGGAGCGCGGCGAGGACCACATCCCCACCGGCAAGCGCATCGACCCGAAGCCCCGCCCCTGGGACGACTGCTTCGGCATGCCGCACGGCGTCGACGTCACCCTCACCTGGCCGGGCGCCCTCGAACTGCGGGTCACCAGCCGGGCCGAATGGGTGGTCATCTACGACGAGGAGCCCGAGGCCGTCTGCGTGGAGCCCCAGTCGGGTCCGCCGAACGGGCTGAACACCCTCCCGCGCCTGGTCACCCCGGTGGATCCGCTGGAGGTCTCCACCACCTGGACGTGGCGTCGGCTCGGCTAGGTCCCTCGCGGGGGCACCTCTAAGCTCGGAAGCATGAGTGACGTACGCGATGCGCTTCTGCAGCAGATCAAGGACAAGGCCGTCGTGCACGGCAAGGTGACCCTCTCCTCCGGTCGTGAGGCCGACTACTACATCGACCTCCGTCGGGTCACCCTCGACGGCGAGTCGGCCCCGCTGGTCGGCCAGGTCATGCTCGACCTCACGGCCGAGCTCGCATTCGACTGCGTCGGCGGTCTGACCCTGGGCGCCGACCCGGTCGCGACCTCGATGCTGCACGCCTCCGCGGCGCGCGGTGAGCGCCTGGACGCCTTCGTCGTCCGCAAGGCGCAGAAGGCCCACGGCATGCAGCGCCGGATCGAGGGCACCGACGTGAAGGGCAAGCGCTGCCTGGTGGTCGAGGACACCTCGACCACCGGCGGGTCCCCGCTGACCGCCGTCGAGGCGGTCCGCGAGGCCGGTGGCGAGGTCGTCGCCGTCGCCACGATCGTCGACCGCGGTGCGGCCGACGCGATCGCCGCGGCCGGCCTGCCCTACCTCACCGGATACCAGCTCCAGGACCTCGGCCTGTCCTAGGCCGTATCCGCCCCGCCGCGGCCCCCGGGTCAGCCCCGGTCCCGGCCGCGTCCGGCTCTGTCCGGCCACCGGGAGAACTGGTGGAGAAGGTTCTCGGCCACCTCTCCGACCGGCCTGACCTGCCCTTTCCCGGACGCCCGGGGTGTTTCACGTGAAACATCCCGGGCCGTTCGCCCACGACGTGAGACCGGCAGTCTGGACCCCTGCGCTGAGTCTGGAAAGATAGGCGCGACGATGACGTCGCCCCCAGGTCAGGGCCCGCAATAAGCACACTCCCGCACATCCAAGGAGCCGGCAGATGCCCATCGCAACCCCCGAGGTCTACAACGAGATGCTCGACCGGGCGAAGGCAGGCAAGTTCGCCTACCCGGCCATCAATGTGACCTCCTCCCAGACCCTGCACGCTGCGCTGCGCGGCTTCGCGGAGGCCGAGAGCGACGGCATCATCCAGATCTCCACCGGTGGTGCGGAGTTCCTGGGTGGCCAGCACAACAAGGACATGGTCACCGGCGCGGTCGCCCTGGCCGAGTTCGCGCACATCGTGGCCGCCAAGTACGACATCACGGTCGCCCTGCACACGGACCACTGCCCGAAGGACAAGCTGGACGGCTACGTACGTCCGCTGCTCGACATCTCCGCCGAGCGCGTGGCCCGTGGTCTGAACCCGCTCTTCCAGTCGCACATGTGGGACGGTTCCGCCGAGACCCTGGCCGACAACCTGGCCATCGGCCAGGAGCTGCTCGCCAAGGCCGTCGCCGCCAAGATCATCCTTGAGGTCGAGATCACCCCGACCGGTGGCGAGGAGGACGGCGTCAGCCACGAGATCAACGACGAGCTGTACACCACCGTCGACGACGCGATCCGTACCGCCGAGGCCCTCGGCCTGGGCGAGAAGGGCCGCTACCTGCTGGCCGCGTCCTTCGGCAACGTCCACGGCGTCTACAAGCCGGGCAACGTCGTCCTGCGCCCCGAGCTCCTCAAGGACCTCCAGGCCGGTGTCGCCGAGAAGTTCGGCAAGGCCTCACCGTTCGACTTCGTCTTCCACGGCGGCTCGGGCTCCACGGCCGAGGAGATCGCCACCGCGCTGGAGAACGGCGTCGTGAAGATGAACCTCGACACCGACACCCAGTACGCCTTCACCCGCCCGGTCGTGGACCACATGTTCAGCAACTACGCCGGTGTGCTGAAGGTCGACGGCGAGGTCGGTACGAAGTCCAAGTACGACCCCCGCACCTGGGGCAAGGCCGCCGAGGCGGGCATGGCCGCGCGCGTCGCCGAGGCGTGCGCGAACCTGCGCTCCACCGGTACCAAGCTGAAGTAGTCGACCGCAGCGAGTCGAACCGAAGGGCCCGGCCCCCGTCCCACGACGGAGGTCGGGCCCTTCGGCGTCCCCCGGCAGGAGTGACGGCGGCGGTGGACGGTGACCGCACGATGGTGTGAACTGCCCCCGGAGTACGTGTCAGGGGCATGTACGGACCGATCGGTCGGGACGGGGGAGAGGGCATGCGCAGATGAGGGCCGAACGAACGCAGGCGATGCAGGACCGAGCCGTGCGCACCCGCCGGGCGATCCTGGAGGCCGCCGCCGTGGTGTTCGAGGAACGGGGCTACGGCGCGGCCAAACTGACGGACATCGTCGAGCTCGCCAACGTCACCAAAGGCGCGCTCTACTTCCACTTCGACTCGAAGGAGGACCTGGCGCAGGCCGTGATCGACGCCCAGGTCATCATGCACGCGCCGGTCACCCCGCAGGAGTTCCGGGCGCAGGAGTTCGTCGACGTCGGCATGGTCTTCTCGCACCGCCTGCGGTACGACGTGCTGATGCGCGGCAGTGCTCGGCTCACCCTGGAGCAGAACGGCCGGGAACTGGACCGGGCGGCGCCGTACCAAGGATGGATCGACCTGCACACCGCCTTGTTGGTGCGGGCGAAGGAGCAGGGCGAACTGCTCCCGCACGTGGACCCCTCGGGGCCCTCACGGCTGGTGGTCGGCGCCTTCGCCGGGCTCAACGTGATGTCGCAGACCCTCGGGCTCGACCTGGACCGGGAGATCTCGGCGCTCTACACGAGCGTGCTGCCGAGCCTGGTGCTCCCGGCCGTCGCGGCCCGACTCGACACCGCGCCGGGGCGTGGCGCGCGGGTGCTGCACGGCCCGGACGAGGCCCTCGGATGCGACTGTTCGAGCCCCTCCGCGCCGGTCCCGGCCGGCGTCCGCTGATCCGTACCGCCGGGGCGCGGATCCGGTTCCGGCGGACCACCGCCCGGCCGGCCGCAGCGGCCCGGCAGACTGGGGGCATGTCCATTCACCAGAACCTGCTCGGGGGCCCCGCCCCCACCCACCTGCCCGACGAGCCGGGCCGCGCGGCCATCGCCGCCGGCACCCCCGCCGTCGAGGTGGCGGCCGCGCACCCCACGTCGTCCCTCGCCTGGGCGATCCTCGCCGACGAGGCCTTCGCGGCCGGCAGCACCGTCGAGTCGTACGCCTACGCCCGTACGGGCTACCACCGCGGCCTGGACGCGCTGCGCCGCGCCGGGTGGAAGGGCCACGGCCCCGTCCCGTGGGAGCACGAGCCGAACCGCGGCTTCCTGCGCGCCCTGCACGCCCTGGCCCGCGCGGCCGAGGCGATCGGTGAGAAGGAGGAGTACGAGCGCTGCTCGACCTTCCTGCGGGACTCGTCCCCGACGGCCGCGGACACGCTGAGCGCCTGAGTTCGTACGGCGGGGAGTGACACGCACCGAAATTGTGTGGTCTGTGTCACTCTCCGCTGGAGCGCCGGCGCGACGGTGTCCTATGCTGCGGGCAGGGGACCGGGGCTCCACTCACCTCACGGAAGGGGCGGACCGCTACCCGGAAGCACGTGTCGAGGAGACAGCGATGTCGAAAACCCTTGATGCCTCCGGAGTCGGCGGGTCGGAAACCCCGAACCTCGACTTCGACGGCACGACCCCGTACGAGGACTACGTCCAGGCGGACGTCCTCACCCACCTCCAGCACCTCCGCTCGGACGATCCGGGCGAGATGGTCTTCCTGGTGACGACCCAGGTCATGGAGCTGTGGTTCACGGTCATCGTCCACGAGTGGGAGACCGCCGCGAAGGCCCTGCGCGAGGACCACATCCCGGTCGCGATGGATGCGCTGAAACGTTCCCTCCGCGAGCTGGAAGCCCTCAACGCCTCCTGGCGCCCGCTCGCCCAGCTCACCCCGGGACAGTTCAACGCCTACCGCGCCGCCCTCGGTGAGGGTTCCGGTTTCCAGTCGGCGATGTACCGCCGGATGGAGTTCCTGCTCGGCGAGAAGTCCTCCTCCATGCTGGTCCCGCACCGGGGCGCCCCGCGCGTCCACGCGGAGCTGGAGAAGGCCCTGCACGAGCCCAGCCTCTACGACGAGGTCCTGCGCCTGCTCGCCCGCCGCGGCCTGCCGGTCCCGGAAGCCGTCCTGAACCGCGACCTGTCGCTGCGCTACGAGCCCTCCCCCGAGGTCGAGGCCGTCTGGACGGGCCTGTACGCCGCCCCGGACGACAACGAGACCGTGGACCTGCACCGCCTCGGCGAGGTCCTCACGGACGTCGCCGAGCTCGTCTGGCGCTGGCGCAACGACCACCTGGTCGCCACCCGCCGCGCGATGGGCGCGAAGACGGGCACGGGCGGCTCGGCCGGCGTGACCTGGCTGGAGAAGCGGGCGACGAAGAACGTCTTCCCGGAGCTCTGGACGGCCCGCAGCTATGTCTGACGACTCCACGAACATAGCGGCGGAGTCCTCGGAAGACCTGCGCGACCGCGCGGCCGAGCTGGACGCCGCCGACGGGCTCGCCAAGCTCCGCGAGCGCTTCACCCTGCCCGACGGGGTCGTCTACCTGGACGGCAACTCCCTCGGCGCGCTCCCGGCCGGTGTCGCGGACACCACCGCGGACGTCGTCGCCCGGCAGTGGGGCGAGCTCCTCATCCGGTCCTGGGACGAGAGCGGCTGGTGGACCGCGCCCGAGCGGATCGGCGACAAGCTCGCCCCGCTCGTCGGCGCGGCCCCCGGCCAGGTGGTCGTCGGCGACTCCACCAGCGTCAACCTCTTCAAGGCGCTGGTCGGCGCCGCCCGGCTCGCGGCCCCCGGCCGGACGAAGCTGCTGGTCGACGCGGCCACCTTCCCCACCGACGGCTACATCGCGCAGTCGGCGGCCCGGATGACGGGCCTGACCGTCGTCCCGGTGGACCCCTCGCACGCGGCCGAGGCGATGGACGAGGACACCGCCGTGGTCCTCCTCAACCACGTCGACTACCGCAGCGGCCGGCTCCACGACCTCCCCGCCCTCACCACGGCGGCCCACGCCGCCGGGGCGATCACGGTCTGGGACCTGTGCCACTCCGCCGGAGCCCTCCCCGTCGACCTCGACGCGCACGCCGTCGACCTCGCGGTGGGCTGCACGTACAAGTACCTCAACGGCGGCCCCGGCGCGCCCGCGTACCTGTACATCGCCGCCCGCCACCAGGCCGACTTCGACTCCCCGCTCCCGGGCTGGAACGGTCACGCGGATCCGTTCGCGATGACCCCGGCCTTCGAGCCGGCCGAGGGCGCGACCCGCGGGCGCGTCGGCACGCCGGACATCCTGTCCATGCTGGCCCTGGAGTCGGCGCTCGACGCCTGGGACGGGGTGTCCGTCGAAGACGTACGGGCCAAGTCCCTCGCCCTGACCGACTTCTTCCTCGCGTGCGTGGCGGCGTACGTCCCGCAGGGCCGGGTCGAGTCGGTCACCCCGGCCGAGCACGACCGTCGCGGGAGCCAGATCTCCCTGCGGACCGAGAACGCCCGTGAGGTCATGGGGGAGCTCATCTCCCGGGGCGTCATCGGCGACTTCCGCGCACCCGACGTCCTGCGCTTCGGCTTCACCCCGCTCTACGTCGGTTTCGCCGACGCCGAGCGCGCGGCGCGGACGCTGGGTCACATTTTCGGGTGACTCGGTAGCGAAACGTCACATCACCGGGCGGGCGGGGCTACGGCTCCGTCCGCCCGGTCATATTCCGGGCCCCGCACGAAAGTGCCCGTTCCGGACTGATACGGTCCCGCTCTGCCGGAACACCGGAACATCTGTCCCCGCTGTCCCACGCGTTACCGAGAGGTTGAGCCGATGACGGACCCCGCCGCAGTGGAACGGGATGCCGCGGAGGCCGCCTCGGCCTTCGCCCACCCGGCCGTGGCGCCGGACGCGACCGCCACGTACGGGGAACACCCCGACCACGTCGTCGACTTCTACGCCCCGCGCGGCGACACCCAGGAGCCGGCCCCGCTCGTGGTGCTGCTGCACGGCGGCGCCTGGCGGGCCCCGTACGACCGGCAACACGTCACGCCGTTCGCGGACTTCCTGGCCCGTCGGGGTTTCGCCGTCGCCAACGTCGAGTACCGGCGCGGTAGTTCGCTGCCGCACCAGAACGCCGAGGGGCCGGTCGCCGGGCGTTGGCCGGAGACCTTCGACGATGTCGCCGCCGCCATGGACGCCCTGCCCCGGCTGGCGGCCGAAGCCCTCCCGCAGGCCGATGTCCGCCGCACGGTCGTCACCGGCCACTCGGCCGGCGGCCACCTCGCGCTGTGGGCCGCGGCCCGGCACGTCCTCCCGGCCGGCTCACCGTGGCGGCTGCCCGCCGCGCCGATGCTGCGGGGCGTGGTGGCGCTGGCCCCGATCGCCGACTTCGCGGTGGCGGAGGAACTGGGCGTGTGCGGCGGCGCGAGCGCGCAGCTGCTGGGCGGGGCGGACCACTGGGACGAGCGGCTGCCGTACGCCGATCCGGCGGCCCTGCTGCCGACCGGGATCGCCACGGCGGTGGTCCAGGGCCGGGACGACATCGTGGTCCCGCAGCAGGTGGCCGAGGCGTACGTGGCGGCGGCCGCGAAGGCGGGGGAGATGGTCGGGCTGACCCTCCTCGACGCCGTCGGGCACTTCCCGCTGATCGACCCTGCGGCGGACGCGTGCGCAGTGGTCGCCGAGGAGATCTCGCAGCTGGCCTGGTAGCGCCCGGCGGCACGGCTCAGGCGGCCGCCGGGCCGGTGTTCAGCAGTCGTAGCGGTGGGCGTACGGGGTGTCCGGGCAGCCGCGGCAGACGAAGAAGTACATCCCGCCGAGGTCGCCCAGGTCCATGCCGTGCCCGAACCCGTCGACGACGGCCGGGTCCGCCTCCGCCTGCCAGGACGGGATCTCGGCCCCCTCCTGACCGGGGTGCCGGTCGTCCAGCGGCAGCCAACGGCCCGACTCCGGTTCGGTCGCGGTCACGCTGAGCAGGTGCTCCATGCGGATTCCGCAGCCCGCGCAGTCGGGCCAGGCGGGCGGCTGGGTCCAGCTCGGATAACCGCCGACCTTGCTCTGCAGAGTGGTGGCCACGTCATGGAAGCCGAAGCCACGCTCCTCCCGCAGGGCCTCGAACCGCGCGTCGAGCAGGTCGGCGAGCCCCTGCGGCATGTCCCAGCTCGGGTACTCCACCGCCGGAGTGGGAGACACCGTGCACGGGCGCGGCAGGAACTCCTCCTCGGCGGTGTGCGGGTACGGCGGCTCCCCGACGGTGGCGCCGGCCGCCGTCGATCCGGCGTCGCGCCAGTGGAGCCGCGGGGCGGCCGTGTACGGGGCGGTCTCGTGGACGAGGGGACACCACAGGATCTGCAACAGGTCGGTACCGGCCGGGAAGACGAGGCCGGGCACGTCCCGCGCGTACAGCTGGACCACCGGGACCATCGCGACCGGCTCGGGGCCGACGGGCGCGCTCAGCGGCTTGTAGTGGTCCGGTTCGGCGCACATCGGCCAGGGCTCGTCGGCCGGCCACAGCAGCGGCCCGCCGATGGAGCTGTCCGCAGGTCCCGGCCGGCCCGCCCGGGGGTAGAGCAGGGTCACCTCGCGGGCCGTGCCGGTCAGTTCCGGGAAGACCGCCTCCACGTCGAAGGGGATCGGCGCCGGTGGCCGGGGCCCGGTCGGGCGGGCCTGGGCGGTGTCCTGCTGCGGGTGCCCTGACGGCATGGAGGTCTCCTGCGGCTCGTGTCGTGCGCGGTCGACCCTAACCCCCGCCTCCGACACCCGACGCGCCGTCATTTCGGGACCACTCCGCGGACACGGCCTAGCGGTCCGGCTTGCCCGGGGCCAGGTGTTCCACCAGTTCCGCCAGGTCCTCGCAGACCTGCTCGATCTTCAGGCGGACGTTGTTCTGCTCGGTGACCAGGGCCGCCAGCAGCAGCCCGGTCAGGGCCGCCGCGCCGTTGAGCGCCTGGAGGTTGATCATGACCTCCAGGAGGGTGTGGTCGGCGAACGGCCCGACGTGGCCGGTCGCCGCCGAGATCGTCAGGACCGACACCAGCAGGGTGACCGGAGCGCTCCCGGCGAGCTGGAAGCGTACGGCCGCCCAGATGATCACGGGGAAGACGAGGAAGAGCAGCGAGAGGGTGCTCCGGGTGGCCAGCAGGGTGACGACCACCGAGGTGATCGCCAGGACCGCCGCCTCGGCCGCGCGGTAGCCGTCCAAGGGCCGCCGGGTCCCCACGACCCTGCGCAGGACGAGGAGCAGAGGGGTCAGCACGAGCACGCCCATCGCGTCCCCGGCCCACCAGGCCGACCAGACGGGCCAGAACTGCGACAGCGGCAGGTCACCGGTGAGCACCAGCGTCCAGGTCCCGATCGTGGCGCTGATCAGCATGGGCCACAGACCGCCCAGGAACACCAGCGCCAAGGCGTCCCGCAGCCGGTCCAGCTCGGTACGGAAACCCGCCCGGCGGAGCATCAGGTACGCGCACACGGGGGCGAGCACGTTCCCCGTGACGATGATCAGGCCGGGCAGGTCGAAATCGGTGATCCGCTCGATGGTGAGGTAGGTACCGAGCGCGATCCCGGGCCACACCCGCAGGCCCATCCAGAGCAGGGAGGCCACCGCGATGCCGGTCGGCAGCCACAGGGGTGTCACCTCGGCGCCGTCGACGACCACACGCTGATACAGGCCGATCAGGCCGCCCACGTAGTAGGCGCCGGCGACGGCGAGGATCGGCAGCAGAGCTGCGGGCAGACGTCGCCATCCCTCGGTGCGCACCACATCATCAGACAACAGCCCGCCGCCCCCGCGGGCCGTGACACGCTCTAGGGGGTGTCCTGCGGGTCGGGTCGGGCGTCGTGGGTGAGCACGAGCACGGCGGCGTCGTCCGCGTGGCCGGTGGAGTCGGCCACCTTCATCACCTCGGCGGCCAGCTCGCCGGGATCGGTGCCCGCGGCCTTACGCACCACGTCGGCCACCCGCTCCAGACCCACCTCGATCGGGAACTTCGGCCCCTCGACCACACCGTCGGTGAGCAGCACGATCGACCCCGCCTTCGTCAGCCGGCGGCGGGTCACCGCGTACCCCGCCCCGGGCTCCAGGTTCAGCGGCAGGCCGCCGTCGTCGTCCGTGATGCCGTACTCGCCGTCGACGGTGGCCCAGACCGCCGGGACATGGCCGGCGCGGGCGGTCTCCAGCTCCCGGGTCTCCGGATCGAAGCGCAGCAGCGTGCAGGTCGCGAAGAGGTCGCGGTCCATGGAGAGCAGCACCTCGTTGGCCCGGCTCAGTACCTCGCCCGGATCGACGACCACGGCCGCCACGGCGCGCAGGCAGATCCGTACCTGCCCCATGAAGGCGGCCGCCTCCACGTCGTGCCCCTGGACGTCACCGATGCAGAAGGCGAGCGCCCCCTCGGGCAGCCGGAAGCCGTCGTACCAGTCGCCGCCGATGTCCAGGCCGTGCCGGGCGGGCGCGTACCGGGCGGCGGTCCGCAGGCCCGGCAGTGCGGGGAGCGAGGCGGGCAGCATCTCGCTCTGCAGTGCCTCGGCCAGGTCCACCCGGGCCTGCTGCAGCTCCACTCCTCGGCGGGCCTGGTCGGCGAGCCGTCCGAGCGTGCTGAGCAGGTCGGCGCTGGCCGCCCGCGGGGCACGGCGAGGAGTCACGGAACGCTCCGAGGTGCATCCATTCGTCCCTGCTTCCGCTGCGCGAAAAGCCCGTGCACATCATATTTCCGCCCACCCGGAACCCGCCCCCCGAGACCGCCCGAGGCCGTTCCCGCCCTACGGGGGCCTCAGCCCCACTGCTCGTCGGCGAGCGAGGCGACCGGCTGCGGCTTGCCGATCACGGCCAGGGCGATGAAGAAGTTGATCTGCCCGATCGCGAGGGTGAGGGTGGCCAGGGCCTTCTCTTCGTAGTGCGCGGCGACCTCGGCGTAGAGCTCGTCGGTGACCCGCTCGCGGCCGTGCGGGGCGGGCTGGAGGGTGGCCTCCACCAGAGCGAGGGCGGCGCGCTCGGCGGCCGTGAAATAGGGGGCGTCCTGCCAGGAGGAGACGGCCGTGATGCGCTCCTCGGACTCTCCGGCCTTGCGCAGGAAGCCGGTGTTCAGGACGGTCAGGTAGGTGTTGCCGACGATCTGCCCGGCGCGCAGGTGGACCAGGCTCATCGTGGTCCGCGGCACGGAGCGGTTGCCCGTGGCCCGGAAGAGCGCGGCGCTGATGTCGTTCAGCTCGGGGACGAATTCGGCCGGGTTCGGCATCCGCGAGAGGGAGGTGTTCGTCATGGCTGCGGCTCTCCTTCGGTCGGTGTCTTCACAGCACTGACGGAGGGGAGCGCACGGATGTGACAGGGAGCGGGGACTTTTTCTTCCCGGCGTGCCGGAGGGCGTGCCAGGGGCCGTGAACGCGCCGCCCATCGCCGTCACACGCCGCCCAGCGCCGTCCCGGGCCGTCCCGGGAACGCCGGAGGGGCGGCGGGCGCGGGGTGCGCCTGCCGCCCCTCCGGGGGACCGGTTCTCCTAGAGGAACGAGTTGATCTCGATCGTCTCGGTGCGGCCGGGGCCGACGCCGATCGCGGAGATCGGGGCGCCCGACATCTCTTCCAGGGCCTTGACGTACGCCTGGGCGTTCGCCGGGAGCTCCTCGAAGGTCTTGGCCTTGGTGATGTCCTCGGACCAGCCGGGGAGGTATTCGTAGATCGGCTTCGCGTGGTGGAAGTCGGTCTGCGAGTAGGGCAGCTCCTCGACGCGCTTGCCGTCGATCTCGTACGCGACGCAGACCGGGATCTGCTCCCAGCCGGTCAGTACGTCCAGCTTCGTCAGGAAGAAGTCGGTGAGGCCGTTCACGCGGGTGGCGTAACGTGCGATCGGCGCGTCGAACCAACCGCAGCGGCGGTCACGTCCGGTGGTCACGCCGCGCTCGCCGCCGATGCGGCGCAGGTCCTCGCCGTCCTGGTCGAACAGCTCGGTCGGGAACGGGCCCGCGCCGACTCGGGTCGTGTAGGCCTTGAGGATGCCGATGACGCGGCTGATCTTCGTCGGGCCCACGCCGGTGCCGGTGCAGGCGCCGCCGGCGGTCGGGTTGGACGAGGTGACGAAGGGATAGGTGCCGTGGTCGACGTCGAGCAGGGTGCCCTGGCCGCCCTCGAACAGCACGACCTTGTCCTCGTCCAGCGCGTTGTTGAGGATCAGCGTGGTGTCGGCGACGTACGGCTTGATCTGCTCCGCGTACTGGAGCATCTCCTCGACGATCTGGGCGGCGTCGATCGCGCGGCGGTTGTAGAGCTTCGCGAGGAGCTGGTTCTTGCCCTCCAGCGCCGCTTCGACCTTCTGGATGAGGATCGACTCGTCGTAGAGGTCCTGGACGCGGATACCGATGCGGTTGATCTTGTCCGCGTAGGTCGGGCCGATGCCGCGACCGGTCGTACCGATCTTGCGCTTGCCGAGGAAGCGCTCGCCGACCTTGTCGAGGGTGACGTTGTACGGCGTGATCAGGTGCGCGTTGCCGCTGATGAGCAGCTTGGAGGTGTCGATGCCGCGCTCGTTCAGGCCGCGCAGCTCGGAGAGCAGGACGGCCGGGTCGACGACGACACCGTTACCGATGACCGGGGTGCATCCGGGGGAGAGGATGCCGGAAGGGAGAAGGTGCAGCGCGTACTTCTGGTCGCCTACGACGACCGTGTGGCCGGCATTGTTGCCGCCCTGGTAGCGCACCACATAGTCAACGGATCCACCGAGCAGGTCGGTGGCCTTTCCCTTGCCCTCGTCACCCCACTGAGCTCCGAGCAGCACAAGAGCGGGCACAGGCGTACACCTCTTCCGGATGGGGCATGTCCAAGGTCAGGGGGCGTACGACGATGTACACCGCAGGCTGAGCCGTCGGACCGGTACCCCGGAATAGACGAAGGCCCTGGCGCAATAGCGCAAGGGCCTCTTGCACAAAGATGCTACCCGAGGAAGGACCGAGGTGTCGGCTCCAGAGCCCACCATGAGCCAAGCGGGCGCGCCGGTAGGCGGCCTGCTCGTGCTCGTCGACCCGGTCGCCCGCCGTCTCGACGGCGAGTCCGTGCGGATCGCGAAGGATGTGTTGTCAGCGGGCGCGGCAGCGAAAATCTGCCTCCCGGATTCGCAGGAGGAATTTGCGCGGGCTCTTGCCCGCCGGGGTCATCGACGGCTGGTGATCGTCGGTGACGACCGGGCCCTGGTGCGCGCCGTAGGGCTGCTGCACCGGGAGCGCGGGCTGGGCGAGGGACCCCTGGCGCTGGTCCCGGTGGGCCCCGTGGGGTCGCTGGGGCTGGCCCGGTCCCTCGGCGTGCCGCTGTCGGCCGTCACCGCGGCCCGGGCCGTCCTCGACGGGGCGGTGCGGAGCTGTGACCTGCTGGTCGACGACAGTGACGGGGTGGTGCTCGGCGCGCTGAGGATTCCGCCGGTGCACGGGGTCCCGCGGCCCGCCGGGCCGTCGGTGTGGAGTGCGTACCGCTCGCTGGTCCGGACGCTGGTCCGGCCGGTGGCGGCGGCCGGCGGTGCGGCCACGAGCCGGCACCGGCTGCGGGTCGAGGCCGACGGGGTGCTGCTCGCGGACGTGGACCGGCCCGTGGAGGACGTCTCGGTTCGCACCCGGGACGACGGCGGAGCGGCGGAGGTCGTGGTCCGGACGGGCGGCGGAAGCTCCGCCGAATCGACGGTCACGGCCCGCGCGAAGACGGTGACGGTGTCGGGCGCGGACTTCCGCTACCGCGCCGACGCGGCGCTGACGGGCCCGGTCCGTCGCCGTACGTGGACCCTGCGTCCGGCGGCATGGACGCTCACCGTGCCCCGTTGACCACACCGGGTGCACGGACCGCGTCCGACGCACCCGACGCACCGGAACCGGACCGGGCCCGCGCGCCGCGCGCGGGCCCGGTCCGGTTCCGTTTCCGGGTTTCCCGAGTCCGGTCAGGGCGCGGACAGGGCGAGCGCGGCCTCCTCGATGAGGTCGGCGACCGGCACGGGCTGCGAGGCGAGCGACGCGTGGCCCGCGTCGAGCTCGATCACCTTGCGCGGCTTCATCCGCTCGGCCATCCGCCGCTCGTTGTCGGGGTGGATCATGCGGTCCGCGGCGGACACCTGGTACCAGCAGGGCTTCGACCTCCAGGCCGGCGCGGTGACGGTGTCGCCGAAGGTCGAACCGAGCGGAGCCTTCTGGGTCACGGCCATGACCAGCGCCTCTTCCTGCGAGAGGTCCTGCGCGAAGCTCTCGTGGAACTTGTCCTGCTTGATCCACAGGTAGCCGTCCGAGTCGGGCGCGATGTTCTCGAAGGCGGCGGGCGGCAGCTCCTGGCTGATCTGCCCGGGGCTCTCCCCGGCATCCGGGGCGAAGGCCGCCACGTAGACCAGCCCGGCGACGTTCGGCAGGTCCCCGGCCTCGCTGATGACCGCGCCGCCGTACGAGTGCCCCACGAGCAGCACCGGACCGTCGATCTGGCGGACCATCTTGCGGGTGCGCTCGGCGTCGTCGGCCAGTGAGGTCAGCGGGTTCTCCACCGCGTGCAGGGAGCCGAACCCGCGCCGGTGGAGCTCGGGGATGACCTTGGCCCAGTGGGCGGCGCCGCCCCAGAATCCGTGGACCAGGACGATGGCGGGCTTGTCTGTCATGGAGGTCGCACCTTCGGTCGGGGGCTCGTACGTCCGCCGACCACGCTAGGCAGCCGCCCGGACCCCTGCCACCGCGGCGGTCAGGGGTCCCTGGCAGGTGCCGGTCAGAGGTCCGGGGAGGTGCCGGTCAGGCGCCGACGTACGCCGCGAGGTGCTCGCCGGTGAGGGTGGAGCGGTCTTCCACCAGGTCGGCGGGGGTGCCCTCGAAGACGATCAGGCCGCCGTCGTGTCCGGCGCCGGGTCCGAGGTCGATGATCCAGTCGGCGTGGGCCATGACCGCCTGGTGGTGCTCGATGACGACGACCGACTTCCCCGAGTCCACCAGCCGGTCGAGCAGACCGAGCAGCTGCTCCACGTCGGCGAGGTGCAGGCCGGTGGTCGGCTCGTCGAGCACGTAGATCCCGCCCTTCTCCGCCATGTGGGTGGCGAGCTTCAGCCGCTGCCGCTCGCCGCCGGACAGTGTGGTGAGGGGCTGGCCGAGGCTGAGGTAGCCCAGTCCGACGTCGGCGAGGCGGGTGAGGATGCGGTGCGCGGCGGGCGTGTGCGCCTCGCCCGCGCCGAAGAACTCCTCGGCCTCGGTCACGGACATGGCGAGCACCTCGCTGATGTCGCGGCCGGCCAGGTGGTACTCCAGCACCGACGCGTCGAACCGCTTCCCCTCGCACTCCTCACAGGTGGTCGAGACACCGGCCATCATCGCCAGGTCGGTGTAGATGACCCCGGCGCCGTTGCAGTTCGGGCAGGCGCCCTCGGAGTTCGCGCTGAACAGGGCGGGCTTCACCCCGTTGACCTTGGCGAACACCTTGCGGATCGGGTCGAGCAGCCCGGTGTACGTCGCCGGGTTGCTCCGGCGCGAGCCGCGGATCGCGCCCTGGTCGATGGAGACGACCTCCGCGTCCGGGGAGAGCGACTTGTGCAGCAGGGAGCTCTTGCCGGACCCGGCGACGCCGGTGACGACCGTGAGCACCCCGAGCGGGATGTCGACGTCGACGTCGCGCAGGTTGTTCGCGGTGGCCCCGCGGATCTCCAGCGCGCCGGTGGGCTTGCGTACCGACGCCTTGAGCGTGGCCCGGTCGTCGAGGTGGCGGCCGGTGATGGTGCCGCCGGAGCGGAGCCCCTCGACGGTGCCCTCGTAGCAGACGGTGCCGCCGGCGGTGCCCGCGCCGGGGCCGATGTCGACGACGTGGTCGGCGATCGCGATCGTCTCCGGCTTGTGCTCCACGACCAGCACGGTGTTGCCCTTGTCGCGCAGCCGCAGCAGGAGGTCGTTCATGCGCTGGATGTCGTGCGGGTGCAGGCCGATGGTCGGCTCGTCGAAGACGTAGGTGACGTCGGTGAGGGAGGAGCCGAGGTGGCGGATCATCTTGACGCGCTGCGCCTCGCCGCCGGACAGGGTGCCCGAGGCCCGGTCGAGCGAGAGGTAGCCGAGGCCGATCTCCACGAACGAGTCGAGGGTGAGCTGCAGGGCGGTGAGCAGCGGGGCCACGGAGGGCTCGTCGAGGCCGCGTACCCACTCCGCGAGGTCGCTGATCTGCAGGGTGCAGGCGTCGGCGATGCTGATCTTCTTGATCTTCGAGGACCGGGCGCCCTCGCTGAGCCGGGTGCCCTCGCACTCGGGGCAGACGGTGAAGGTGACCGCGCGTTCCACGAAGGCCCGGATGTGCGGCTGCATCGCTTCCTTGTCCTTGGACAGGAAGGACTTCTGGATCTTGGGGATGAGGCCCTCGTAGGTGAGGTTGACGCCCTCCACCTTGACCTTGGTGGGCTCCCGGTAGAGGAAGTCCTGCATCTCCTTCTTGGTGAACTTCGCGATCGGCTTGTTCGGGTCGAGGAAGCCCGACTCGGCGTAGACGCGCACGGTCCAGAAGCTGTCGGACTTCCAGCCGGGAATGGTGAACGCGCCCTCGGCGAGCGACTTGGAGTCGTCGTAGAGCTGGGTGAGGTCGATGTCGGAGACCGAACCGCGGCCCTCGCAGCGCACGCACATGCCGCCGGTGCGGGAGAAGGTCGCCTTCACGGTCTTGGTCTTGGCGGCGCCGCGCTCGACCGTGATGCCGCCGCTGGCCCGGACGGAGGCCACGTTGAAGGAGTAGGCGCCGGGCGGGCCGATGTGCGGCTTCCCGAGCCGGCTGAAGAGGATGCGCAGCATCGCGTTGGCGTCGGTGGCGGTGCCGACCGTGGAGCGGGGGTCGCCGCCCATGCGCTGCTGGTCGACGGTGATCGCGGTGGTGAGTCCGTCGAGTACGTCGACCTCGGGGCGGGCCAGCGTGGGCATGAAGCCCTGGACGAAGGTGCTGTAGGTCTCGTTGATCATCCGCTGGGACTCGGCGGCGATCGTGTCGAACACCAGCGAGCTCTTGCCCGAACCGGAGACTCCGGTGAACACCGTCAGGCGGCGCTTGGGGATCTCGATGCTGACGTCCTTGAGGTTGTTCACGCGTGCCCCGTGCACGCGGATCAGACCGTGGCTGTCGGCAGCGTGCTGCGCCTGCTGTGCCTGAGGTTCGGTGGGTCGGGAGTCCGGCCCGGTGGCCCTGCTCATCGTGTCTCCATCTCTCGGGCGGGCCGGCTGCTCGGACTCCTGCGCGGACTCCTGGGGCAGTCGGTCCTCAGTGCTTGCGGGGCTGGTTGAAGCGGAGCATGTTGCCGGCCGGGTCGCGGAAGGCGCAGTCGCGGACGCCGTACGGCTGGTCGACCGGCTCCTGCACCACCTCCCCGCCGGCGGCCCGGATGTGTTCGAAGGTGGCGTCGACGTCGTCGGTGGAGAAGATCACGCCACGCAGCAGGCCCTTGGCCAGCAGCTCCGCCATGGCCTGCCGGTCGGCCGCCGAGGCGCCGGGGTCGGCGAGCGGCGGTTCGAGGACGATCTCCACGTCCGGCTGCGTGGGGGAGGCGACGGTCACCCAGCGCATCCCCTCGAACCCGACGTCGTTGCGGACCTCCAGGCCGAGGATGTCGCGGTAGAAGGCGAGCGCCTTGTCGTGGTCGTCGACGGCGATGAAGCACTGCGAGAGGTTGATGTCCATGCCGTCGACGCTACGAGGAGGGTGCGGATTTCGCTTCTCCGATCCTGACCGGTCGCGTGAGGATCTTGGCGACGCACGCCGGGATCGCCGCGCCGTCGTCGTGGCTACGGGCCCGGTAGGCGCTGGGGGTCTCGCCGACGAGCTCGGTGAAGCGCGAGCTGAAGGACCCCAGCGAGGTACATCCGACGGCGAAGCAGACGTCCGTCACGCTCATGTCGCCGCGGCGCAGCAGCGCCTTCGCGCGTTCGACGCGGCGGGTCATGAGGTAGCTGTACGGGGTTTCCCCGAAGGCGGCGCGGAAGCTGCGGGAGAAGTGACCCGGCGACATGAGGGCGACGTTCGCGAGTGCCTGAACGTCCAGCGGCTCCGCGTACTCGCGGTCCATCATGTCCCGGGCGCGGCGCAGCCGTACCAGGTCCTCCAGGTTCATGCGTTCCAGCATGGCACGCGGGCGGTGTCCCGTCTGCGGGTATCGGCGCTTCCGGATTCGATCACCGGGCGCCGGGCGAGCGGTGGGCGGGCGCCGGGCGCCGGGCGGGCGACAGGCGGCGACGGGCGGTCAGCCGAGGCCGATCGTCGCCTTGTGGACCCGCCAGCGGTCCATCAGTCCCAGCATCTCGCCCTGCATGAACGCGAAGAAGGCCGCCGTCTCGGCGACGCGCGCCCCGGCGGGCGAGTCCGTGCCGAGGGTGGCGGCGCCCTCGCTCAGGGTCTTCTCCCACAGGGTCAGGACCTGGTCGCGGCGCGTGAAGGTCTCGTACCAGAGCTCGTTGTGCAGGACGTACCGGTCGCGGCGTGAGCCCGGTTCGCGCTCGCGGCTGACCATGTTGACCTGGGTCAGGTAGGACACGGCGCCCGATACGGCGGCCGGGCTGATCCGCAGGGCCTCGCCCAGCTCCGCCGAGGTCATCGCGCCGCCGTCGCTGGCCAGCAGCTGGGCGAAGACCCGCGCGGCCATCCGCTGCATCCCGGCCTCGGTCAGCTGCGCGGCGAACCGCTCGACGAAGCGGGAGACGGCGTCGCCGTCCCGCGTATCGGTCCACGCGTCCACGTTCACCATGTCATCTGCCACCTTCCTGACTTTACGCGATTCCTGAGATTCTCAAGCTTCACAAATTTGTGAAGCTAGCGTACCTTCGGAAACATGACGAAGGCAATCAGCGTTGCCGGCCTCCACAAGGCGTTCGGCCGCACCCGCGCACTGGACGGACTCGACCTCTCGGTCACCACCGGCGAGGTCCACGGCTTCCTCGGCCCCAACGGCGCCGGCAAGTCCACCACCATCCGGGTCCTCTTGGGCCTGCTGCGCGCCGACGCCGGCACCGCCGAACTCCTCGGCGGCGACCCCTGGGCCGACGCCGTCGCCCTCCACCGCCGTGTCGCCTACGTCCCCGGCGACGTCACCCTGTGGCGCGACCTCTCCGGCGGCGAGGTCATAGACCTCTACGGACGCCTGCGCGGCGGCCTCGACCGGACCCGGCGCGCCGAACTCCTCGAACGGTTCGAGCTCGACCCCACCAAGAAGGGGCGCGCGTACTCCAAGGGCAACCGGCAGAAGGTCGCCCTCGTCGCCGCCTTCGCCTCCGACGTCGAACTGCTCGTCCTCGACGAACCCACCTCCGGCCTCGACCCGCTGATGGAGGAGGTCTTCCGGAGCTGCGTCACCGAGGCGCGCGCCGCCGGCCGCACCATCCTGCTCAGCTCGCACATCCTCAGCGAGGTCGAGACCCTCTGCGACCGGGTCAGCATCATCCGCAAGGGCCGCACCGTGGAGACCGGCACCCTCGCCGAACTCCGCCACCTCACCCGCACGTCGATCAGCGCCGAGCTGGCCGGCCCGCCGAACGGCCTCGCCCACCTGCCGGGCGTGTACGACGTCCAGGTCCAAGGGCACACGGTCCGACTCCAGGCCGACACCGACAAGCTGGACGCCGTACTGCGCTCCCTCACCGGGTCGGGGGTGCGCTCGCTGACCTCGACCCCGCCCACCCTCGAAGAGCTCTTCCTGCGCCACTACACCGAAGAGGCGTCCCGATGAAGAACCAACTGGCCGGAACCGGGGTGCTGCTGCGCCTCGCGCTGCGCCGCGACCGCGTCATGATGCCGGTGTGGGTCCTGTCCGCCACGCTCATGCTGGTGAGCATGCCCGGCTCGCTGGGCAGCGTGTACGCCACCGCCGCCGAACGCGCCCGGATCGCCGCCTCGATGAACGACAACAGCTCGATGCGCGCCCTGTACGGACCGGTCTTCGGAGATTCCCTCGGCGCTCTGACCGCCTGGCGGGCCGGTGTCTACGGCGCCGTCCTCGCGGCCGCCATGAGCCTGATCATCGTCGTCCGACACACCCGCGAGGAGGAGGAGACGGGCCGTCAGGAATTGCTCTCGGCCGCGATGGTGGGGCGCAGGGCCCCGCTGACCGCAGCCCTGCTCGCCGCCCTCGTGGCCAACGCCTGCGTCGCCCTGCTCGTGGCCGGCGGGCTCGCGGGGCAGGGCGCCCCCGGCGCCGTCGCCCTGGGGCTGGCCGTCGCGGCCACCGGGACGTTCTTCGCCTGCACGGCCGCCATCGCCGCCCAACTGACCGAGAGCGCCCGCGCCGCCAAGGGCATCGCGGCCGCCGTGCTCGGCACCGCCTTCGTCCTGAAGGCGGCGGGCGACGCCGGTACGGGCGGCGGGCGCTCGGCCCTGACCTGGGCCTCGCCGCTCGGCTGGGTGGAGAACGTACGGGCCTTCGCCGCCGAACGCTGGTGGGTGCTCCTCCTGTTCGCCGCCGCCGTCGCCGCGCAGACGGGCGTCGCGTACGTGCTGGCGGGGCGCCGTGACCTGGGCATGAGCTTCCTGCCGTCCCGGCCGGGGCCGGCCGAGGGGCGCCTGGGGACGGCCGGCGCGCTGGCCTGGCGGCTGCAGCGCGGCAGCGTACTGGGCTGGAGCGCGGGATTCCTGATCGCCGGTGTCGTCTTCGGCGGGATGGCGGACGGCGCCGCGGACCTGGTCGGCGACAACGACCGGACCCGCGAGATCATCGAACGGATGGGCGGGCAGGGTGCGCAGGGCGGCTCGGGCGCCCTGACCGACGCCTTCCTCGCCACGATGGCCGGCATGTTCGGCATGGTCGCCGCCCTGTACGCCGTCTCGTCGGTGCTGCGCCTGGCCGGTGAGGAGTCGGGGCAGCGCGCGGAGCCGCTGCTCGCGAACGCGGTCGGCCGGCTGCGCTGGGCCGGCGGCCACCTGGCCGTGGCCTTCGGCGGCTCGGCGCTGATCCTGCTGCTCGCGGGCCTCGGTCTCGGCATCGGGCACGGCCGGGAGCCGGGCGCGGCCATCGGCGCCACCCTCGCCCAGCTTCCGGCGGTGTGGCTGATCGGGGCGCTGGCGGCGCTGCTCCACGGCGCGGTCCCGCGGTACGCGGCAGCCGCCTGGGCGGTGGCCGGGGGCGCGCTGGCCCTGGGCTGGGTCGGCCCGGCGCTCGACCTCCCGCAGGCCGTCCTGAACCTCTCGCCCTTCGCCCACCTGCCCCGGCTCCCGGGCGCACAGGACCTGGACGCGGCCCCGCTCCTGGCGCTGACCGCCCTGGCGGCGACCCTGACGGCGGCGGGCCTCGGCGCCCTGCGCCGCCGCGACATGATCGCGTAGACGACGGACTGCGCCGTTTCGGGATCTAGAACTCCACCAGCAGTTTCTCCAGCCCCCGGATGACATACCCGTCCCGCCAGCGCGGCTCCTCGACGAGCCGCAGCGGCGGGACGCCGTCCGCCAGCAGCGCACCGAACGACGCCTCCAACTCCCGCCGGGCCAGGGGCGCTCCGAGGCAGTAGTGGATCCCGGCCCCGAAGGTCAGGTGCGGATTGTCGGCCCGTACGAGGTCGAGCGTGTCGGGATCCTCGAAGCGCACGGGATCCCGATTCGCGGACCCGAAGAGCAGCGCGACCTCGGCCCCGCGGGGGATGACGGTGTCACCGATCCGGATGTCGTCGAGCACCCAGCGTTCGAACATCTGCAGGGGAGTGTCGTACCGCATGAGTTCATCCACAGCTGTGGACAACTTTTCGGGATCGCGGCTCTCACGGAGCGCGGCGAGCTGCGCGGGGTTGCGAAACAGCGCCCACCACCCGTTGACGGTCGTGTTGACGGTGGCCTCGTGCCCGGCGTTCAGCAGGAGCACACAGGTGGAGATCATCTCCTGCTCGCTGAGCCGCCCCTCGTCATCGTGGGCGGCGATCAGCCCGGAGATCAAATCCTCCCCGGGGCGGCTTCGCCGCTCGGCGATCAGCCCCCGGAGGTACGCGCTGAACTCGACGCTCGCCCGCACCGCGCGCCGCGCCGTCTCCTCGTCCGGCCGGAGCTCGAACATCCCGCAGATGTCCGCCGACCAGGGCCGCAGCAGCCCCCGGTCCGACTCGGGCACACCCAGCAGCTCCGCGATCACCGCCACCGGCAACGGCTCGGCGACGACGGTGAGCAGATCCCCGCCCCCGTCCGCGCGCAGCCGCCCCACCAGCTCCCCGGCCAGCCGCCGCACGGCGGGCACGAGCCGCTCCACCGTCCGCGGGGTGAAGGCCTTCGCCACCAGCCTGCGCACCCGCGCGTGCGCGGGATCCTCCAGGTCCAGGAGGCCGTTGCCGTTGAGCACGTGGAAGGGCTCGTGCTCCGGTGGCGGTGCCTGCCGGCCGAACTCCTCGTGCGAGAAACGATGGAGGTAGGTCCGCCCCAGCCGCCGGTCCCGCAGCAGCGCACTCACATCGGCGTAGTGCGGCACCAGCCACTGCCCGGTGGCTTCCCACCACAGGGCCCGCCCCTGCTCCCGCAACTCCCGGTACGCCGGATACGGATCGGCGACGAACGCGGCATCCCACGGATCAAAGCCCATCCCCGCACCCTAAAGGCAGCCGAGCCCGATCAGGCGGGTGTCACCAAACGGGTCTCGTACGCGTACACCGCCGCCTGGGTCCGGTCCCTCAGGCCCAGCTTCACCAGGATCCGGCTCACATGGGTCTTGATGGTGGACTCGGCGACGACCAGCCGGTCGGCTATCTCCCCGTTGGACAGCCCCTGCGCGATCAGCACCAGCACCTCCGTCTCCCGCTCCGTCAACGTCCCCGTGCCCGTAGGGTCGGCGAGCTTGCGGGCTTCGGAGATCTTCGAGAACTCCACGATCAGCCGCTTGGTCACCGACGGCGCCAGCAGGGCCTCCCCGGCCGCCACCACCCTTACCCCGTCGGCCAGCTGACGGGCCGAGGCGTCCTTGAGCAGGAACCCGGAGGCCCCGGCCCGCAGCGCCTGGTACACGTACTCGTCGAGGTCGAAGGTCGTCAGGACCAGCACCTTCGCGTCCGTGTCGGCGGCCACGATCTCCCGTGTGGCCTCCAGCCCGTTCATGCGCGGCATCCGGATGTCCATCAGCACCACGTCCGGCCGCAGCGCCGTCACCTGCTCGATGGCCTCCTGACCGTCGACCGCCTCCCCGACCACCTCGATGCCGTCCATCGCGTTCAGCAGGACGGAGAACCCCTCGCGCACCATCACCTGGTCGTCGACGATCAACACTCTGATCGTCATACCGTCCCCTCCTTCGACTCCGGCGCCGGCTCGGCACGGTGGGGCACCGGTATGTACACCGCCACCTCGTACCCGCCCGCCGCCGTCCGACCGGCCGTCATCTCGCCCTCCAGCATGGCCACCCGCTCCCGCATGCCGGTGATCCCGTGCCCGGCCCCGGGCGAGGGCCGCGCGTCCCCGGTCCCCCGGTCGTTGACGATCCGTAGGCCCAGGCCACCCAGCACGTACGAGACCTCCACCTCGGCCGCGGCCCCCGGCGCGTGCCGCAGCGTGTTGCTCAGGGCCTCCTGGATGATTCGGTACGCCGACAGCTCCACGCCCTGCGGCAGTTCCCGCACCGAGCCCGTGATCGTCTTCTCGACGCTCAGGCCGGCTTCCCGCACATTGGCCAGCAGCCCCTCCAGCGAGGCCAGCGTCGGCTGCGGCGCGTCCGGGGCCTCGTAGTCCGCGGAGCGCACCACGCCCAGTACCCGCCGCAGCTCCGTCAGGGCCGCCACCGCGTTCTCCCGGATGGTGACGAACGCCGCCTCCAGCTCCGGCGGCGGGTTCTTCACCCGGTACGGCGCCGCCTCCGCCTGGATGGCCACCACCGACATGTGGTGGGCCACCACGTCGTGCAGCTCCCGGGCGATCGTGGTCCGCTCCTCCAGCAGCGTCCGCTTGTCCCGCTCGACCGCCGTGACCTCCTGCTGCGCGCTCACCTCGGCCTTCGCGTCCCGGCGTATCTGGATGCTGCCGGCGATCACCAGGGCGAAGGCCGAGGTCAGGG
Organism: Streptomyces virginiae; assembly: GCF_041432505.1. Lineage (GTDB taxonomy): Bacteria > Actinomycetota > Actinomycetes > Streptomycetales > Streptomycetaceae > Streptomyces > Streptomyces virginiae_A. The sequence goes on from NZ_CP107871.1 coordinate 4,717,791, forward strand.
CCATCTCCGGCATGTTCGAGCCCCATCGGCCGTTGAACACGAGGGAGAGCCCCGTTCCCAGCGCGAGGGTGAGCGTCCACATCCAGGCCGCGACCCGGGGCCCGGTCCGCAGCGTGACGAGGAACATGACCACGATGTACGCGCAGAAACTGCCATCGGTCCAAGGCCAGTTGAAGCCATCCCCGATACCGGCCGTCACCACCGTCATCGCGATGGCCGCCCACCACGCGCCGACCGGTCGCACCAGCGTCATGAGGACCGGCGCCGCCGTCAGCAACGTCATCGCTATCGGCCCCAGATCACCCCAGGCGGCCGACTGCGTGTTCAGCGATATCGTCCCGACCAGGAAGGCCAGGAACCCCACCGCCGCGTGCCGCCGCCACGGCGCGTACCGGCGCAGCACCCCGGGAAGCCGGCGCACGAAGCGCCCGGAGATGTCCGCCGGCGGCAGCGGCCGGTAGGCGAAGGCATCGGTGACGAGATCCCGGCGCAGGGTCGCGATCACCTCAGATGCCAATCGGAACTCAGGTGCCCGGGATGTCCCCCCGGTGGTCGTCTCGGTCATGCACACCACCGTAGGTCCGTACCGCCCTCGTCCGCGTCGCCGCTGATGGGGATTTTCCGGGGTCCCTCTCAAGTACTACTCGGGTGTGCTCAGTAGCCCGTCGGACGGATCAGACCCGTCTCGTACGCGAACACCGCGGCCTGGGTACGGTCCCGCAGCCCCAGCTTCACCAGGATCCGGCTCACATGCGTCTTCACCGTCTGCTCGGCCAGCACCAGGTGCTCCGAGATCTCGGCATTCGACAAGCCTTGGGCGATCAGCGACAGCACCTCCGTCTCCCGTTCGGTCAGTGCCTCGATTCGGGACCGCGACGGCGCACGCGGCGCCCCCAGCCGGGAGAACTCCGTGATCAGCCGTTTCGTGATGTTCGGCGAGAGCAGCGCCTCCCCGGCCGCCACCACCCGCACCGCCTCGGCGAGCTGGTCGGCCGAAGCGTCCTTGAGCAGGAATCCCGAGGCCCCCGCGCGCAGCGCCTCGTACACGTACTCGTCGAGATCGAAGGTGGTCAGCACCAGCACCTTCACAGCGGCGTCCGGAACCGCCGTGATGACCGACGTGGCCTCGATCCCGCCCATCCCCGGCATGCGGATGTCCATCAGCACCACGTCCGGAGCCAGCTCGGCGACCTTCGCCACCGCGTCCGCCCCGTCCACCGCCTGCCCCACGACCTCTATGTCGGGCTGCGCGTTCAGAAGCACGGTGAAGCCCTGCCGGACCATCATCTGGTCGTCGGCGATCATCACCTTGATCGGGGTGCTCATGAGGCCTTCTTCGTCTCGGGGGCGGGGACCGCGGGCTGGTCCTGCGGATCCATCGGGAGTACGGCGCTCACCTCGTACCCCCCGTCGGGGCGCGGGCCGGCGGCCAGTTCGCCCCCCAGCATGCCTGCCCGCTCCCGCATTCCCAGCAGCCCGTGCCCCGCTCCGGGCGAGGGCGGCGCCGACCGGGTCGGCGCGCTGTTGGCGACGCACAGGTGCAGCTCACGCGGCCCGTACGCGATACCGACCTCCACCCGCGAACCGGGCGCGTGGCGGAGCGCGTTGCTCAGCGCCTCCTGCACGATCCGGTAGGCGGTGAGTTCCACGCCCGGGGTCAGCGGCCGCCGTATCCCCGCGATCTCGGTCGTGACGTCCAGCCCGGCCCCCCGCACGTTGTCGACGAGGCCGTCCAGTTCGTCGAGGGTGGGCTGCGGATGATGGGGGTTCGCGGGATCGTCGGGGTGCTCCGACCGCAGCACGCCCAGTACCCGCCGCAGCTCCGTCAGCGCCTCCAGCGCGTTCTCCCGGATGCCGGCCAGATTCTCCTTGAGCTCCTCCGACGGGTTCTCCACCAGGTGTGGGGCGACCTGCGCCTGGATGGAGATCACCGACATGTGGTGGGCGACGACGTCGTGCAGTTCGCGGGCGATGCGGCTGCGCTCCTCCAGCAGGGTGCGCCGGGCCCGCTCCTCCTCGGTGAGGGTCTCCTGCTCCACGAGTTTGCCGCGGGCGAGGCGGGTGGCCCGAAGCGCGTAGCCGAGGATCCCCACGAACGCGAAGAGGAGCGCCACGCCGCCGATGATGGTCTGGCTCTGCGGCGGCCTGAGGACGATGTCGGCCAGCCCGTTGAGGGTGAGCGTGATACCGATGACCGATGCGGTCACCCGGGGCGGCACCCGCAGGGCGACCATCAGGAGCACGGGCGCGAGCGTGAACGGCCCGGCGGGCGTCCACGGCCAGGACTGCCCCTGCCCGACGTGGTCGTGGATGGTCCAGGCGACCAGGCCGGCGGTGACGAGCCCGAGCCACCAGGCCGCGATCGGCCGGAACATGCTGAGCACGACGGATGCCGAGGTCAGCAGCGACAGCCCCAACACGGCCGAGCCGAGGACCTTGTAATGGTCGTTCAGCTGCATCCCCGTGAGGACGCCGCAGGGAATGGCCACGTAGCAGAGGACCACATGCGGCAGCCAGGCCAACCAGCGCGGCCGCGACACCCTCGGCAGGGGGTCCCGCTTCAAGGTGAACAACTCCCGGGCCAAGCCGCGCGGCAGGCGGATGCGGACTTCGTCGGCGGGTGGCTCGGTCTGCTGGTTCACGCCGTCCAGGCTAAGGCGGGCCCTAGACATGGGTGATCTCCCGGGTGGGGTCCACCCTGGGGCGGGGGACCGCTCCGGTACGGGTGGCGCGGGACTGCTTCGGACGGCGGGAGGCCTGCTCGTGGACACGGAACGCGGCCCAGCAGAGCGACAGCGCGGCGGCGAACACCGGCAGCCACAGCAGCCGGGCCGCGATCCAGCCCACCGAGTCGGGCACCGTGTGCAACCCGGGCAGGTCGGCCGAGACCAGCAGCCCGAGGGCGGTCACGGCCATCATGGCGGTCTGGTGCCACAGGAAGACGGTCATCGCGGAGAGGTTCACCAGAGCCACCTTCGCCCAGGCCCTCGGCCGCTCCATGGCCCGGGCCAGCGGCTCGCGCACCAGCAGGGCGAGCCCGCACTGGGCCAGTCCGAACGTCACCGCGGCCAGTGTCGGCGGGTTCAGGTTCGATACGGGGGCCCCGGGGACACCCACCATCGACGCCGGGTACCCGCCCCAGAGGATCAACGCGGCCGTGGCCACGACGCCCGCGCCGAGCAGGAGCAGTGCCTGGCCACGCCGGGCGAAGGCCCCGCGGGACCAGGCGGCGCCGAGGGTGAAGGGGACCAGCCAGCCTGCCGCCACATTGATCCAGCCGGTCCACTCGGGGCCCTCCAGCCCGAACCGCCACACGTCGACGGCGGCGACGACGACCAGCGGCCACAGCGGGGCGATCCGGGCCACGAGCGGGGTCGCTGCGGTGAGCGCGGCGAACACGAGCAGGAACCACAGCGGCGACAGCACCAGCGTGACCAGCGAGCGGACGGTGTCGAGCTCCGCCCCGCCGATCAGCATCCCGCCCGCCACGACCGCCCAGAGGAGCAGGACCGCCGCGACCGGACGGAACAGCCGGCCCAGCCGCTGCCCCGCCCAGGCACCGTACGAGAGGCCGCGCTCGCGCGCCGACGCATACCCGCGGGCCGCGACATGGCCGCCGACCAGGAAGAAGACGGACAGCGTCTGGAACACCCAGGACACCGGGGCCAGCCACGGCATGTGCGCCAACGGGCTGGTGGTGCTCAGACCGCCGTCGCGTGCGGTCAGCGCGGTGACCAGCCAGTGCCCGAGGACCACGCCGAGGATCGCGAAGGCCCGCAGCGCGTCCACCGCGCGGTCACGGTCGGCCGGGGTGGCCGCGTCGATGCCCGCCGCGAGGGTGGACCAACGGGCGCGGAACTCAACCATGGTCGGCCTCCGATGCGAGGGTGCCGCCCAGGACGATCGCGGCCAGGCCGGCGAGGGATTCGGTGCCCGGCTTGAGGTAGTCGCTGTGTCCGACGGCGCCGGCATCGAAGGCCCGGGCCCCGAAGGCTGGGTCGACCGGGTCGGTGCCGAAACCGATGCCGCCGATCCGGACGTGCGGGACGCCGCCGATCCAGTCCGCGCTGCCCCGGCCGGCCCAGACCCGGGCCGCGGTCGGCAGCTCCCGGGCCGATCCGGACCCCGTGCCCGGGCTGCCGAACAACACCACGTCAGCGACCGCGGACCCGGTGGCGGTCCGGGCGCAGACCACGGACCCATAGGAGTGGCACAGCAGGGAGATCCGGGCCCCGGGCCCCGATATGTCGCGCAACCGGTCCAGGAAGGGGGCCAGTTCGGCAGCGGCATCGTCGGCCCGGTCGGCGCTCAGGACGGTGGTGCTCACCGTGCCGGGAGTGTCGTACCCGAGCCAGGCGACCACCGCCGAGCGCGGATGTTCGGCCCGCAGGCGCTGCTGGAGGGAGACGGCTCCGGCACGGAACCGCTCGTAGGTGTCCAGCGTGGTGTCGGACCCGGGCACCAGAACGGCGACCCGGTCGGCGCTCTCCAACTCGCCGAAGACCTCGACGGCGCGGCCTGTGCCGCGGCCGTCGAAGGTGAGGAACTGGGCCGATCCGGCCGCACTCATGGCGCGCAGCCGGGCCGCCCGGCCGGGGCGGTCGGCGTTCTCGGCCGTGCGCGCCGCCTCGGCGAGATTGGCGCTGTTGGCGGCGTACCGGCTCCGGGGCGTGGCGTCCTCGGAGAACGTGGCGGGCGCGGGGGCCGGGACGTTCGGGGAGGCCGCGGCGCAGACGGGGACCACGACGGCCGCGGCGACCAGAGCGGCCAGCAGGCCGCGGCGCAGCCGGCCGCCGGTCGACCCCACCCTCCCGGTGGCCAACGCCGTGCCCGCCGGGCGGGTCTCTCCCGTGCTTCCGGTACGCGTCCCCGTCCCCGTCCCCGACTTCGTCCCTGTCCCCGTCCCCGTTGCCATGGCCCTCTTCCTCCGGTCGCCGGAAGAGCCGTGAACGCTCTTCTCTGCTACCGAAGTTAGAAATCCGGGCCCGTGGTCGGCGTCACGCCATGGAGCCGTGTTCGCGCGTAGCTCTCAGGTATGACGGGGGATACCTGCGAGGCAGGGCCACGACGGCCGCAACCCGCCCGACCGGCCCGACCGTCCCGCCCGGCGCGACGTCACGTCGTCGCCACCCGCACGCCGAAGCCGATCAGGACGACCCCCGTCGTCCGGTCCGGCACGCGCCGGACCCGCGGCCGAGCGAAGAACCGCCCGGCGCGCGACAGCACGTACACGTACGTGCCCAGCCGGACGACCGTGAGCAACACATGGACCAGGACCGGCAGCGCCATGCCGACCGCCGGCCGCAGCAGCGCTCGGAGGCCGAGCAGGCACAGGTGGGCGGCCCCAGCCGGCTTCACCACCAGGTACACCTCGGCCGAGGCGGCGAGCAGCGCGGTGAGCGCGCGGCTCAGTCTGCCACCAGGGGTTCGACGTAACCCGACCGCCAGCGGGGTGCCGGGTCCTGACCGGGGCTGGTCCAGTACTCCCTCGCCCCCACGATCTCCCCGTCCCGCACGGTCCAGAGGGAGACGGCCCGGTAGACGACGTGGTCCTGAGGTATCTCCACCTCGGTCACCACGAGGTTCCCGTCGGCCAGGATCCGCAGCAGTTCCACGGATCTCTCGTCCGCGTCGCCGTCGTCGCTGTTCACGGCGATGAAGTTGGCGCGCCCCACGATGCGCTCACCGCTCACGGGCCATTCGATGATCGCGTCCTCGGCGATGAGCTCGGCCACGCCGTCCCAGTCGCGTGCCTCGAATCGCTCCCACAGTCGTGCCACTACCTTCAACGGCTCCATGTGCCGCAGTGTCCGGCAGCCCCGTTATACGTAACAAGCTTTGCTTGCAGGCTTATTGACTTCGACACAATCGTTCGCGGCGCCCGGTGATCACTCCGGCGCGGGCCCCGGAACGGTGGCGGCCGGCGCCGCGGATTCCAGTGCGTCCAGTGCCGTGGCCAGCCGTTCCAGGGTGCGGACCGTCTCCGCCAGGGCGGCATCGCCCAGCTCCGCGGTGAGGCGGGCCGCCAGCGCCGCGTGGCCCGGGCCGATCCGGTCCACCGCGCTCCGCCCCTCCTCCGTGGGCCGCAGCAGCTTCGCCCGCCGGTGGGCCGGGTTCGGGGCGTATTCGGCCAGGCCCTTGGCGACCAGCAGGTCCGCGATGCGCTGCACGCTCTGCCGGGTGATGCCCATGCTCCGGGCGATGCCCGCGACGGGCAGCGGCTCCCGCAGGACCGCACCCAATACCTGCCACCAGGCGGCCGTCAGCCCGGCCGGCTTGGCCAGCTCCTCCGAGATGGCGAGGAACTGGCCGTTCAGCCGGAACACCCCGAGCGCGGTACGGCTCAGCAGGTCCTGCTGGGTACGGGCGTCCCCGAACTCCCCGGCCCCGAACTCCCCGGCCCCGATACCCCCGAGGCCGTCGAGGTGGTCGCCATGGTCGCCGTGGTCGAGGTCCGCACCGCCCCCGACCGGCAGCGGCTCGTGCGTCGCCTCACGCATCGCCGGCCGCCGAAGCCGCCATCAGGACCGGGTACGCGGCCGGGTCCGAGTCGTGGAAGAGCCCGTACCAGGCGTCCAGGACGTCCGGCTTGTAGACGTCCAGCCGGGCGAAGACCTCGCGTGCGAAGGCCACCGGCTCCGTCGGCCCCGCCGTGATCAGGTCGCCGTCGGTCACCGCGTCGGCCTCGACGTAGCTCTCGGCGCCCCCGTAGCCGGGCTGCTCCGCCAGGTAGAAGGATGCGGCGCTGGTGTGGGTCCGGCCGTCCAGCAGCCCCTCGCGGGCGAGGCCGGCGGTGGCCCCGCAGATCGCCGCGACCGGCACCCCGGCGGCCAGGAACTCCCTCGCCTTGGCCGCGAACGGCGTCAGCTCGTCGCCCGTGTCCCACAGCGACGCGCCCGTGAGGATCAGCAGCGAGGAGTCCTCCGGTCGCAGGTCGGCCAGGTCCAGGTCAGGCTGGATGCGGACGCCGCCCATGGTGGTGACCGGCTCCGCGGCGCTCAGGCCGACCGTGCGCACGGTGTGGCCGCGCTGGGTGAGGTGCGCGGTGGTGTGGCCGGTCTCCCAGTCCGCGTACGTGTCGTAGACCGCGAGGTGGACGGGCTTGCGCGGGGTCTCGCTCATGGTGCTTCGCCTCCGGCGTGGGTTCGTGCTCTATGACAATAGACTGTCATAACGACAGGATGCTGTCAATCTCGGAGGGGGCTCCACGCCCGGCGCAGACAGACTGCCGAGAGCGGCCCCCCACCCCCATACAGTCCGCCGATATCCCGCCCCACCTGCGCACTTCTAGCGTGACGACATGACCCCTCATGTCACCTCGCACACCCTTGCCGCCGTGAAGGACGCAGATCGGAAGCACGTCTTCCACTCCTGGTCCGCCCAGGCCCTGATCGACCCTCTCGCCGTCGCCGGGGCCGAGGGGTCGTACTTCTGGGACTACGAAGGCAACCGGTTCCTCGACTTCTCCTCCCAGCTGGTCAACACCAACATCGGCCACCAGCACCCCAAGGTCGTCGCCGCGATCCAGGAGCAGGCCGCCCGGCTCTGTACCCTCGCGCCCGGCTTCGCCGTCGACGTCCGCTCCGAGGCCGCACGCCTCATCGCCGAGCGGACCCCGGGCGATCTGGACAAGATCTTCTTCACCAACGGCGGCGCCGAGGCCGTCGAGAACGCCGTCCGCATGGCCCGGCTGCACACCGGCCGTGCCAAGGTGCTCTCCACCTACCGCTCCTACCACGGGGCCACCGCCGCCGCGATCAACCTGACCGGCGACCCGCGCCGCTGGCCCTCCGACACGGCCGCCGCCGGCGTCGTGCACTTCTGGGGCCCGTACCTCTACCGCTCCGCCTTCCACGCCACCACCGAGGCGGAGGAGTGCGCCCGCGCCCTCGCGCACCTCGCCGACACCATCGCCTTCGAGGGGCCGCAGACCATCGCGGCGATCATCCTGGAGAGCGTGCCCGGCACCGCCGGCATCATGACCCCGCCCCCCGGCTACCTCGCGGGCGTGCGCGAGCTCTGCGACCGCCACGGCATCGTCTTCATCCTGGACGAGGTCATGTCCGGTTTCGGCCGCACCGGCACCTGGTTCGCCGCCGACCACTGGGACGTCACCCCCGACCTGATCACCTTCGCCAAGGGTGTCAACAGCGGCTACGTCCCGCTCGGCGGTGTGGCCATCTCGGCCGCCATCGCCGAGACCTTCGCCACCCGCCCCTACCCGGGCGGCCTGACGTACTCCGGCCACCCCCTGGCCTGCGCCGCCGCCGTCGCGACCATCAACACGATGGAGGAGGAGGGCATCGTCGAGCACGCCGCCCACCTCGGCGAGAACGTGATCGGCCCGGCGCTCGCCGAGATCGCCGAGCGCCACCCCTCGGTCGGCGAGGTCCGCGGACTGGGCGCCTTCTGGGCCCTGGAACTCGTCCGGGACAAGGAGACGCGCGAGCCGCTCGTGCCGTACAACGCGGCGGGCGCGGACAACGCGCCGATGGCCGAGTTCGCGGCCGCCTGCAAGGCGTCGGGCCTGTGGCCCTTCGTGAACATGAACCGGACCCACGTGGTCCCGCCCTGCAACGTCACGGAGGCGGAGGCCAAGGAGGGCCTGGCCCTGCTGGACGAGGCGCTGACGGTCGCCGACCGCCACACCACGGCCGGCTAGGCCCGCACCGGCCCCGCACCGGCCCCCGCACCCGCCCCCAAGTCCGGCATCCGCACCCGCCCCGCACGGCGGGTGCGGATGTCGGATATCGGTTGGCTACCGATCGGTTTTCAGCCGCCTCGTCTGGCCTATGGTGTCCGAAGCTCTACGACAGGAGACGGACCCCTATGCCAGGCAGCGGAGCTGTCACCCGCAACACACTTCGCCAGCAGATCGCGGACGCGCTGCGTGACGAGGTGCTCGCGGGACGCCTGCCTCCGGGGACCGAGTTCACCGTCAAGCAGATCGCCGAGCAGTACGAGGTCTCCGCCACCCCGGTGCGCGAGGCGCTCGTGGACCTCTCCGCCCAAGGGCTGCTCGAACTGGTCCAGCACCGCGGCTTCCGCGTGCGGATCCTCTCCGTGGACGACTTCCGGGGCATGATCGAGGCCCGCGCGCTCGTCGTGGACGGGATCTTCCGTCGCCTCGCCGAGCGCGGCACCGCCCCCGGCTCCGGCGAGCTGCTGGTGTCGGTGCGCCGCCGGGGCGAGGAGGCCCGCCGGGCCGCGCAGAGCGGCTCGCTCGAAGTGCTGATCGGCTACGACCTGCGCTTCTGGCGGGAGCTGAGCGGGCTGGTCGCCAACACCTACATCTCCGAGTTCCTGCACCGCATCCGCGTGCAGTGCTGGGTCTTCGCCGTCCCCCACCTCCAGCGCGAGCCGCAACTGCGGGCGGCGCTGTGGGACGGCCACAGCGAGCTGGTGGACGCCGTGACGCTCGCCGACGCCGACGCGGTGCGCGGCATCGTGCGCGGCTACAACGACCACGCGCTGGCCTGGGCCGCCCGCCTCTGAGGCCCGAGGTTCTGCGCACCCCTTCGCGGAGGGTGTCCGGCCCACTACGCTGACCGGATCGGTGGCATCGACTGATCGGAGGCCGAGTGGCCTGTGACCTGTGGCTGGTCCCCCTTGTCGACGTGCTGTGCCACAGCCCCGACAACCCCTTCGCGGAAGAGATCGCCTCGTACGACAGGGCGCTGGGCGCGGCCGGACTGCCGTCCGTGCCCGTCTTCGCCTACATGCCGGGCCTGAGCGGGGACGTCGCCCCGGTCGCCGGCTTCGACTACGACGCCCTGCATTTCCTGAGGCGGGCGTACATGCTCCAGCTCTGCGGGCTGCCCGTGACCCCGGTGGACGAGCTGGGCGGGGACTACGAGCAGCTGCTGGAGATGTTCGAGCCCACGGCCCAGCAGTCGCACCTGGTCTGGCACTACGACCACGCGGGGGCCTACGTCCCGGTGGACTTCCCGGCTCCGTTGGCGAACGAGGAGCTGCTGGCCGGGGGAGGGCCGCTGGGGTCCGTACAGGGCCTGCTGCGGGAGCTGCTGTTCGTGGCGCCGGCCATCGGGATAGACCCGGGGAACCCGCCCGCCGCACCGGCGCCGCCGGGGCGGCCGACGCTGCTGGAGGAGCCGGCGGGGCCGATCCCGTACGACGACAGCCCCTTCGCCCGGGAACGACACGTGTGGCTGGGACTGCACGCGGCCGCGACGCGGAGCCTCGGCCAGGGCTCGATGATCATCTTCAGCTGAGGCGGTGACCGCCTCCCGTGGGCGGGGTACGGGTCCGCCGCGCGGAATCCCGGCCCCGCCGGTCTTCCCGGCGCGGCTCCCGCCCCGTCCCGCCCCGTCCCGTCCGTCTCAGCGCGGCTGCTCCGGCGGCCGTTGCCGGGGCATGTTCGGTCTGGTGCCCGGCGGCAGCGGGAAGCGGGCGGGCGGGATGTTCGCGTCCGGGCGCCCCCCGGACGCCCCCAGCGACTGCATCACCAGCGGCGCGGGCCCGGCCCGGAACTCCACCATCCAGTCCGCCGTCTCCGAGCGCACCAGCTCGGTGATGTCCTCGGAGAAGCGGCGCAGCACGGTCAGGCACCGCTCGGCGGCCTCGCCGGCGGTGCCCTCGGTGGGGCCGAGCACCTCGCGCACGTTCTCCGAGGCCCAGTCGAACTGGAGGGTCTGGAGCCGGCGCTGCACCGCCTGGGCCGTGGCCACGTCCCGCATCCACCCGGACGTCAGCCCGAAGAACCGGTCGCACGCCAGCGCGGCCGCGCCCAGCAGCAGCGCGAGGTATCCGTACGTGGAGGCGCCCGGGATCGAGCCCGTCAGCTCCAACAACGGCATCGAGGCGCCCGTGACGGCGCCCACGGCCGCCCCGGCGCGCAGCACGCGCGCACCGCGCCGCTTCCACGCGCGGTCGGACAGATACCACTCGGCGGTGCGCAGCGCGTCGGCCTCGACCCGCCGGTAGAGCTCGTCGAGCCGCTCGGCGGGCTCGCCCCAGTCCCCGAGGGGGAACGGCCGGCCGGTCAGATCGCCCGCCGCCATCGGTCCGCCGCCTTCCTCCCGGGGATCCCGGGGTGGCCCCTCGGGCTGCATCTCCGGCTGGCTCACCCGGCACTCCCTCTGCCTGCGCTGACGTGTGGTGGTGCGCGTGTGCGCAATGATGCGCATGCTCTTCCTACCTTCGAATGACGGGCGATGGGCGACGATTCCCGGGAATTCCGCCCGCAAGGAGGTCTCCAGCAGGTACGCGTACGCCCCGTCTCTCACTCGAAAGAGTTGGTCCTCACGGCGTAGGGCGCGGCGCCCGGGGAGCACGTAGGCTCGGATTGACCAGCGTTCCGAAGGTCTCGACGTACGACGTATGGAGTGAGTGCCCTGTGATTCCCGGTGGTGGCCAGCCCAACATGCAGCAGCTGCTCCAGCAGGCCCAGAAGATGCAGCAGGATCTCGCGGCCGCGCAGGAGGAGCTCGCCCGGACCGAGGTCGAGGGCCAGGCCGGCGGCGGTCTGGTGAAGGCGACCGTCACCGGATCCGGCGAGCTGCGCGCCCTGGTGATCGACCCGAAGGCCGTGGATCCCGAGGACACGGAGACGCTCGCCGACCTGGTGGTCGCCGCGGTGCAGGCGGCCAACGAGAATGCGCAGGCGCTCCAGCAGCAGAAGCTGGGCCCGCTGGCCCAGGGCCTGGGCGGCGGCAGCGGTATCCCCGGCCTCCCGTTCTAGCCCCTCTACCCCTACCCGACGAAAGAAGGCAGTCCGTTGTACGAAGGCGTGGTTCAGGACCTGATCGACGAACTGGGCAGGCTGCCCGGCGTCGGGCCCAAGAGCGCGCAGCGGATCGCCTTCCACATCCTGCAGGCCGAGCCCACCGACGTCCGCCGCCTCGCGCACGCGCTGCTGGAGGTCAAGGACAAGGTCCGGTTCTGCGCGGTGTGCGGGAACGTGGCGCAGGAGGAGCGGTGCGGCATCTGCCGCGACCCGCGCCGGGACACCACGGTCATCTGTGTCGTCGAGGAGCCGAAGGACGTCGTCGCCATCGAGCGGACGCGCGAGTTCCGGGGGAAGTACCACGTCCTCGGCGGCGCGATCAGTCCGATCGAGGGCGTCGGCCCGGACGACCTGCGCATCCGCGAGCTGCTGGCTCGCCTGGCGGACGGTGAGGTGACCGAGCTGATCCTGGCCACCGACCCGAACCTGGAGGGCGAGGCCACCGCCACCTACCTCGCCCGCATGATCAAGCCCATGGGCCTGAAGGTCACCCGCCTGGCCAGCGGGCTCCCCGTCGGGGGAGATCTGGAGTACGCGGACGAGGTCACGCTCGGGCGGGCCTTTGAAGGAAGGCGACTTCTCGATGTCTGACGCAACGCTGCACGCCCTGGGACAGGATCCGGACGACTTCGCCGCCTCGATCTCGGACCAGATCGAGTCCTTCATCGTCGCGGTCACCGAGGTGGCCAAGGGCGAGGACCCGGACAGCGCGGTGCCCTTCCTCCTCCTGGAGGTGTCCCAGCTGCTGCTGGCGGGCGGCCGGCTGGGCGCGTACCAGGACGTACTGCCCGACGAGCGCTACGAGCCCGACCTGGGCCCGGAGCCGGACGTGGACGACCTGCGCGAGCGCTTCGCGGTCATGCTGGAGCCGGTCGACGTCTACTCCGAGGTCTTCGACCCGTACGAGCCGCGCAAGGCCCCGGTCGCCCACCGGATCTCGGACGACCTCGCCGACGTGGTCGCCGACCTGCGGCACGGACTCATCCACCACCAGGCCGGTCGGATCACCGAGGCGCTGTGGTGGTGGCAGTTCTCGTACTTCACCAACTGGGGTCCGACGGCCTCGGCGACCCTGCGCGCCCTGCAGTCGCTGATCGCCCACGTCCGCCTCGACCAGCCCCTCGCCGCCCTGGACGGCCTGGACACGGACGAGGACCTGACCGAGGAGGACCTCGCGGAGCAGGCCGGACAGGTTATGGCCGAGGAACTCGGCGGACTCGGCCGTACCTGAGCACGTGAGCGCGTGGGCGGAACGCGGCGGCCGGACAGGGAACTCATTCTCTGATCTTTTCGTCTCATGATGTGGTACGAGGCGGTCGGATCCCGGGCGCTCGTTACACTGCACCAGCAATGAGACTGACTGAGCGAGGAGCGCACGTGGGCCTTGTCGTGCAGAAGTACGGAGGCTCCTCCGTAGCCGATGCCGAGGGCATCAAGCGTGTTGCCAAGCGGATCGTGGATGCCAAGAAGAACGGCCACCAGGTGGTCGTCGTGGTTTCCGCGATGGGCGACACGACGGACGAGCTGATCGATCTCGCCGAGCAGGTATCTCCGATGCCTGCGGGGCGTGAGTTCGACATGCTGCTGACCGCCGGAGAGCGGATCTCCATGGCCCTGCTGGCCATGGCGATCAAAAACCTGGGCCACGAGGCCCAGTCGTTCACCGGTAGCCAGGCAGGCGTGATCACCGACTCGGTCCACAACAAAGCGCGCATCATCGATGTCACGCCGGGCCGTATCCGCACCGCGCTGGACGAGGGCAACATCGCCATCGTCGCCGGCTTCCAGGGCGTGTCCGCGGACTCCAAGGACATCACCACCCTCGGCCGGGGCGGCTCGGACACCACGGCCGTCGCGCTCGCCGCGGCCCTGGACGCCGAGGTCTGCGAGATCTACACCGACGTCGACGGCGTCTTCACCGCGGACCCCCGCGTCGTGAAGAAGGCCAAGAAGATCGACTGGATCTCCTCCGAGGACATGCTGGAGCTTGCGGCCTCCGGTTCCAAGGTGCTGCTGCACCGCTGCGTCGAGTACGCGCGCCGCTACAACATCCCGATCCACGTCCGCTCGTCCTTCTCCGGACTGCCGGGCACCTGGGTCAGCAACGAGAATCCGCAAGGGGACGCGCAGGTGGAGCACGCCATCATCTCCGGAGTCGCGCACGACGTCTCCGAAGCCAAGATCACGGTCGTCGGTGTCCCGGACAAGCCGGGCGAGGCCGCGGCGATCTTCCGTGCCATCGCGGACGCCGAGATCAACATCGACATGATCGTGCAGAACGTGTCCGCGGCCTCCACGGGCCTCACGGACATCTCCTTCACCCTCCCCAAGGCCGAGGGCCACAAGGCCATCGAGGCGCTGGAGAAGGCGAAGGGCGCGATCGGCTTCGACTCCCTGCGCTACGACGACCAGATCGGCAAGATCTCCCTGGTCGGCGCGGGCATGAAGACGAACCCGGGCGTCACCGCCTCCTTCTTCCAGGCGCTGTCCGACGCGGGCGTGAACATCGAGCTGATCTCGACCTCCGAGATCCGCATCTCGGTCGTCACCCGCCAGGACGACGTCAACGAGGCCGTCCGCGCCGTGCACACGGCCTTCGGCCTCGACTCCGACAGCGCCGAAGCCGTCGTCTACGGCGGCACCGGACGATGACCCGCACCCGGTCCTCCGGCCCGGCACTCGCCGTGGTCGGGGCGACCGGAGCAGTCGGTTCGGTCCTGCTCCAGATGCTGTCCCAGCGGGCGGACGTCTGGGGCGAGATCCGCCTGATCGCCTCCGCACGCTCGGCCGGCCGCATGCTGGTCGTCCGCGCGGAGGAGACCGAGGTGATCGCCCTCACCGAGGACGCCTTCGACGGCCTCGGACCGGGCGACGTCGCACTCTTCCTCACCCCGGCCGAGGTATCGGCCCGGTGGGCTCCCGTGGTCACCACGCGCGGCACGGTCGTCATCGACCTGTCCGCCGCCTTCCGGGAGGACCCCGAGGTCCCGCTGGTGGTGCCCGAGGTCAACGGGCACGCCGTACGGATCCGGCCGCGCGGGATCGTCGCCGGCCCGGACTGCGTGACCGCCACCATGGTCGCGGCCCTGGGCGCGCTGCATTCCGAGTACGCGCTGCGCGACCTGGTCGTGTCCTCGTACCAGGCCGCGAGCGCCGTCGGGCGGGCCGGCTCCGAGACGCTGCGCCGCCAGCAGTCGCTGGTCGCCGGGACCTCCCTCGGCGAGCAGCCCGGGGACGTACGACGCGCCGTCGGCGAGGACACCGGCCCCTTCGCGGCCCCGCTCGCCCTCAACGTCGTGCCCTGGTCCGGTGAGCTGTGCGCGGACGGCTGGTCCTCTCACGAGCTGGCGGTACGCGGCGAGACGCGCCGGATCCTGCAGCTGGAGCAGCTCCCGGTGTCGGTGACCTGTGTCCAGGTGCCGGTGCTGACCGGGCATTCGCTGACCGTGCGGGCCCGCTTCGAGCGCGAGGTGGAGGCCGTGCACGCCCGGGAGATCCTGGAGGCCGCGCCCGGCGTGGTCCTCGTGGACGACCCCGCGGCCGGGGAGTTCCCCACCCCCGTGGACGCCGCCGGGACGGATCCCGCCTGGGTGGGCCGGGTGCGGGTCTCGCTCGACGATCCTTACGCCCTGGAGTTCTTCGTGTGCGCGGACAATCTCCGCAAGGGCGCAGCGCTGAATGCCACACAGATCGCGGAACTGATCGCAGGTGAATTTGCGTAATTCGCTTTGTAGGATCGGTGCTGATCCCTTGATCAAGGTGATGGCCCGACTGCCGTCTCGATAAAGACGGGGCAATCGGGAAGAGCGGGTACGCATGAGGGCAAGAGGGATTTTGCTGGTGAGGATGCCTCGCGCGTACAACCCTGATGGGGGGACGCGTGTCCAACCGGCGTGGCAGACACACTGCTCGAACCGGCCGTCCGTCCGGCGCAGATCGGGATCATCCCGTCGCGCCGGGGTCTCCGTGCACCCGGCGGCGGTTTCCCCGTGATCGTGCCCGTCCCGCCGGTGGGGCCGACAGAGGCGCCCGTACGTACGGCCGTGACGATCCGGGGCGGCCTCGTGCCCGCGCCGCGCGACGGCGCTGAGACGGAGGGGAGCGGCAAGAGCGAGGCGGAGAAGGCCGAGACGGCCGAGAAGCCCGACACGGTCGAGGAGCTCGACACGGCCGAGACGGTCGTGACGGCCGAGAAGCCGGAGACCGCCGAGTCGGCCGAGATGGCTGAGTCGGCCGAGTCGGCTGAGAAGGCCGTTCCCGCCGAGGTGGTGGCCGGCACCACCGTCGACCACCTCACCGCGACCTACCAGGCGCACTACCGCTCGCTCCTCGGCCTGGCCGCGCTGCTCCTCGACGACACCGCCTCCTGCGAGGACGTGGTCCAAGAGGCCTTCATCCGGGTGCACTCCGCCCGGAACCGGGTCCGCGACCGGGAGAAGACGCTGGCGTACCTGCGCCAGACCGTCGTGAACCTCTCGCGGTCCGCCCTGCGTCGCCGCATCCTCGGCCTCAAGCTGCTCTCGAAGCCGATGCCGGACATGGCCAGCGCCGAAGAGGGCGCGTACGACCAGCTGGAGCGGGACGATCTGATCAAGGCGATGCGTGGACTGCAGCGCAGGCAGCGCGAGGTTCTGGTGCTGCGCTACTTCGCGGACATGACGGAGTCCCAGGTCGCCGAAACGCTCGGCATATCGCTCGGATCGGTCAAGGCGTACGGATCGCGGGGCATTGCCGCGCTGCGGGTGGCGATGGAGGCTGCGCAGTCATGATGGACGACCACACCCCGCCGGGCGGGACGAGCGGTGAAGAGGAACTGCGCATCCTCCTGCGCGGGGCCGTCGAGGGCCTGCAGCCCTCCGCGAACGCGCTGGAGCGACTACGGGACGCCGTCCCCGCGCGCCGGACCCGCAACCGCCGGGCGGCCCTCGTCGGCGCCGCCGCGGCCGTGCTGCTCGCCGGGACGACGATCCCGACCGCACTGCACCTCTCCGCCGCCGACGGGGCGTCCACCGATCACCCGGCGATGGCCGGGCACGGCTCGGCCACCGGCGACCAGCGCGCCGCACTGCCCTCCGACCCGCACCAGAACGGCTTCGGATCCCTGCCCAGGTCGACCCACTCCTTCGGCGAGTTGCCGTCCGCGGGCGGGGGCACCGGGCAGCCGAGCGCCACGGCGGGCCCCTCGGCGGAAGGCCTGACAGCAGGCCCGTCGGGCGCCGGGACCTCCGCCGGACCGGCCGGTACCGGCGGCTCGGTGGTCGGCTCGGGCCCGCTGCCGCCGGTGGCGGCCCCGGGAGTGCCCGGATGCGCGGCCGACCAGCTCGGGGTGGTGGGCTCGGCCCGGGCCCCGGAGACCGACGGAAGGGTCTACGGCAGCTTCCGGGTCACCAACGTCTCGGCGCAGGGCTGCACCGTCAGCGGCCAGGACACCGTGACGGCCGCCCCGGCGCCCGGAACGGGGACCGGCGCGGCCTCCGGGGTCGCCGTGGTCGGCCACACGGCCGGGGATCCGGCGAGCGGGTTGCTGCCCGACCCGGCGGCGGCCGCTCCGACTCTGGTGCTCCCGCCGAACACGGCGTACGAGGTCCGCTTCGCGTGGGTGCCGTCGGGGGAGAGCTGCACGCCGGCGAACCCGGACGCGGGCGGGAAGGCCCCGCAGAGCGACGCGGCGGGTGCCACGGGCGGTACGGGGAGCGGAACGAGCACCGAACCGCAGGCGGGCGCGTCCCCGGCCCCGGCCGGTGTGGCCGTCTCGCACACCCCGCAGTCGGGGGCCGCGACCACGCGGACGACGATCCCCGAGGCCTGCGGCGGAACGGTGTACCGGACAGGCGCGATCCCGCTGTCCTAGGGGGCGTGCCCGGGCAGGCGCGGGCGCCCTCCGGACGGCGGGGCTACCGCGCGGCGGGCTCCAGCAGGCCGGCCTCGGCGTCGCGGATGGTCTCCACCTCGCGACGGTAGAGCCGGAACCACATGAAGAGCACGAAGGCGACGAAGACGAACCACTCGCCGGTGTAGCCGAGGTTCTGGAAGGCCTTCAGGTCGAGCCCGGTGTTGGTCGGTGCCTGCGCGGGCACCGGAGTCATCCCGTCCGACGGGGTCTGCACGGTCAGCCAGGCGTCGTACAGGTCGTACGGGACGATGTTGACCAGCGAGGCCGCCCCGATCACCCCGAGCTGCCCGGCCGGCAGCCCGCCCTGGGAGTGGACCCCCTTCGTCCCGGAGTTCTCCGCGGACTGCAGGGCTCCGGAGACCTCGACCCGGCCGGTCGGCGGTGCGGGCGCCTTCGCGGGATCCGCCACCCCCGGCAGCCAGCCCCGGACCACCGGAACGGCCTTGCCGGAGTCGGTCTTCAGCAGGGTCAGCACGTAGAAACCGGACTCGCCGTCCAGCCGCCGCTCGGGCACCAGCAGCTGGTCCACGTACTCCCCGGCCGCCGAGGCCATCCGTCCGGACGTCGTCTTGTCGACCGGGAGCAGCGACTCCAAAGGCGCGACCGTCCGGTCCGCGGGCTGCTGCGCGTTCGCCTCCCGGTGGCTGTCGACGCGGTCCTCGAACCGGCCGAGCTGCCAGGACCCCATGTACAGGCAGAAGGGAACGGCGAGCGCGACGAAGACGTTGATCCCCCACCAGCGCGGGGTCAGGAGAAACCGGTGCACCCCACCACCGTACGGGGGGTGCACCGGTCGCCCTCCCGCAGGGTCAGTGCGGCAGGTGCTTCAGCGCGAACTCCAGCTCCATGCGGACCTGCTTGATCCGCTCCTCCACCACCAGCGAACCGTGCCCGGCGTCGTACCGGTACACCTCGTGCACCGCCCCGCGCGCGGCCAGCCGGTCCACGTAGTTGTCGATCTGGCGGATCGGGCAGCGCGGGTCGTTCACCCCGGCCGCGATGTGGACCGGCGCCTTCACGGCGTCCACGTACGTCAGCGGCGACGACGCCTCGAACCGGTCCGGGACCTCCTCCGGGGTACCGCCGAAGAGGGTGCGGTCCAGCGCCTTCAGCGCCTCCATCTCGTCGTGGTAGGCCGTCACGTAGTCCGCGACCGGTACGGCGGCCAGGCCCACGGCCCAGGCGTCGGGCTGCGTGCCCAGCCCCAGCAGCGTCAGGTACCCGCCCCAGGAACCGCCCGAGAGCACCATGCGCGCCGGGTCCGCGAGCCCCGAGGAGACCGCCCACTCCCGGACCGCCGCGATGTCCTCCAGCTCGATCAGCCCGACCCGGTGCTTGAGGGCGTCGGTCCACTCGCGGCCGTACCCCGTCGAGCCGCGGTAATTGACCCGCACCACGGCGAAACCGTGGTCCAGCCAGGCCGCCGGGGCCGACGCGAAGGAGTCGCTGTCGTGCCAGGTAGGCCCGCCGTGGATCTCGAAGATCGTCGGGAAGGGGCCCTCACCGTGCCCCACCGGCCGCTGCGCCAGCGCGTGGATCCGCCCGCCCGGGCCCTCCACCCACACGTCCTGGACCGGCACCGAACCGGGCGCCCGGAAACCGGGCGGGTCCAGCACGATCCCGCCCGCGGTGGACCGTACCGTCGAGGGCTCGGCGGCCGAGGACCACAGGTACTCCACCGTCCCGTCGGGCCGCGCGGTGGCTCCCGACACCGACCCCGGGGGCGTGTCCACGCGGACGAGCTCCCGCGCGGCCAGGTCGTAGCGCCACAGCTCGCTGCGCGCCTCGAAGCTGTGCGCGACCAGCAGCGCGGACCCGTCCGGGTACCACTCGGCGCTGACGTCGCCCGGCAGGTCGATCGCGAGCTCCTGCTCGGCGCCGGTGGCCACGTCCCAGACCATCGGCTCCCAGCGGCCGCGCCGCTGGTGACCGACGAGCAGCCGGGTGTCGCCCACGACCGGCGCGAAACCGAGCACCTCCAGGCCCAGCTCCTCGGACCCGCCCCGGGTGTCGTCCAGCTCGGCGACGGCGCTCCCGTCCAGGGCCAGGACGCGCAGGGCCGAGTGCATCGCGTCGCCGTGCTCGGTGTGCTCGACGGCCACCAGGGTGCCGTCACGGGACAGGTCGCCGACGCCGGCCGACTCCCGGTGCCGGTAGATCACGGTGGGCGCCGAGCCGTCCGGCCGGACCACGTGCACGGTCGAGCCGTCCTCGTCGGTGGAGCGGCCCACGACCGCCGTCCCGTCCCGTCCGATGGCCAGCCCGGCGGGGTACGAGGGCTCCAGGCCCGGGGTGGCCGGTTCGTCGGGGCCGCCGGCGAAGGGCTGGCGCACCCAGGTGCCGAACTCGTCGCCGTCGGTGTCGGAGAACCACCAGATCCACTCCCCGTCGGGGGAGAGCGTGCCGTCGGTGGTGCCGTTGGGGCGGTCGGTGGCCTGCCGCTGCTCGCCGGTGGCACGGTCCCACGCGTAGATCTCGAAGGTTCCGGTCGCGTTGGAGACGAAGAGCGAACGGTCCGGGGCGTCCTCGGCCCAGTCGGGGAGCCCGACGCGCGGTGCCCGGAACCGCTTCTCCCAGTCGGGCATGTCGGGGGTCATCTCACTGTCGCTGGTCATGCGCCCCATTGTGGCCGCAGCGCTCCCCGGGATGCCGACCGCCGGGAACGGGCGGAGAGTGGAACGCGTCGGCCGTCACGTCCGAGGAGGAACGATCATGGCCAAGAAGGCCCGCACCGGCCACCACAGCCACCAGGACTCCGAGCGCGCGCTGGCGAAGAACACGGCAGCCGAGGCCCGCGCCAAAGCGGCGGTCCAGGACATGCACAGCACCGCCGCGAAGACGCGCGGGATGCAGCAGAAGGCCCAGGCCAAGCGCGGTTAGGCCGGCTCCGCCGGAGGTCCTGTCGAGGGGGCGCCTCGCCGATCCTGCCGGGCTCGCGGGGTCCGGTGCCGGATCCGGCCTGATCGACAATGCACCCCCTAGGCTGACGTCATGCGGATGATCGTCCGGGGCGCCCGGCTGCTGCACACCCACGGCCTGTCCGACGTCGAGGTCGCGGAGGACGGCCGCATCGCGCGGGTGATCCCGTACGACGACCAGAAGGAACCACCGGCCACCGGCATCCTCGTCGAGGCCCACGGCGGCCTGCTCACGCCTCCCTTCGTCGAGCCGCACATCCACCTCGACACGGCGCTGACCGTCGGCGAGCCCCGCCCCAACGCCTCCGGCACGCTCTGGGAGGGCATCGCCTGCTGGAGCGAGCGCAAGCGGACCCTGACCCGCGAGGACGTGATCGCGCGCGCCACCGAGGTGCTGCGCTGGCAGGCCGCCCACGGGGTGCTGCACGTGCGGACCCACTGCGACATCACCGACCCGGACCTCACCGCACTCGAGGCGCTGCTGGAGGTACGCGACCGGGTCCGGGACTTCATGACCCTGCAGATCGTGGCCTTCCCGCAGGAGGGCATCGTCTCCTTCCCGGGCGGCGAGGGGCTGCTGCGCGAGGCCGTGGCCCGCGGGGCGGACGTCGTCGGCGCGATCCCGCACTTCGAGGACACCCGCGAGGACGGCCTGGCCTCCCTGCACACGGCCTTCGCGCTCGCCGAGGAGCACGGCCTGCGGGTGGACGCGCACTGCGACGAGATCGACGACGAGCAGTCCCGTTTCGTGGAACTGCTGGCCACCCTCGCCCTGCGCTCGGGGCTGCGCGGACGCGCCACGGCCTCGCACACCACCGCCATGGGCTCCTACAACGGCGCGTACAGCTTCAAACTCCAGCGCCTGCTCGCCCGCTCCGGCATCAACCTGGTCTCCAACCCCTTCGCCAACCTCGGCCTCCAGGGCCGCTTCGACGCCTATCCCAAGCGGCGCGGCCTCACCCAGGTCAAGGAGATGCTGGCCGCCGGAGTCAACGTCGCCTTCGGCCACGACGACGTGATGGACCCCTGGAACGCGCTGGGCACCGCCAACCCGCTGCAGACCGCCCTCGTCGGGCTGTACGCCGCCCAGCTCACCGGCGCCGACGAGATCCCGCTGGCCTTCTCGATGGTGACGGAGCGTGCGGCGCGGGTGCTCGGCCTCGCGGAGACGGAGTACGGCGTCACCGCCGGCAACCCCGCTTCGTTCGTGCTGCTCCCGGCGCCGTCGCCCGAGGAGGCGATCCGCCGCCAGGTCCGCCCCCGCTACGTCGTCTCGCGGGGCACCGTCCTCGCCGAGACCCCGCCCGCCCCGACCCGGCTGAACTGGCCGGGGGAGCCCCCGTCCGAGATCGACTTCAGCCGACGCCTACGCTGACGCCCCATGAAGACGTGGACACTTGACACCGCATCCGCTCGCGCCGCGCACGAGATCGCCGCGGAGTACGCGGACACGGACCTCCTGAACCACTCGGTCCGCTCCTTCGCCTTCGGGGCCCGGTACGCGTGGCAGCACGGGCTGGCGTACGACGAGGAACTCCTCTACGTCAGCGCGCTGGTGCACGATCTGGGCCTGACCCCGCCCTTCGACAGCCACACCCTGCCCTTCGAGGAGGCGGGCGGCCATGTCGCACGGGTCCTGACGGCGGGCCTGGGCTGGCCCGCGGCCCGTCGGGCGCGCGCCGAGGAGATCATCGTGCTGCACATGCGGGACGACGTGAGCGCCGCCGAGGACGTGGAGAGCCACCTGCTGCAGGTCGGTACCAGCGCGGACGTCTCGGGTCTGCGCGTCGCCGAGTTCGATCCCGCCTTCACCGCCGACCTCCTGGCCGCCTACCCGAGGGGCGACTTCGGCGCCGCGTTCCTCGCGCTCGTCGAGGACCAGGCCGCCCGCAAGCCGACGTGCGCGGCGGCCGCTTACGTGGCCGGTGGCGCGGCCACCCGGATCGCGGCCAATCCGCTGGACCGGCCGCGGGCGTAGCCCCGCACGCGCGGGTCACGCAGATCGGTCACGGGGTCGGATAGCGTGCCCGCATGTCGTGGGACGAGGACGGAACACCGCACCCGCTCGCACTGCGCCGGTCCGGCCGCAGCGAACTGGAGCCGGACCGGCTGCCCGAGATGCGGGAGCTGGAGGTGCTCGGCTGGGAGCCGGCGCCCGAGGACCTGCGCTGGGTGTTCCTCCCGTACGTCTGGCCTCCGGCGGACCGCACCTGGATCCCCGACCGCTCCACCCACTGGGCGGTGGACACCGCCCTGGACGGCCACGGCCACATCACCGGTGTGGAGTGCGCCCCGCTGCCCGAGCCCGACCTCCGGGACCTCGACCGCGAGGCCGACGAGGCCCTCGCCGAGCTCGGGCTCCCGCCCCGGCCCCGCGGGCGCCTGTGGCTGCTGCGTCCGATCGGCCCCTTCACCACCCTCGGCGCGGTCCTCGACCACCTCGACGACCTCGCCGAGGCGCGTGCCGTGCCCGCCCGGCCCTCCGCTGCCTTCCTCGCCCTGGCCCGGGCCGAACTCGCCGAACTCGCCGCTCCCGAGGAGCGGTGAGCCGGGTCAGCTCTTCAGGCGTGCCATCCAGGCCTCGACGTCGGTCGAGGTGCGGGGCAGACCCGCGGACAGGTTCCGGTTGCCGTCCTCGGTGACGAGGATGTCGTCCTCGATGCGGACGCCGATGCCGCGGTACTTCTCGGGGACGGTCAGGTCGTCGGCCTGGAAGTAGAGGCCGGGCTCGACGGTGAGGCACATGCCCGGCTCCAGAGTGGCGCCCGCGTACGCCTCGCGGCGGGCGGCGGCGCAGTCGTGGACGTCCATGCCGAGCATGTGGCCGGTGCCGTGCAGGGTCCAGCGGCGCTGCAGGCCCAGTTCCAGGACCCGCTCGACGGGTCCCTCCAGCAGGCCCCACTCGACGAGCTTCTCGGCCAGCACGCGTTGCGCGGCGCGGTGGAAGTCATGGTACGCGGCCCCCGGCCGGACGGCCCGGATGCCGGCTTCCTGGGACTCGTACACCGCGTCGTAGATCTTGCGCTGGATGTCGGTGTAGGTGCCGTTGATCGGCAGGGTGCGGGTGACGTCGGCGGTGTAGAGGGTGTGGGTCTCGACACCGGCGTCGAGCAGCAGGAGGTCGCCGGAGCGGACGTCGCCGTCGTTGCGGACCCAGTGCAGGGTGCAGGCGTGCGGGCCGGCGGCGCAGATCGAGCCGTAGCCGATGTCGTTGCCCTCGACGCGGGCGCGCAGGAAGAAGGTGCCCTCGATGTAGCGCTCGGAGGTGGCCTCGGCCTTGTCGAGGACCTTCACGACGTCCTCGAAACCACGGACGGTCGAGTCGACGGCCTTCTGCAGCTCACCGATCTCGAACGTGTCCTTGATCAGCCGTAGTTCGGAGAGGAAGACCCGCAGCTCCTGATCGGTCTCGGCGGTGGTCCTGTCGGCGAGCGCCGCCTCGACGCCCGCGTCGTGCCCGCGCACCACACGTACGGGACCGCCGGCTTCGCGCAGTACGTCGGCCAGGGTGCGCACGTCGTGGCAGGGGATGCCGTACAGGGCCTCGGCCTCGGCAAGGCTGTGGCGGCGGCCGACCCACAGTTCGCCCTGGCCGTCGCGCCAGAACTCCCCGTTCCCCCGGTCGGAGCGCGGCAGCCGGTACAGGGCGGCCTCGTGGCCGCCGTCCGTCGGCTCCAGGACGAGGACCCCGTCCTCCTTGAGGTCGCCGGTGAGGTACGCGTACTCCGTCGCGGCGCGGAAGGGGTACTCGGTGTCGTTCGAGCGGATCCTGAGGTTGCCGGCCGGGACGACCAGGCGCTCGCCGGGGAAGCGCGCCGAGAGCGAGGCGCGACGGGCGGCGGTCCGGGCGGCCTGGGGTATCGGGCGCAGATCGTGCGCCTCGGTGTCGGCCCAGCCGGCGGCCATGTTCCGCGCCAGCTCCTCGGAGACCCCCCGGGACGCGCCGCTCTTCTGCTCCTCGGCGGTCTCCGCCACGGTTCCTCCCCATCGAGCGAACTGGTGTCCGGCTCGCATCATAGGACCGGGGGTGCGCACCCGTCAGAAAGGTTCGAGCCGCCCGTTCGCGCTCCCGTGGCTACCCTGGTCGTGAGGGGTACTTCCGGGAGGCGATCTCATGGGTCGGCGCCATCACTTCCACATCGACCACCACGGGCACTCGGTCAGCGCCACGGTCCAGACCGGGCACACCGCCGTCGTGGAGGTACTGGTCGACGGCAAGGAGACCGGACACGCCACGACGCACGACGACCACCCCGTGACCGTGCACGTCGAGCTGCCGACGGATCCACCGACGCAGGTCTCCGTCCGCGCGACACCGGGTCCGGGCGTACCACGCTGCATCTTCGAGGCCCCGGCCATCGAACCGCACATAATGTCCCCCCGCCCCTACTGACGGCGGCGGCTACGGGCTCCCCGGGTCACCCGGACGCGGAAAGAGCCGGTGCAGGTTTCCCTGCACCGGCTCTCACCTGGTGTTTCAGCTGTCGGGGTGGCGGGATTTGAACCCACGACCTCTTCGTCCCGAACGAAGCGCGCTGCCAAGCTGCGCTACACCCCGATCGCCGCCTTGCAGCGCTTGCTGCCCTGGCGACATCGATTACTTTAGCGGACCTCTCGCCGGAGACGAAATCCGGTTTTCGCGGAGCGGTCGCGGGGCCAGGGGAGGCGTCGGGCGGAAGCGGTCCGCCGCGACCGGGGCGAGGCCGAGGGCGTAGAAGGCGGCGCCCAGGACCAGGGCGTTCAGGGCCACGCGGGCGTAGCCGTATCGGGCCGCGTCGATGAAGGGGTACGTGTACCGGCGCGCGCTGTCGGGGGCGAGCAGGGCGCCGGTCAGCCGGTCGAGGTCCGCGGCCACGTCGAACGGGCTGGAAGGGTTGTCGAGGACCAGGTGGAAGACGAGTCCGGTGATCAGGATGAAGAGGAGGACCCCGCCCCGAGGCGCGACGGGGCGGTCATCCTCGCAGCGTATTACCCCTTCGGGGTCAGGGTCAGAAGCGTCGCCTCCGGCGGGCAGGCGAAGCGGACCGGGGTGAACCGGTTGGTGCCGCAGCCCGCCGAGACGTGCAGGTACGCGCGATGGCCCTCGGCCTCGTGCGTGGAGAGTCCCTTCACCCGCTCCGTGTCCAGGTCGCAGTTGGTGACGAGCGCCCCGTAGAAGGGGATGCACAGCTGTCCGCCGTGGGTGTGGCCCGCGAGGATCAGCGGGTACCGGTCGGCCGTGAAGGACTCCAGGACGCGCAGGTACGGGGCGTGCACCACCGCCATGGAGAAGTCCGCGTCCGCGTCGGGGCCGCCGGCGACCTGCGCGTAGCGGTCCCGCTTGATGTGCGGGTCGTCGAGCCCGGTGAAGGCCAGGTCCAGCCCGTCCAGCTTCAGGCGTCCGCGGGTGTTGGTGAGGTTCAGCCAGCCGGCCGCGTCGAAGGCGTCCCGCATCTCCTCCCACGGGTTGTGGACGGCGCCGACGACCGGCTTGTTGCCGTTCAGCCCGTGCCGGCCCTGGGCCTTCTCGAGGAGGTAGCGCCCGGGGTTGCGCAGCCGCGGTCCGTAGTAGTCGTTCGACCCGAAGACGTACACGCCGGGGAAGGACATCAGGGGGCCGAGGGCGTCGAGCAGCTCGGGGATGCCCTCGGTGTCGGAGAGGTTGTCGCCGGTGTTCACGACGAAGTCGGGGCGCAGGCCGGCCAGGGACTGCAGCCAGGCACGTTTCTTGCGCTGCCCGCCGACCATGTGGATGTCGGAGACCTGGAGCACGCGCAACGGGCGCATCCCCTGGGGAAGGACAGGCACCGTGACCCGGCGCAGGCGGAAGGATCGTGCCTCGAAACCGGCGGCATAGGCCACACCCGCGGCCCCCACCGCAGCGATTCCGGCAGCCGCCTTCAGGGGTACTCCGTAACGCGCACGCATGGACCCATCGTCTCAGACCGGGAAAACAGGTGAGCGCCACCGCCCCCGCACCTGGCAGACTCACATCCATGACCACGCTCAAGGCCAAGCTCCAGGAAGACCTCACGACCGCCATCAGGGCGCGCGACGAACTGCACTCGTCCACGCTGCGCCTGACCCTCTCCGCCATCACCAAGGAGGAGGTCGCGGGCAAGGAGGCACGTGTGCTCTCCGACGAGGAGGTCCTCAAGGTGATCGCCAAGGAGGCGAAGAAGCGCCGTGAGGCCGCGGATGCCTTCGCCCAGGGCGGCCGTCCCGAGCAGGCCGCCCGCGAGACCGCGGAGGGCGAGTTCCTCGACACCTACCTGCCCAAGCAGCTCAGCGACGACGAGCTCGTGGCGATCGTGGCGCAGGCCGTCGAGGAGGCCAAGGCCGCGGGTGCCGAGGGGCCGCGCGCGATGGGTGCCGTCATGAAGCTCGTGAACCCGAAGGTCGCCGGGCTGGCGGAGGGCGGGCGCGTCGCCGCCGTCGTCAAGCAGCAGCTCTCGTAGGACAGCTCCCGTAGGGACAGCTCTCGTAGGACCGCGCAGCGGAAGAGCTGGAAGAAAGGGGAGGGCCCCGGCCGTGTCGGCCGGGGCCCTCCCCTTTCGCGTGTCGTGCCGTGCGTCGACCGCTACTGGTCGTCGCGGCCGCCGATCATTCCCTCGGTGAGTCCGGGGAACGGGGGCTGCGGCTCGACGCCGCCGCCCGCGCCGCCGGTGGCTCCACCCGTGGCGCCGCCGTTGGCGCCTCCGTTGGCCCCACCGTTCTGGCCGCCGGGCCGTCCACCGGGCTTGCCGTCGCCGCCGGGCTTGCCGGGTCGGCTCGGGTTCGTCGTGGGCGGCTTGTTCCCGCGCGGACCGCCGGAGGGGGGGACGGTCGGCTCCGGGATGCCGACCGTGACGAAGTTCCCCGACTCCCGGCCGGAGAGCGCGCCGCTGACCGCGTCCTTCCAGATCGGGCCGGGCAGACCGCCACCGAAGACCTTGTCGAAGGGCCTGCCGCCGATGACGATGTTCTCCATCGTGATCTTCTTCGCGCCGCCGGAGCCGACCCACACCGCGCCGGAGAGGTTCGGCGTGTAGCCGACGAACCAGGCGTTGTAGCGCTCGTCCGTGGTACCGGTCTTGCCGGCGCTGTCGCGGTCGCTCAGACCGGCCCGCTCACCGGTACCGGAGTCGACCACTCCACGCAGCAGGGTGTTGATGGTGTCGGCCGTCTCGGTCGACATCGCCCGCTCGCACTTGGACTTCGGCACCGCGAGCGCCTTGCCGTGCGCGTCCGTGATCGACTCGATGGCGACCGGGGTGCAGTGGACGCCGCGGTTGGCGAAGGTCGCGTACGCGTTGGCCATCGTCAACGGGGAGAGTTCGGCGGAGCCGAGCGCGATCGACGGGGCCTCGGGGATCTTGGAGCCGTCGGCCGGGACCACGCCGAGCTTCTGCGTCATCTCCGTCACCGGGCAGAGGCCGATCTCGCCGATCATCTCGACGAAGTACGTGTTGATGGACTTCTCCATCGCCGTCCGCAGCGCGTACGGACCGACCTCGTCCTCGGTCTCGTTCTTCGCCGTCTGGGTCTTGCCGTTGATCGGCAGGTTCAGCCACTGGCTGCCGTCACAGCGCGAGATCGGCGTCGGGTACTCCATCTTGTTCGGCGCCGGGTACACCTTGGTCGCCGGCATGCCCCGCTCTATGGCCGCCGCGGCGATGAACGGCTTGAAGGTCGAGCCGACCTGGAAGCCGAAGTTCGAGCCGCCCATCCGCTTGTCCACGGAGTAGTTGATCTGGGTCTCGTTCTTCCCGAAGCCGTACGGCTTGGACTGACCCATCGCCAGCACCCGGCCGGTGCCCGGCTGGACCATGGTCACAGCCGTCGCGATCGAGTCCTCCTGGTAGACGTGGTCCTTGATCGACTCGTTGGCCGCGTCCTGCGACTGCGGGTCCAGGGTGGTGCGTACCGTCAGGCCGCCCTGGTTCCAGACCTTCGCCCGGTCCTCGCGCGTCTTGCCGAAGGCCGGGTCGGTCAGGAAGGAGTTGCGGACGTAGTCGCAGAAGAAGCCCGCGCCCTTGACGGCGGTGATGCAGCCGTTCTTGGGCTTGGTCACCTTGAGGGTGACCGGCTTCGCCTTCGCCGCGTCCACCTCCGCCTGGGAGACGTCCTTGGTGTCGGCCATCCGCTGCAGGACGATGTTGCGACGCTTGGTCGCCTCCTGCGCGTCGTTCACGGGGTCGTACCGGCTCGGCGACTGCACGACGCCGGCGAGCAGCGCGGACTCCTCCAGGGTGAGGTCCTTGGCCGGCTTGCTGAAGTAGCGCTGGGCGGCGGATTCGATTCCGTACGCCTGCTGGCCGAAGTAGGTGATGTTGAGGTAGTTCTCGAGGATCTTCTTCTTCCCGAGCTCCTCCTCGACCTGGATCGAGTACTTCAGCTCGCGGATCTTGCGCCCGAGGCTCTTCTCCTGGGCTTCGCGCACCTTGGTCTCGTCGTCGCCGGCCTCTTCGACGAACACGTTCTTCACGTACTGCTGGGTGAGGGTGGAGGCACCCTGTGCGGCTCCGCCTTCCTGCGCGTTACGGTTGACCGCGCGCAGGATGCCCTTGAGGTCGACCGCGCCGTGCTCGTAGAAACGCGAGTCCTCGATGGCGACGATGGCCTTCTGCATGTACGGGGAGATCGCCGTGAGCGGGACCACCTGACGGTCGCGCGAATAGACGGTGGCGATCGTGCCACCCTCGGCGTCCAGAATCGTGGTCCGCTGGCTCAGCGGCGGAGTCTTGAGATTGGCCGGGATCTCATCGAATCCCTCGACCGTCCCCTTGGCCGCCAGGCCCAGGGCGCCTGCGGCCGGAATCGCCATGCCGGCCAGTACCACCCCGGAGAGGACGGACACTCCGAGGAACTTGACGGCCTGCTGGCTCCCCGTGAGCCCGCCGCCCGAGCGCTTCTTTCCCATAGGGGGCAGCCTACGTTCTCATTCGCCGGACACACGCGAATGCCTTGGCCTAAGCTGTCCCCAACTGTCACAGCAGTGTGGTGCGACATCAACCCCTCGGCTTGATTTTCACCCTTCCCGAATGGGGTGGACACATGTCCGAATCTGGCCCCTCTGCTGAAGTCGAACAGGTGATTACACCCGAATTGCCGCAATGGTCGGGCATGTCGCCGGATCACTCCGTCGGGTGATCTGCCGCTTACCCATAGTCCGTTCGGACCATTCAAGATTGGGCCCGTCGGGGGTGTTGCACTGTGCTCGCCTTCCGTAACGTCCTCAACTGGCAGCGGTGAATATGCCGCTACCGCCGTGGGGGAGCCTCGATTCGGGAGAGGACGGCGCCGGGATGGGCTGGGTTACCGACTGGAGTGCGCAGGCAGCCTGCCGCACTACCGATCCGGATGAACTATTCGTTCAAGGAGCGGCACAGAACAGGGCCAAGGCGGTGTGCACCGGATGTCCGGTGCGGACCGAGTGCCTGGCCGACGCGCTCGACAACCGTGTCGAGTTCGGCGTGTGGGGTGGAATGACCGAGAGGGAACGACGTGCGCTGCTGCGCCGGCGTCCCACCGTCACTTCGTGGCGACGGTTGCTCGAAACCGCACGTACGGAGTACGAGCGCAGCACGGGCATCCTCACCATGGATGCAGACGCGGAGATCGACGTGTCGTACGAGACATACGCGGCAGCCGGGTAGATCACACGGCCACCACGACGTACGAACGCCTACGCTCCGGCCGGTACCCCGGCCGCGAGTCGTTCTCCGATGGCCCGTAGCCCGGCGAGGTCGTGCACATCGCCGGGCAGGGCGGCCACTTCCGCCACCGCCACTTCGGGGTGAAGCGAGGTGAAGCGATCGCGTGTGCGCTGTTCACGCGCGATCACCTGCATGCGCTCGGCGTGCAGGCGTAGCAGTCCTGCCGTGATCCGGTCGACGACCGCGGTATCGCCTTCGGTGCCGGGGGAGCCTGTCTCGGGAGGGTTCGCGGTCCGGGCTGTTTCGGTGGGATGGGCGGGCTCGGTCGGTTCTGCGCCCGAGTCACGAAGTCCAGCTTTCCCGGACTCCTGATCGACAATGCCGCCTTCTTCAAGATTCTCTGCCGCGGCCAACGCCCGCTCGGCGGACAGCTGGTCGGCGCCACTGCCGTGCACCCGGTTCAGTACCAGACCGGCCAGCGGCATGCGTTCCGCGGCCAGCCGCTCCACGAAGTACGCCGCCTCGCGCAGGGCGTCCGGCTCGGGCGCGGCGACCACCAGGAAGGCCGTGCCGGGAGCCTGAAGCAGCCGGAAGGTGGCGTCCGCGCGCGTGCGGAAGCCGCCGAACATCGTGTCCATCGCGGCCACGAAGGTCTGGACGTCCTTCAGCAGCGAGGCCCCCATCAGCTTGCTGAGGGTGCCGGTCATCATCGACATACCGACATTCAGGAACTTCATCCCGGCCCGGCCGCCCACCTTCGCCGGAGCCATCAGCACCCGGATGAACTTCCCGTCCAGGAAGGACCCGAGCCGCTTCGGCGCGTCCAGGAAGTCCAGCGCGGACCGGCTCGGCGGAGTGTCGACGATGATCAGGTCCCAGTCGTCCCGGGCCCGCAGCTGCCCCAGCTTCTCCATCGCCATGTACTCCTGCGTGCCCGCGAAGCCGGCCGACAGGGACTGGTAGAAGGGGTTGGCGAGGATGGCCCGGGCCCGCTCGCCGTCCGCGTGCGCCTCGACGATCTCGTCGAACGTCCGCTTCATGTCCAGCATCATGGCGTGCAGTTCGCCGTCGCCCGCCCCTACGGTCGCCACCTTGCGCGGGGTGTTGTCCAGCGAGTCGATCCCCATCGACTGCGCGAGCCGCCGCGCCGGGTCGATGGTGAGCACGACGGCCTTGCGCCCGCGCCCCGCCGCCCGTACGCCGAGCGCGGCGGCCGTGGTGGTCTTGCCGACCCCACCCGCCCCGCAGCACACGATGATCCGGGTCTCCGGATCGTCCAACAGCCGGTCGACCGCCAGCCGCGGCGGAGTGTCCATGCCCACGGTGTCCACCCCCTCGCTCATTCGGCCACCGACTGCTTCCGCAAATCCTTGGCCAGCGCGTAGAGCCCGGCCAGATCCATCCCCGCGCCGAGCAGCGGCAGTTCGTACGTCGGCAGGTCCAGCCCCGCCAGTACGGAGCGCTGCGCGCGCTCCAGCTCCACCCGGCTCGCGTGCTCGGCGGCCTGCGTGAGCAGCGGGTCCACCAGCCGCTCGGCCAGCCCGCCGCGGCGTGCCCCGCCGAGTCCCGCCCGGGACAGCGACTTCGCCACCTCGGCGCGGTGGTCGCCCGCCGCCGTGCGCAGGGTGTCCTCGTCCAGATGGTGCGGCCGGACCATGTTCACGATGACCCGCCCGACCGGCAGGCCGGCCCCGCGCAGTTCCTCGATGCCGTCCGCGGTCTCCTGGACGGGCATCTCCTCCAGGAGGGTGACCAGGTGCACGGCCGTCTCGGGCGACTTGAGGACTTTCATGACGGCCTGGGCCTGGTTGTGGATCGGCCCGAACCGGGCCAGGCCCGCCACCTCGTCGTTGACGTTCAGGAACCGGGTGATCCGCCCGGTCGGCGGCGCGTCCATGATCACGTGGTCGTAGACGTACCGACCGGCCTTGTCCTTGCGCCGCACCGCCTCGCACGCCTTGCCGGTCAGCAGCACGTCGCGCAGTCCGGGTGCGATGGTCGTCGCGAAGTCGATGGCGCCGAGCTTCTTGAGCGCGCGGCCGGCCGAGCCGAGCTTGTAGAACATCTGGAGGTAGTCCAGCAGCGCCCGTTCGGCGTCGATGGCGAGCGCGTAGACCTCACCGCCCCCGCCGGGCGCCACGGCGATCTTCCGCTCCTCGTAGGGGAGTGCCTCGGCGCCGAAGAGCTGCGCGAGCCCCTGCCTGCCCTCGACCTCCACCACAAGAGTCCGGCCGCCCTCGCGTGCGAGGGCAAGCGCGAGTGCTGCGGCGACCGTGGTCTTGCCGGTGCCGCCCTTGCCGCTGACCACCTGGAGCCTGCTCACAGCGTCCGAGCCTAATTCCTCGGGTTCGACTCCGGTGGTGCCGGGTGGTTCTGCCGGAGTGTTCGGGGGTGAGCTCCGTTACGTCCGGCCCGGATCCGCCACGTCCGGGCCCGGTCGGGCGCCGTGTCGGGGCGGTTCGGCGCCTGCCCGGGTGAGGTGTCCGGCCGTCGGTTCCGGGGGCGGCATGCGGCCCGCACGACAGGCACTACCCTCGCTCCCATGACCAAGAAGTTCGAATATGCGACGGTCCCGCTGCTGGTTCACGCCACCAAGCAGATCCTGGACACCTGGGGCGAGGACGGCTGGGAGCTCGTCCAGGTCGTGCCCGGCCCGAACAACCCCGAGCAGCTCGTGGCCTACCTCAAGCGGGAGAAGGCATGAGCGCTGTAGAGGCGAAGCTGGCCGAGCTCGGCCTGACGCTCCCGGGCGTCGTCCCGCCGCTGGCCGCGTACCAGCCCGCCGTGCGGTCGGGCTCGTACGTCTTCACCGCGGGCCAGCTCCCGATGGTCAAGGGCAGCATGCCGATCACCGGCAAGGTCGGCGCCGAGGTCTCGGCGGAGCAGGCCAAGGAGCTGGCGGCGATCTGCGCGCTGAACGCCCTGGCCGCCGTCAAGTCGGTCGTCGGTGACCTCGACAAGATCGCGCGGGTCGTGAAGGTCGTCGGCTTCGTCGCCTCCGCCCCCGATTTCACGGCCCAGCCCGGCGTGCTGAACGGCGCGAGCGAGCTGCTCGGCGAGGTCCTCGGCGAGAAGGGCGTCCACGCCCGCAGCGCCGTCGGCGTGGCGGTCCTGCCGCTGGACGCCCCGGTCGAGGTCGAGATCCAGGTGGAGCTGGTCGCCGGAGCCTGATCCCTTCGGGGAGGGTTTCACGAAGACGGGCCGGGTCGCGCACCGCGCGGTACCCGGCCCGTCCCGCGTGCCGCCCCGGGGCCGGATCGCCCGTGTCGGCCACCCGCGCCGGCGACCGTGTCGACCGACCGTGTCGGCCGACCACGACGGGTGACCCTCGAACATCGGGCCGGATGGCCGTAGCATCCGGCCATGCCGAATGGTCAGCATGGTCAGCAGCAGCCCCCCGCCGGAGGCCAGTGGTACCCGCCGGAGTGGCCCGACCGCATCCGCGCGCTCGCGGACGGCTCGCTCGTCCCGGTGGACCCGCGGCGCGCCGCCACCGTGATGCTCCTGCGCGACACCCCCGACGGTCCCGCCGTGCACATGCTGCGCAGGCGGGCCTCCATGGCCTTCGCCGGGGGCGCGTACGCCTATCCGGGTGGCGGGGTCGATCCGCGCGACGAGGAGCACCAGGTCGGCTGGGCGGGTCCCTCCCGGGAGGACTGGGCGGCCCGGCTCGGAACCGATCCCCTCACCGCCCAGGCCATCGTCTGCGGCGCCGTACGGGAGACCTTCGAGGAGGCGGGCGTCCTGCTCGCCGGTCGGACCCCGGACGAGATCGTCGGTGACACCACCGGGGACGACTGGGAGGCCGACCGGCAGGCCCTCGTGGCGCGGGAGCTGTCCTTCGCGGAGTTCCTCGACCGCCGCGGCCTGCGGCTGCGCTCGGACCTGCTCGGGCCGTGGGCGCGCTGGATCACCCCGGAGTTCGAGCCGCGCCGCTACGACACCTGGTTCTTCGTCGCCGCCCTCCCCGAGGGCCAGCGCACCCGCAACGCCTCCACCGAGGCCGACCGGACCGTGTGGATCCGGCCCGCCGACGCGGCCGCCGGGTACGACAAGGGCGAGCTGCTGATGATGCCGCCCACCATCTCCACGCTGCGGTCGCTGGAGCCGTACGGGAGCGCCGCGGGAGCGCTCGCCGCCGCGGTCGAGCAGGACCTCACCCCGGTGCTGGCCCAGGCCACGCTGGAGGACGGCGAGCTGGTGCTCAGCTGGCCGGGGCACGACGAGTTCACCAAGCGCGTCCGCCCCGGGCGTCCCGCAGGCCCCGCAGGCCCCGGAGGCCCCGCATGACCGACGCCGCCGCACTGCCCGGACAGCCCCGCGGAGTCGTCACCTCCGGCCCGGCGACCGCCCGCGCGGTGAACGTCCTGGCTCCCAACGCCTCCGCGATGACCCTCGACGGCACCAACACCTGGCTGGTGTCCGAGCCGGGCTCCGACCTCGCCGTCGTGATCGATCCCGGCCCGCTGGACGACATACACCTGCGGGCGGTCATCGCCACCGCCGAGCAGGCCGGCAAGCGGATCGCCCTCACCCTGCTCACCCACGGCCACCCCGACCACGCCGAGGGCGCGGGTCGCTTCGCCGAGCTCACCCGTACGAAGGTCCGCGCCCTGGACCCGGCCCTGCGCCTCGGTGACGAGGGCCTGGCCGCCGGGGACGTGATCCGGACCGGCGGGCTGGAGCTGCGCGTGGTGCCGACCCCCGGCCACACCAGCGACTCGCTCTGCTTCCACCTGCCCGCCGACCGGGCCGTACTGACCGGCGACACGATCCTGGGCCGTGGCACCACCGTCGTCGCCCACCCCGACGGCCGCCTCGGGGACTACCTGGACTCCCTGCGCCGCCTGCGCTCGCTCACCGTGGACGACGGGGTGCACACCGTCCTGCCGGGCCACGGGCCGGTCCTGGAGGACGCGCAGGGCGCCGTCGAGTACTACCTGGCCCATCGGGCCCACCGGCTCGCCCAGGTCGAGACCGCCGTCGAGAACGGCTGCCTGACCCCGGAGGCGGTCGTCGCCCAGGTCTACGCGGACGTGGACCGCTCCCTGTGGCCGGCCGCGGAATGGTCCGTCCGGGCGCAGCTGGAGTACCTTCAAGATCACGGACTGATCCCGGGAGGGCCTGAATGAACACCGTGTTCCTGTTGGTCGTACTGGTCGCGACGGCCGGGTGGATCACCTCGACGGTGACCCTGCGGGTGCAGAGCCTCCAGAACAAGGCGGACCGCATGGAGCGTCGCCTGGCCCTGGTGCTGGACCACTTCGGCATCGAGGAGCCGGAGCCGGCCGGGATGGACGAGGTACGCGCCCACCTCAGGGCGGACCGGCACATCTCGGCGATCAAGGAGTACCGCCGGATCACCGGCGCGGGCCTGGCGGAGGCCAAGCTGGCCGTCGACCGCCTCGCCGAGGCCGAGAAGGCCTGATCCGGCCCCGGGCCGAGGCTCAGCCCCGGCGCGGTGTTTTCGTGCCGTGCCGGGCCGTGTACTCGTCCGCCAGCCACGGCCCGAGGTCCTCGACGTAACCGCGCAGCACCGCGGGGTCCGCGACGGGATCCAGCGCGACGGCGGCCGCGGCCGCCACCTGCGCCGCGCGCTGCGGGTAGTACATGCCGAAGATCTCCGCGGACTCGCCGAGGTCGCTGGTCCAGCCGCCCCACCGCGGCATGACCAGCGTGAAGGCGGTGCGCACCAGGCGCCGGGAGAAGATCCGGCTCAGCGCCCGGTACTCCTCGGGGGTCGCGGCCTCCCGCACCCGCGTACGCCACCGGGGCAGCAGCTCGGCCAGGTCGCCGTTGGTCTCGCGGGCGAGCAGGCTGTCCGGCCGGTAGCGCGGCAGGTGCTCGGCCAGATCCGCCCCGAGCAGCGGGGTGCACAGGCAGGCGAGGAACCAGCCCAGGTCGAATCGTTCCGCCTCGCTCAGTACGGCGACCTTGTCCTGGAGCAGGATGCCGACGCCGTCGACCTCGGGGAAATCCTCGTCGAGTCCGCGGGCGAGCACCTCGGCGGTGTCCCGGTCCTCGTCGCAGGGCTCGTGGTGCAGGACGAGCAGCAGGTCGAGGTCGGACCGCCCGGGCCGGGCCGTCCCGCGGGGCACGGACCCGTAGAGGTACGCGCTGTGCAGCCGTCGGCCGTACGCCTCGGCGGTCCGGGTCCGCGCGGCCGCCACGACGGCCTTGAACTCGCCCGGCACCCGCCCGAGGGAGCCCTCACGCTCGAAGTACCCGTACGCGTCCAGCCCTCTGTGCTCCATGACTCCACTGTGCCTGGCCGCCGGTCCGCGGCGGGCCGATCGACGCCGTGCGTCGGGAGGCCGAGCCACGGAGGCGTGTCGGGCCCGGAAGACGCGTAGGGGCCCTGCCCGGGTGGACAGGACCCCTACGAACGGCTGTTGCCGGCGTCAGCGGGAGCGCTTCGCGAGGCGCTCCACGTCCAGCAGGATGACCGCACGGGCCTCCAGGCGCAGCCAGCCGCGGCCCGCGAAGTCGGCCAGGGCCTTGTTCACGGTCTCGCGCGAGGCGCCGACGAGCTGGGCGAGCTCCTCCTGCGTCAGGTCGTGCACCACGTGGATGCCCTCCTCCGACTGCACGCCGAAGCGGCGCGACAGGTCGAGGAGCGCCCGCGCCACACGGCCGGGAACGTCGGAGAAGACCAGGTCGGACATCTGGTCGTTGGTCTTGCGCAGGCGGCGGGCGACGGCGCGCAGCAGCGCGGTCGCGACCTCGGGCCGGGCGTTGAGCCAGGGCTGGAGGTCACCGTGGCCGAGGCCGAGGAGCTTGACCTCGGTCAGCGCGGTGGCGGTGGCGGTACGCGGGCCCGGGTCGAAGAGCGACAGCTCGCCGATCAGCTCGCCGGGGCCGAGGACGGCCAGCATGTTCTCGCGGCCGTCGGGGGAGGTGCGGTGGAGCTTCACCTTGCCCTCGGTCACGACATACAGCCGGTCGCCGGGGTCGCCCTCGTGGAACAGGGCGTCACCGCGTGCGAGGGTCACCTCGCCCATGGAGGCGCGGAGCTCCGCGGCCTGCTCGTCATCGAGCGCCGCGAAGAGCGGGGCGCGCCGCAGAACGTCGTCCACGAGTCTCTCTCCTATGTCGACCAGCTCAGGGGACCGTGCTCCCCATTTTGCCGGACGGCTCAAACAGTGCGATCAATCACAAGGATGCCGGACGGACGGGCGTGCTGTGCGGCGTGAGGCCAATCGGAGTGGTGTTACCTGAGGTCCGGGCGGGTGTCAGCGGCCGGCCTTAGGCTGGCCGGGTGTCCAATAAGCCGGTGAGAGCACAGGCCAAGGGGTCCGCCGGAGTGACGGAGCCCCAAAATTCTGCCGTGGGCGAACATGTCCCAGTGAAGACGTCCGCGAGGGCTGCGGCCACCCCTCAGGGCAAAGTTTCGGCCAAGAAACCGAAGTCGGCCAAGCCGGAATCGCATCTGGCCATGGTGCGCAGGGCGCGGCGCATCAACCGCGAACTGGCCGAGATCTATCCGTACGCCCATCCGGAGCTCGACTTCCGCAATCCCTTCGAGCTGCTCGTCGCGACGGTGCTGTCCGCCCAGACCACCGACCTGCGGGTGAACCAGACGACCCCGGCCCTCTTCGCGGCCTACCCGACCCCCGAGGACATGGCCGCGGCCGCCCCGGAGGATCTGGAGGAGCTGATCCGGCCGACCGGGTTCTTCCGGGCCAAGTCGAGGTCCCTGCTCGGCCTCTCGCAGGCCCTGCGGGACAACTTCGGCGGGGAGGTGCCGGGCCGGATCGAGGACCTGGTGACGCTGCCCGGAGTGGGCCGCAAGACCGCGAACGTGGTTCTCGGCAATGCGTTCGATGTCCCGGGGATCACCGTGGACACGCATTTCGGCCGGCTGGTGCGCCGCTGGAAGCTGACCGAGCAGGAGGACCCGGAGAAGGTCGAGGCGGAGATCTGCGCGATCTTCCCGAAGAGCGAGTGGACGATGCTCTCGCACCGGGTCGTCTTCCACGGCCGCCGGATCTGCCATGCGCGCAAGCCGGCCTGCGGGGCCTGCCCGATCGCCCCGCTCTGCCCGGCGTACGGGGAGGGCGAGACCGACCCGGAGAAGGCGAAGAAGCTGCTCAAGTACGAGAAGGGCGGTCAGCCCGGCCAGCGGCTGACCCCGCCCCCGGACTACCCGGGCCTCCCGGCCGCGCCGCTGGGCGGGGCTGTGGCGGCGCCGTAGCGGGCGTACGGGGGCTGGTGGGAACCAAGGAGCGGGGGAGGGGCGTGGGACGCAGGGGTGGGCGGGTGTGCGGCCCTGTGGACCAGGGGACTCGGGGACTCAGGAACGAATCGGTACCCGGACCGCGTTTGCGGTGTGGGAGACGGCGCTTGACAGGACGACGCGGACAGAGGTGCCTATGACGCGCGGTACACGGGACGAGACCGGAACCACGGTGGGAGCCCGCGAGGGCGGCGGCCCGGCCGTCACCACCGACGGCCTGCCCGGATGGCTCGACCCCGTCGTCGAGGCGGCCCGGTCCGTCCAGCCGGGGCAGCTGAGCCGGTTCCTGCCGCCCGAGGACGGCCGAGGCCGGCAGTCCGCCGTGCTCGTCCTCTTCGGGGAGGGCTCCCGCGGCCCCGAGCTGCTCCTGATGGAGCGCGCCGGCACCCTGCGCTCGCACGCGGGTCAGCCGTCCTTCCCCGGCGGCGCGCTGGATCCGCAGGACGGTGATCCGCACACCACGGGCCCGCTGCGGGCCGCGCTGCGCGAGGCCGAGGAGGAAACCGGGCTGGATCCTTCCGGCGTTCAACTCTTCGGCGTGCTGCCCCGGCTCTACATCCCGGTCAGCGAGTTCGTCGTCACCCCGGTCCTCGGCTGGTGGCGCGACCCCAGCCCGGTCGGAGCCGTGGACCTCGCCGAGACGGCGCGGGTCTTCACGGTTCCCGTGGCCGATCTCACGGATCCCGAACACCGGGTCACGACCGTTCATCCGAGCGGCCACCTGGGGCCGGGATTCACCGTCGAATCGGCTCTGGTCTGGGGATTCACCGCCGGAGTGATCGACCGGATCCTGCACTTCGCGGGTTGGGAGCGTCCGTGGGACCGCTCACGGCAGGTCCCGCTCGACTGGCGCGCGTGAGACGGTGGCCCACGTGAACGTGCTGGACATCCTGTTGCTGCTCGCCGCCGTATGGTTCGCGATCGTCGGCTACCGCCAGGGGTTCGTCGTCGGCATCCTGTCGGTGATCGGCTTCCTCGGCGGTGGTCTCATCGCCGTGTCCCTGCTCCCGCTGGTCTGGGACCGGGTGACGGACAACGGCACCCAGGTGTCCACCACGGTCGTCGTGATCTCCGTCGTCGTGATCATCATCTTCGCCTCGATCGGCCAGGCCCTGACCACCCATCTCGGGAGCAGACTCCGCCGCAAGATCACCTGGTCACCGGCGCGCGCGCTCGACGCGACCGGCGGCGCCCTGGTCAACGTGGTCGCGATGCTGCTCGTGGCGTGGCTGATCGGGTTGTTGGTGGCCCAGACCGCGCTGCCCAGCGTGGGCAAGGAGGTTCGTAACTCCAAGGTCCTCCTCGGCGTGTCGCGGGTGCTGCCCGACCAGGCGGACACCTGGTTCTCGGACTTCAGCTCCACCCTCGCGCGCAACGGCTTCCCCCAGGTGTTCAGCCCGTTCTCCAACGAGCCCATCACCGAGGTGAAGGCACCCGACCCGACGCTCGCCGGCAGCCCCGTCGCCGAGGTGGCGAAGCGCTCGATCGTGAAGGTCGTCGGTACCGCGCCCAGCTGCAGCAAGGTGCTGGAGGGCACGGGCTTCGTCTTCGCGCCCGGCAAGGTGATGACCAACGCGCACGTGGTCGGCGGGGTCAGCGAGCCGACCGTGCAGATCGGCGGCGAGGGCAAGCTGTACGACGCCAAGGTCGTGCTCTACGACTGGGCGCGCGACATCGCCGTCCTGGACGTGCCGAAGCTGAAGGCCCCGGTGCTGGAGTTCTCCGAGAAGGACGCGGCGAGCGGCAACGACGCGATCGTCGCCGGCTTCCCGGAGAACGGCGGGTACGACGTCCGGGCGGCCCGGGTCCGCGGGCGGATCAACGCCAACGGCCCGGACATCTACCACCGGGGCACCGTGCGACGGGACGTCTACTCGCTGTATGCGACGGTCCGCCAGGGCAACTCCGGCGGACCGCTGCTGACGCCCGACGGCAAGGTGTACGGAGTCGTCTTCGCGAAGTCCCTCGACGACCCCAACACCGGTTACGTGCTGACGGTCGACGAGATCCGCGACGACATCCGGGTCGGCCAGAACGCCGTACGTCGGGTCGACAGCCAGGGCTGCGCGCTCTGAGTCGACGCTCCCGCCGGGTCCCTACGTCCGTGGATGGCGCAGGCGCGCGGAGACCCAGCGGGCCCGTCGGCGCAGGATGAGCGGAATCCCGAGGCGGGGGTCGTGGCCGTGCCGGCCGGCCCTCTCGTAGGTGCCCGGCGTAGCTGCCGAGCGGCGTTCGTGCGCGGTGTCACCGTAGTCGTGCGTCCAGCTCATACTCCGAGCTGTGCCCGTGCCCCAAGGTCCGTAATCCCGTCCGGGGCGGCCAATTGGCCTATGCGCCAGGCAATTGAATGCTCGTAGGACAAGCACACGACCGAACTCCCGTCCGTTCAGGGGCGGTCGCCGGTTTCGCGGCCCGTTCCGCCGCCGTCGCGGAGCCGTCGCGCGCCCCGCTCGGGCGGCGGGGCGATCCGAGGTCGCGTCAGCGGTCCGGCTCGGGGTCCTTGAGCCAGTTGACCAGCTCGGACGAGAAGGCGACCGGGTCCTCCTCGTGCGGGAAGTGTCCCAGCCCGTCGAACAGCCGCCACCGGTACGGGGCTTCGACGTACTCCCCGGAACCTGCGGCGCTGCGCGTACGCATCACCGGGTCCAGCGAGCCGTGCAGATGGAGCGTCGGCACCCGCACCGGACGCTTCATCCGCCGGTTGAACTGGATCCCGTCGGGCCGCGCCATCGACCGCATCATCCAGCGGTACGGCTCGATCGAGCAGTGCGCGGTGGACGGGA
Organism: Streptomyces virginiae; assembly: GCF_041432505.1. Classification (GTDB taxonomy): domain Bacteria; phylum Actinomycetota; class Actinomycetes; order Streptomycetales; family Streptomycetaceae; genus Streptomyces; species Streptomyces virginiae_A. The sequence goes on from NZ_CP107871.1 coordinate 4,758,984, forward strand.
TGCACATGGCCCGCCGGTACACGGCCAGATCCTCGTCCTCGGGCGGTCGCGGCCCCGACCAGTCGCGGATCAACTCCCCTACGAGCGCTCCGCCGTCGGCGACGAGCTGCCGCTCGGGAACGAACGGCCGCTGGAAGCCCCAGATGTGGGAACTCGCCCGGGTCTGACCGAAGTCCGACAGCATCGCCGAGCGCCAGCGGCGCGGATGCGGCATGGAGGAGACCACGAGCCGGCGCACCAGCTTGGGCCGCATCACGGCCGCCGTCCAGGCGAGGTACCCGCCCAGGTCGTGCCCGACGAGCGCGGCGTCCGGCTCGCCGAGGGACCGTACGACTCCGGTGATGTCGAGCGCCAGGTTGGCGGGGTCGTAGCCGCGCGGGGTGCGGTCGCTGCCGCCCACCCCACGCAGGTCCATCGCGACCGCCCGGTACCCGGCGTCGGCGAGCGCGACCATCTGGTGCCGCCAGGTCCACCAGAACTGCGGGAAGCCGTGCAGCAGCAGCACCAGCGGCCCGTCACCGAGCTCGGCGACGTGGAAGCGGGCGCCGTTGGCGGCGACGTCCCGGTGCATCACCGGTCGTGCGCCCGGAAGATCGAGCCGTACCGCCGTGGCAGCTGTGGGAGGAACGCTGGGGTCCGGCGTGGGCGCTGTCATGAGGACGAGCGTGCCACACCCACAACCTTGTCACTCACCGGCCGCGGGTGCGGCTTGACGGTCTGGACCAGTGCGGCGGTCTGCTTGACGGAGGCGATGGACTTCTCCGGCGGCTTGACCTTCTTGAACTTGCGTACGCCGATCAGCACGAGCAGGCCCGCGATCAGCAGGAACGCGCCGCCGACGATGAGGAAGGACCACGCGAGTCCGAGCCCGAGGTTGTGGATCCCGTACGCCGCGGCGAAGGTCAGCACCGGGACGGCGAAGAGCGCGAGCACTGCCGCGGCCACCATCGAGGCGGAGCCGCTGCCCACGCGCTTGACGTCCTCGCGGATCTCCGCCTTGGCGAGGGCGATCTCGTCGTGCACCAGCGCGGACATCTCGGCGGTGGCCGAGGCGACCAGTTGGCCGAGTGTGCGCTCGGCTCCCTGCGCCTCTTGGTCCACTGCGCTCATCGCTCTCTCCCTCTGTCGTCTGCTGCCGGGCGGCGCGGCTGTCCTGCGTCGTCAGTCAGATCATGCCGGACGGTCGCCCTCGGCGGTGGACCCGGCTGCCGTTTGGAGCGCGGTGGCGGCCGCCTCCGCGGCCCTGCGACGGTGTTCCGCGGCCCGGTCCTCGTAGATCCGGGCCATCCGCAGGTGGTACTCGGGGTTGTGCTCCTCGTAGATGTCCGGGATGCCGTCGTGGTCCTCGTCGCGCTCCTCGGCCTCGGTGAGCGCCCGGTACCTGCGGTTGCGGAGCTTGAGCATGACGCACGCGATCACGGCCGCGATCAGGGAGCCGATCAGTACGGCGGCCTTGACCTCGGAGGTGAGGACGGCGTCGTCGGCGAAGGCGAGTTCGCCGATCAGGAGGGAGACGGTGAAGCCGATGCCGGCGAGCGAGGCCACGGCGAGCACGTCCGGCCAGGCGAGGTCCTCGTTCAGTTCGGCCTTGGTGAAGCGGGCCGCCAGCCAGGTGCCGCCGAAGATGCCCACCGCCTTGCCGATGACGAGGCCGAGCACCACGCCGAGGGCCTCGGGCCGGGTGAACACCTGGGCGATGGCCTTGTCGGAGAGCGAGACACCGGCGGAGAAGAGGGCGAAGAGCGGTACGGCGAGACCGGCCGACAGCGGTCGTACCAGGTGTTCGATGTGTTCACCGGGGGACTGCCGCTCGCCTTCGCGGCGGGTGCAGCGGAGCATCAGGCCCATGGCGACGCCGGCGATGGTGGCGTGGACGCCGCTGTTGTACATCAGGCCCCAGACGACCAGGGCGAGCGGAACGTAGATGTACCAGCCGTGCACCTCGCGGCGGAGCAGGAACCAGAAGAGGGCGAGGCCGACGAACGCGCCGCCGAGCGCCAGGAAGTCGATGTCGCTGGTGAAGAACACCGCGATGATCAGGATGGCGAAGAGGTCGTCGACGACCGCGAGGGTCAGCAGGAAGGCGCGCAGGGCCGACGGCAGCGAGGTGCCGATGACGGCGAGGACGGCGAGCGCGAAGGCGATGTCGGTGGCGGTCGGGACGGCCCAGCCGTCCGTGGAGCCGTTGCCCAGGACGTTGACGACGACGTAGACCACCGCGGGGGCGATCATGCCGCACAGGGCCGCGATCACCGGGAGGGCGGCCGCTCGGGCATCGCGCAGATCGCCCGCGACGAGTTCGCGTTTGAGTTCGATGCCGGCGACGAAGAAGAAGACGGCGAGGAGACCGTCCGCCGCCCAGTGCTGGAGCGAGAGGTCCAGGCCCAGGGAGGCGGGACCGATGTGGAAGGACCCGACGCTGGAGTAGCTCTCCGAGATGGCGGGGATGTTCGCCCACAGGAGGGCGGCGATCGTGGCCACGAGGAGAAGCACGCCGCCGACGGTCTCGGCGCGCAGGGCATCACCGACGAAGCGGAGCTCGGGCAGTGAGAGGCGGCCGAGCACCTTGGGGCTCTTGCGGTCGGTGGGGCTGGGCGCGGCCACGAGAGGGCACCTCCGGGGAGCGGTTGGACGGCATGGCGAAGCTCATTGCCGACCAGACTTCCCGGCGCACCCTGTGATGTTTCTTTACGCTTTGAATATTTTACAGGGCACACGCGGGGACGTATCCGGTGATCATCACTTTAAGTGCGAAAGGGGCACTCGGCGCGGTGCGCAGGGTGCCCCTTTCGGTGTGTCTCGGTGTGCCTCAGTCCTCGCTGCCGGCGGCCGGGAGCTTGCTCTGGATCAGGTCCATGACCGAGGAGTCGGCGAGCGTGGTGACGTCACCGACCGCGCGGTTCTCCGCCACATCGCGCAGCAGACGGCGCATGATCTTGCCCGAGCGGGTCTTCGGCAGCTCCTGGACCGGCAGGATCCGCTTCGGCTTGGCGATCGGGCCCAGCGTGGCGCCCACGTGGTTGCGCAGGTCCGCGACCAGGTTCTCGGTCTCGGTAGCGCTGCCGCGCAGGATGACGAAGGCCACGATGGCCTGACCCGTGGTCTCGTCGGCGGCGCCGACCACGGCCGCCTCGGCGACCGACGGATGCGAGACGAGCGCCGACTCGACCTCGGTGGTCGAGATGTTGTGGCCGGACACCAGCATCACGTCGTCCACCCGGCCGAGCAGCCAGATGTCGCCGTCGTCGTCCTTCTTGGCGCCGTCACCGGCGAAGTACTTGCCCTCGAAGCGCGACCAGTAGGTGTCGATGAACCGCTGGTCGTCGCCCCAGATGGTGCGGAGCATCGACGGCCACGGCTCGGTGAGCACCAGGTAGCCGCCCCCACCGTTCGGGACCTCGTGCGCCTCGTCGTCCACGACGGTGGCGGAGATTCCGGGCAGGGCGCGCTGGGCGGAGCCCGGCTTGGTGGCGGTGACGCCCGGCAGCGGGGAGATCATCATCGCGCCGGTCTCGGTCTGCCACCAGGTGTCCACGATCGGGCAGCGGTCGCCACCGATGTGCTTGCGGTACCAGATCCAGGCCTCGGGATTGATCGGCTCGCCGACCGAGCCCAGCACGCGCAGGCTCGACAGGTCGAACTTCGCGGGGATGTCGTCGCCCCACTTCATGAACGTACGGATCGCCGTGGGCGCGGTGTACAGGATGGTGACGCCGTACTTCTGGACGACCTCCCAGAACCGGCCCTGGTGCGGGGTGTCCGGCGTGCCCTCGTACATGACCTGGGTGGCGCCGTTCGCGAGCGGCCCGTAGACGATGTAGGAGTGCCCGGTCACCCAGCCGATGTCGGCGGTGCACCAGTAGACGTCGGTCTCCGGCTTGAGGTCGAAGACCGCGTGGTGGGTGTACGCCGCCTGCGTGAGGTAGCCGCCGGAGGTGTGCAGGATGCCCTTGGGCTTACCCGTGGTCCCCGAGGTGTAGAGGATGAAGAGCGGGTGCTCGGCGTCGAAGGGCTGCGGGGTGTGCTCGGCGGACTGCCGGCCGACCACCTCGTGCCACCAGACGTCGCGGCCCTCGGTGAAGGCGGTGTCCTGGCCGGTGCGGCGCACGACGAGCACGTGCTCGACCTGCGGACACTTGGCGACGGCGTCGTCGATGGCGGGCTTCAGGGCGCTGGGCTTGCCGCGGCGGTAGCCGCCGTCGGCGGTGATGACCAGCTTGGCGTCGGCGTCCTGGATGCGGGAGGCGACGGCGTCGGCGGAGAAGCCGCCGAAGACCACGGAGTGCGCGGCGCCGACGCGGGCGCACGCGAGCATCGCGACGACCGCCTCGGGGATCATCGGGAGGTAGACGGCGACCCGGTCGCCGGCCTCGACACCCAGCTCCGTCAGGGCGTTGGCGGCCTTGGAGACCTCGTCCTTGAGCTCGGCGTAGGTGATCGCGCGGCTGTCGCCGGGTTCGCCCTCGAAGTGGATGGCGACGCGGTCGCCGTTGCCGGCCTCGACGTGGCGGTCCACGCAGTTGTACGCGACGTTGAGCTTGCCGTCCGCGAACCACTTCGCGAAGGGCGGGTTCGTCCAGTCGAGCGTCTCGGTCGGCTCGGTGGCCCAGGTCAGCCGCCGGGCCTGCTCGGCCCAGAAGCCCAGCCGGTCCGCGTCGGCCTGTGCGTACGCAGCCTCGGTCACGTTGGCGGCGGCGGCCAGATCGGCGGGCGGTGCGAACCGCCGCTCCTCCTTGAGCAGATTGGCCAGGCTCTCATTGCTCACGACATCTCCCTTTCCCAGGGTGTCCGTTGTGTCCCCGGGCATAGCTCATCAGTCAGCGGCCCAGGTGACAAGGGGTAGCCGAGAATTGGTTTAGACCTATATCACGATCCGGGCCGCGCGAGAACGGAGTGCGAATGGCCCCTCCCCGCCGCAAGGGGCGGGAAGGGGCCAAACGATTGCACGAATACGGGAGGGTATCGGTTCAGGCGTGCTGGCCCACGCTGTCGAAGACCCGGCAGTCGAAGAAGTCCTCGCCCTCGGACAGCAGATACGCCTGCGCCTCGCCCACGTGGAAGTACATCCCGTGCAGCTCCAGGGTGCCCTCGGCGAGCCGCCTGGCCACCGATTCGTGGGCCCGCAGATGCTCCAGCTGCTGGACCACATTGGTCAGGCACAGCTGCTCCACCGCGTCCGCCGGGAGCCGGCCCGAGATCCGGGCCCACGCGTGGTGGCGGCTGGCCATCCGCTCCAGGCTGGGCAGCCCGTGCCGCAGCCAGCGCCGCAGCGGGGTCATCGGGGCGCCGGGCGTGGAGGAGAGCAGGGCCTGCATGGCGCCGCAGCCCGAGTGCCCGCACACCGTGATGCTGTCGACCTTCAGTACGTCCACGGCGTACTCGATGGCCGCGGCCACGGAGTCGTCGGTGGACTCCGCGCCGGGGAGCGGGACCAGATTGCCGACATTGCGGACGGTGAACAGGTCACCCGGGCCACTGGCCGTGATCATGCTGGTCACCAGCCGGGAGTCCGCGCAGGTGAGGAAGAGCTGGGAGGGTCGTTGCCCCTCACGGGCCAGGCGGGCCAGCTCGTCCCGCACATGGGGTGCGGTGTCCCGCTGGAAGGCGCTGATCCCACTGGCCAGTTGGCCCGCGCCGCGCCGCCGGGGCGCGCTCGGAGTGGCCTTCTCGGTGGTCTCCGCCCCTGCCTCTGCCCCTGACTCCGTCTTGGCGGCCGTCGCGGCTGCTTCGGCCGCGGCGGCGGCAGTGATCGTACGGGTGCCCGCGGGGCGGTGGTCGCAGTGGTTCTGCCACGGTGTCCAGGGCCGGCAGCACTGGTGCGCCCCGCGGTGCGGCGTGCGGCGGGACCGGTCCCCGTGGTGGCTCGTGTCGGCGGGCCGACCGTCGGGCCCGTCGGCGGGCGTGGTCACGGGCGCTGCAACAGGCGCGGCCTCGGGCAGTCGCGCCGACGATCCGGCGCGGCCGGTCACCTCCAGCGAGCCGCCGTGCGCCAGGTGGGATGCCTGCCAGTCGTGCAGCGTCTCGTAGGCCGCGTGGTCCATGAACGAGCCGTCGAGCTCGACCACCGCGTGCCCGTCGTGCGGAATCTGGTTCAGCACCCGGCTCAGCCGGGGCACCGCGAGGAAGGTCAACTGCCCGCGTGCCCGCACCCGGTGGACCCCGTTGTCCAGCCGCTCCACGGTGATCCGGGTCCGGGCGAGCCGGTGCAGGGCCAACGCGACGGCCACCGCGATACCGATGGCGACGCCTTCGAGGACCCCGCCGAGCACCACGGCGACGATGGTCGTGACGTAGACCAGGATCTCCCGGTGCCGGGTGACACTGCGCAGGTGCGTGATGCTCACCATCTGCACGCCGACCGCCATCACCAGGGCGGCCAGCGCGGCGAGCGGGATCAGGTCGAGGACCGGGACGAGCAGGCCTGCCGCGAGCACGACCCAGAGGCCGTGCAGCATGGTCGATCTCCGGCTGACCGCACCGGACTTGACGTTGGCCACACTGCGGACGGCCACACCGGAGACGGGCAGTCCGCCGAGCGCGCCGGAGACGATGTTCGCCGCACCCTGTCCCCACAGCTCGCGGTTGAGGTCGGCGCGCGGCGGGCGGTTGTCCGTACCGCGTTCGGAGGCGATCAGTTTGTCCGTCGCGACCGCGGAGAGCAGGGACTGCACGCTGCCGACCAGGGCGATGGTCAGGACGGCGGCGAGGATGCCGAGGACGGGGCCCTCGGGCAGCTCGGGCAGGGCGTGGCTGCGCCAGGACGGCAGGTCCACCCGGGGCAGCGCGAGCCCGGACAGCGAGGCGGCGGCGGTGGCCACGGCCACGGCGGCCAGGGCGGCGGGGGCCTTGCGCAGGACCCGGCCGGCCCGGCCCGGCAGCCACGGCCAGGCGAGCAGCACGGCGAGGGTCAGGGCGCTGACGCCGAGTGCCGCGGGGTGCAGATCGGCCAACTGGGCCGGCAGGCCCAGGACGTTGGCCACGGCGGAGCTCTGGGGGTTGCCGCCGAGCACGATGTGCAGCTGGGCGAGGGCGATCGTCACGCCGATCCCGGCGAGCAGGCCGTGCACGATGGCGGGGCTGACCATGAGGGCGGACCGTGCCGTGCGCAGCGCGGCGAGGCCGAGCTGGCACACGCCGGCGAGCACGGTGATGGCGCAGGTGGTGCGCCATCCGTAGTGCTGGATCAACTCGGCGGTGACCACGGTGAGTCCGGCGGCGGGCCCGCTCACCTGGAGCGGAGCGCCACCGAGCCACCCGCCGACGATCCCGCCGACCGCCGCGGCGACCAGACCCGCCTGGAGCGGGGCGCCGGTGGCCAGGGCGATGCCGAGCGAGAGCGGCAGGGCGATCAGGAAGACGGCGATGGAGGCGGAGAGGTCGGTCGGGAAGTCTTTGCGGATCTCCCGGGTCGTGCGAGTAGGGGAAGTGACTGTCATGGGTTCCCGTCTCCTCGGGGGAGGGATGAAGCGGCGGGAGTCTCAACACTCGGTAAATGGATGGTAATGGAGAGTAAAGGTGAGCGGTGAATAATACGGGCAAATGGCCTACGAATTAGCACTCAAGGGTGATTAAGCATTTTGTCCGGCTTGTCATACCTTCTCCCGAGCGGACCGCATGGGACGTTGCGGCGCGGAAGTCCTGCGATGGAACTGCGAGGGAGAGGTGGGGCGGATGATCGCCGCCACGAAGAAGATCGCCGGCGGCCTGGTCGCCACGGCGCTGGTCCTGGGGGCCGCCGGGTGCAGCACCTCGGGTCCCGCCAAGTCCCCGGCTCCCGGGGCCCCGAACGCGCTGAAGGGGGCCGCCGCCCCGGAGGCCCCCGGCAGCGTCAACCGGCCCATCGGTGACGGCTCGACCGCGTACACCGGCATGCAGCCGAACGTGCAGAAGCCGCAGAAGCTCAAGCCCGGCGAGAAGCCGCCGCAGTTCGTGGTGTTCTCGTGGGACGGGGCCGGCGAGGACAGCCAGAAGCTCTTCTCGCACTTCCGGGACGTCGGCAAGAAGTACAACGCCCGCATGACGTACTTCCTGAGCGGCGTCTACATGCTCCCGGAGGAGAAACGTTCCCTCTATACCGCGCCCCAGCACGAGCCCGGCCGCTCCGACATCGGCTTCGGCGACCTCCAGGGCATCAAGGACACCGCCACCCAGGTCCGCGCGGCCTGGCTGGAGGGCAATGAGATCGGCACGCACTTCAACGGGCACTTCTGCGGCCCCGACGGCGGCGTCGGCACCTGGTCCGTGGAGGAGTGGAAGAGCGAGATCAACCAGGCCAAGTCGTTCGTCAAGAACTGGAAGACCAACTCCGGCCTGAAGGATCAGGAAGCGCTCCCCTTCAACTACGACAAGGAACTCATCGGCGCCCGGACCCCGTGTCTGGAAGGCCAGAAGAACTTCATGCTGGCGGCGAAGGACATGGGCTTCCGCTACGACTCCAGCGGCATCAGCAAGCAGATCTGGCCCAAGAAGACGGACGGGCTCTGGGACATCCCGCTCCAGCTGGTGCCCATGCCGGGGCGTGCCTTCGACACCCTGAGCATGGACTACAACTACATGGTCAACCAGTCGGGGACGACCTCACAGGGCGACCCCTCCCAGCACGCGTACTGGGGCGACCAGATGCGCGACGGCCTGCGCGAGGCCTTCGACCGGGTCTACCAGGGCAACCGCGCGCCGCTGATCATCGGCAATCACTTCGAGTCCTGGAACGGCGGCACCTACATGCGCGCCGTCGAGGAGTCCATCAAGACGATGTGCACCCAGAAGGAGGTCCGCTGCGTCCCGTTCCGCGAGCTGGCGGACTGGCTGGACGCGCAGGACCCGAAGGCCCTGGAGTGGATGCGCACCCTCGACGTCGGCGAGGCGCCGAAGGAGGGCTGGGCGAAGTTCCTGACCGCGGGGCCGCCGGCGGCGCCGGCCGCCCCCGCGGGCGTCAAGCCGGCTGCGGAGCCGGCCGCGGAGAGTGCGGACGAGGGCTGACGAGCGCCTCGGCCCCCTCGCCCAGGACGAAATCGGGGTCGACCTGGTCCGCCAGGTCGACCCCGGTCTTGGCGTTGCCCCAGCTCTCCGCGTTCTTGAGGTGGAAGCTCACCATCTGCTCCGTGTACCGGGACCAGTCGCGGTGCGCGTACGAGTCGTCGGCGGCGTCCTGGAGCTCCTGGAGGGCGAACCGGTTGGACGCCTCCAGCAGCTCGAAGGGGGCGGGGCGGCCCTTCTCCATCGCCCGCACCCAGTCGGAGTGCCCGACGGTGACCAGCAGGTCCTCGCCCACCTCGTCCTGGAGGAACTCGATGTCCTCGGGCCCCTGCACCTTGTTGCCGATGACCTTGAGCGCGACCCCGAAGTCCCGCGCGTACTCCTTGTACTGGCGGTAGACGGACACGCCCTTGCGGGTCGGTTCGGCGACGAGGAAGGTCACGTCGAAGCGGGTGAACATGCCCGAGGCGAAGGAGTCCGAGCCGGCCGTCATGTCGACGACCACGTACTCGTCCGGGCCGTCGACCAGGTGGTTGAGGCAGAGCTCGACCGCTCCGACCTTGGAGTGGTAGCAGGCCACACCCAGATCGGCCTCGGTGAACGGCCCCGTGGCCATGAGCCGTACGGGGTCCCCGTCGAGCAGGAGCGTGCGCGCGCAGGCGTCGTACACCGGGTTGTCCTCGGTGACGCGCAGCAGGCACGAGCCGCGACCGGGCGGGGTGGTCTTGATCATCGTGTCGGCGGACGCGATGCGCGGGTTGGAACCCCGCAGGTACTCCTTGATCAGGGACAGGTGCGCGCCGAGGGCGGGCAGTTCGGCCGCCTCCTCCTCGGGGAGGCCGAGCGCGGCGCCCAGGTGCTGGTTGATGTCGGCGTCCACCGCGACGACAGGGGCTTCGTTGGCGGCGAGGTGGCGGATGAAGAGGGAGGACAGGGTCGTCTTGCCGCTGCCGCCCTTTCCTACGAAAGCGATCTTCATGTTCACCAAGCGTAGTGGTTCGATAGCAGTGTGTTGTCGAGGTGAGTGAAGAAGACCACTCCAAGGAGGGGTCGGTGCTATGGGTGCGCAGTGCGTAGGCTCCCTACTTATGAGTAGCGCTTCTGACCCGCTGGCCCCCCTGGCCGGGCTGCCTGGTGTCGCCGAGTCCGTGGATTCCGTACGCAAGGCCGTGGACCGCGTCTACGGGCACCGGGTGATGCGCCGCCGCAGCGGCGAGATCACCTCGGAGGCCGCTCTGCGCGGCGCCCGCGGGAGCGCGGCGCTCTCCGGTGCGGACTGGGCACTGGAGGAGGTGCGCCGCCGGACCGACTTCGGGTCGGAGCCGGAGGCGCTGACGGTGGGCGCGGCGCTGCGACTCACGGCCGAGGCCGGCCAGCTGCTGAGCATCTGGCGGCAGTCACCGCTCCGGGTCCTGGCGCGGCTGCACCTGGTGGCGTGCGGGTCGACGGCGGACGGAGACGTGGTGGGCCGCCCCCGGCTGGCGGGCGAGCCGGTGACGGAGCCCCTGGTCGAACTCCCGCTGCCGAGCGCGCAGGAGGTGGCGGGTCGCCTCGACGGGCTGTCCCGCCTGATCATCGCGGGTGGCTCCGCCCCGGCCCTGATCACGGCCGCGGTGGTGCACGGGGAGCTGCTGGCGCTGCGTCCGTTCGCCTCGTACAACGGGCTGGTCGCGCGGGCGGCCGAGCGGATCGTCCTGATCAACAGCGGTCTGGACCCCAAGGCCATCTGCCCGGCGGAGGTCGGCCACGCGGAGCAGGGGGCCGAGGCCTATCTGGCCGCCTTCGAGGGCTACCTCTCCGGGACCGCGGAGGGCATGTCCGCCTGGATCGCGCACTGCGGCCGGGCGATCGAGCTGGGTGTCCGTGAGTCGACGGCGGTCTGCGAAGCCCTGCAGCGCGGCGCGGCCTGAGCCGCCCGTTTTCATCCGTTCGGCCCCGGGTCCGCGGTGTTCGGGCCCCGGACATGGGTTGCGGCGACACCGTCTTGCTTTGGTGTCGCCGCTGGCATTTACGCCCAGTTACCAAGCGTCCTCGATATGTGCCCATCAGGTCGGGGTCTTTGCCCGTTACCTGGTGCGGCTGGCCCGTAATCGACGGGTCGACGTCGCGTGGGTGCTCGGCGCTCATGCTTCGGTCCGTGGGCCTTACTGCGTTTTAAAGATGATCCTCTCGGATGTTCTTTGGTCTCGCGGGCCGTTGCTTTATTTGTACTCCGCTTCGGAGCCATGCGAAACCCCTGGCTCCACTTTTTACTTTCCGGGGCGATCAAGGGCGAACCGGACAGACTTTATCCGTGCAGGTCAGGACATTCAGGCAGAGCGGGTCGCGGCCAAGGCGTGGGCGCGGCGGCGGCTCGCGTACCAGACCAGCCCGGCCGTGGCGGCTGCCGCGCCCACGGCCGCCGCGGCGACCAGGGCGGGCCGGGTCGGCATGGACAGCCCGGGAAGGCGCTGCTTCAGCCGCACAGGCCGGTTGAAGACCAGGACCGGCCACTCACGCGCCACGGCTTCCCGCCGCAGCGCCCGGTCGGGGTTGACGGCGTGCGGATGTCCGACCGCTTCGAGCATCGGGACGTCGGTGGCCGAGTCGCTGTAGGCGTAGCACCGGGAGAGGTCGTACCCCTCGGACTCCGCGAGTTCGCGTACGGCCTCCGCCTTGGTGGGTCCGTAGGCGTAGTACTCGATCTCGCCGGTGAAGCAGCCGTCCTCACCCACGACCATGCGGGTGGCGACGACCCGGTCCGCGCCGAGCATCTCCCCGATGGGCTCGACGACCTCCGCGCCGGAGGTGGAGACGATCACCACGTCGCGGCCCGCGGTGTGGTGGGCCTCGATCAGGGACGCGGCCTCGTCGTAGATGATCGGGTCGATGAGGTCGTGCAGGGTCTCGGCGACGATCTCGCGCACCTGCTGCACGTTCCACCCCTTGCAGAGGGCGGACAGGTACTCCCGCATCCGTTCCATCTGATCGTGGTCGGCGCCGCCGGCCAGGAAGATGAACTGCGTGTACGCGGTGCGCAACACGGCTCGCCGGTTGATCAGGCCGCCTTGGTAGAAGGACTTGCTGAACGTCAAGGTGCTCGACTTCGCAATGACCGTCTTGTCCAGGTCGAAGAAGGCTGCGGTGCGAGGCGAGGAGTGCGGCAAGGGCTGATTTTCCACGCCCCGAGCATATGCGCCCACCATTCGGCGTAAGGTGTGGCGCGTGGGTTTGCCTGAGAAGGCTCTCGGGTACACCATGGAAGTCACGGATCGTTCGCGACCGTGCTAACCCGGTCTGGCTCCTCCCCCCCCGAGTCGGACCGTGGGGACGACCCCCGCTCTCCCCCCCGGCGGGGGTCGTCGCATGTCCGGACGCGGTTCGCGTCCCTGCCTTCGGCCCCAAGTGACCATCCTCCGGCCCCTCCTCCTGTGCGGGGCCGACGTGGCGAAGGCCCTCATCCCCTCGAACTCGTGACGGTGCGTAGTGGTTCCGCCGCGTTCCGGAACTCACCTGAGAGGGTGAGCGGGTTATTCACAACCGATGGCTTGTCCACAGTTATCCGACAAGATCCACTTCTTTTTCCTGATCGCTGCACGGTGATTCCAGCCGCGAAGTCCGTGGCGGAAGCATTTGCAGTGAGAAGGGGGCGGAGATCGTGGCGCGATCGAAGTCGTGTGAAACGCCGGAGTCCGTGGTCGGCGGAAGGGGAACAGGAGTCGGGGCGGGTCTCGGAGCCGGATCCATGGCCGGATCCGTACCCGGCGGCGGGCGGCCGCTGATCCTCACCGAGGACCCGCTGCTGCTCGACGATCTGCTGCGGCTGTGTGCCGCGGCCGGTGCCGATCCGCATGTGCACCACGCGGTTCCCGAGCCGGGCGGGACCGCCGACACGGGCGGGGCGGCCGAGCCGGGCGGGGACGCCGGGAGCACGGGATGGGAGTCCGCGCCGCTCGTACTGGTGGGAGACGACGCCGCCCGGCGGGTGCGCGGGGCGCCGCGCAGGGCCGGGGTACTCCTCGTCGGCCGGGACCTGGACGACCCCCATGTGTGGCAACGGGCGGTGGAGATCGGCGCCGAGGAGGTGCTGAGGCTCCCCGACGCCGAGAGCCGGCTCGTCGACCGCCTCGCCGATGTCGTGGAGGGGGCCGGGCGGCCCGCCCTCGCCGTGGGGGTGATCGGCGGCAGCGGCGGCGCCGGAGCCTCCACCCTCGCCTGCGCGCTCGCCGTGCGGGCCGCCCGCGCCGGAGAACGGACCATCCTCATCGACGGTGACCCGCTCGGCGGCGGCATGGACGTCCTGCTCGGGGGCGAGAGCGCCGAAGGGCTGCGCTGGCCGGACTTCGCGGCCTCGCGGGGCCGGGTCGGCGCGGGAGCACTGGAGGAATCCCTGCCCGAGCTGCACGACCTTCGCGTGCTCAGCTGGGACCGCGGGGACCGGGTGGTGGTGCCGCCCGCCGCGATCCGGTCCGTGGTGGCCGCCGCACGTCGTCGGGGCGGGGTGGTGGTGGTCGACCTCCCGCGGCGGGTCGACGAAGCCGTGGCCGAGGTGTTGGCCCAGCTCGACCTGGTGTTGATGGTGGTACCGGGCGAGTTGCGGTCGGTGGCCGCCGCGGGCCGGGTCGCGGCCGGGGTGCGGATGGTGGCCCGGGACGTGCGGGTCGTCGTACGGGGACGCTGCGCGGGCGGCCTCGATCCGGAGTCCGTGGCAGGGCTGTTGGGGGCACCGCTGGCCGGTGAGGTGCCGGTCGAGGTGGGACTCCCGGGTCGGGTGGCCGAAGGTGAACCGCCGGGAACACAGGGGCGGGGCGCGCTGGCCCGCTTCTGCGACGGCTTCTGGCAGCGGGCCCTCGGCTCCGCCCAGGGGGTGCCGGCATGAGCGCGGTACTCCTGGACGCGGTGCGCCGGCGGCTCGCGGAGACCGGGGCGGAACCGACCCCGGCGCGGGTGGCGGCTGCCCTACGGGCCCAGGGCAGGCTGCTCGGGGACGCCGAAGTGCTCGGTGTGGCCGCCGAGTTACGGTCCGAGCTGGTCGGCGCGGGCCCGCTGGAGCCCTTGCTCGCCGATCCGGAGGTCACCGACGTCCTGGTGGCGGCCCCCGACCGGGTCTGGGTGGACCGCGGCGGCGGCCTGGAGCTGACCGGGGTGACCTTCGCCGACGCCGAGGCGGTGCGCAGGCTCGCCCAGCGGCTGGCCGCCGTGGCGGGCCGGCGCCTGGACGACGCCCGGCCCTGGGTGGATGCCCGGATGCCCGACGGGACCCGGCTGCATGCCGT